>CAYXHC010000037.1:0-21595 GCA_964464905.1 uncultured Lachnospiraceae bacterium
TGCATGCAGCTGACCGATACTAATTGACCGAGGGCTTGAACTACTTCGTAGTTCAATCTTACAGTTCGATTATATCGATTTCTTCTCCTTTTCGGTTAGAAAAGATAAGCACCTTTAGCTCAGTTGGTAGAGCAACTGACTCTTAATCAGTGGGTCCCGGGTTCGAATCCCTGAAGGTGCATATTTTTTATTTAATAAAAAATACGCTTCGCCTCCTTAGCTCAGTTGGTTAGAGCATCTGACTGTTAATCAGGGGGTCTCAGGTTCAAGTCCTGAAGGGGGCGGATAGAAAAAGCAAGTCAATTGACTTGCTTTTTCTATTTTTTCAACACAAATAGCTTAATAATAGATCTATATTCAAGATGAATTTACTCATTAACAAGTTGAAATGAATAAAAAAATATAATATAATCTATTATGATGTAGATATAATTGTGGAATGTCGATTTGGAGGAACAGATGACCGAATCTGAAAGAAGAAAAGCTGCAAAAGCATTTGCGGAATATTGGAAAGACCGCGGAGATGAAAAGAGTGACAGTCAATCCTTCTGGCTTTCATTTGCACGCGACGTTTTGGGTGTAGAAGAGCCGGAGAAGTTTATTTTTTTCGAGGAGCGCGTGAAGCTTGACCACACGAGTTTTATTGACGGTCATATTCCCTCAACACATGTACTTATTGAACAGAAAAAGAAGGGACTCAACCTTCGTACTCCTATACAGCAATCTGACGGTACGAGACTGAACCCATTTCAGCAAGCGCAAAGATATTCAGCAGCGCTGCCTTATTAACAGCGACCCCGCTGGATAATAACCTGCAATTTTGAAGAGTTCCTCATTTACGATATGGAGAAACCTACCGGTGAGCCTGAAAGCATAATGCTTAAGGATCTCGGAAAGGAATATTATCGACTGCAGTTCCTTATAGAAGAAAAGAGTGAGCTTCTCCACCGTGAGGAACAGATATCTATTCAAGCAGGTGAGCTTGTAGGAAAACTATACGACGCAATTCTTAAGCAATACATACACCCCGATGATGAGGCTTCGCTTCACAGTCTTAACATTCTTTGCGTTCGTCTCGCGTTCTGCCTTTATGCCGAGGATGCCGGCATATTCGGCGGACATATGAGATTCCATAACTACATCAAGAGTTTTCAGATCAAGGACGTGAGACGCGCACTTATTGACCTTTTCCGTGTTCTTGATACCACGATCAAAGACCGTGACCCATATATGGATGACGCATTAGCCGCATTTCCATACGTGAACGGTGGACTTTTTGCTGATGAGAATATAGAAATTCCAAACTTTACGCAGGAGATCGTTGATCTGCTTCTGCACAATGCAAGCGAGGATTTCGACTGGTCGCAGATCAGTCCAACCATTTTCGGTGCAGTATTTGAATCAACCTTGAACCCAGAGACCCGTCGCCGCGGCGGTATGCACTATACGTCTATCGAAAATATCCACAAGGTTATCGATCCGCTGTTTTTGGATGAACTACGCGAGGAGCTTGCTGAGATCAAGGCGTTGAAAGTACCCAAAATCCGAAATGACAGAGCTGAGACCTTCCGCGAAAAGCTGTCAAAGCTTACGTTCTTTGATCCCGCCTGTGGCTCCGGCAACTTTTTAACCGAAACTTATATTTCTCTGCGTCGTTTGGAAAACGAGGCACTTGAAATTATAAACCAAGGACAGATATTACTCGATACCGGCGACATCATCAAGGTCTCTATCGGGCAATTTTACGGAATCGAGATCAACGACTTTGCAGTTACCGTTGCAAAGACCGCGCTTTGGATCGCAGAAAGCCAGATGCTAAGGGAGACTGAGGATATCGTAAATATGTCGATCGACTTCCTTCCCTTGAAGTCCTATGCCAACATCGTCGAAAGCAACGCTCTCCGAACAGATTGGGAGAGTGTTGTACCTAAGGACAAGCTGAATTATATCATGGGTAACCCTCCGTTTGTAGGGGCTTCAATGATGACGAAAGAACAAAAGGAAGATGCAGTCGCTATTTTTGGGAAAATCAAATTGTCAAATAGTATTGACTATGTCGGAGCTTGGTATCACAAGGCGGCTAAGCTGATCCAAGGAACAGATGTAAAGGTAGCGCTGGTATCTACAAACAGTATCACGCAGGGGGAACAAGTGACTCCGTTGTGGGAAACATTGTTCACGCATTATGGAATTCATATAGATTTTGCATATAGAACATTTCGCTGGGATAGCGAAGCTAATCTTAAAGCGCACGTTCATTGTGTAATTATTGGTTTTAGCGTAAAAGATCATAATTACAAAAGAAAGTTATTCGACGGAGATTATTTTCAATATGTTGACAACATAAATTCTTATTTAATAAACGCTCCAACTGTTTTTGTTACAAGTCGAAGCAAGCCGATTTGTAATGTTCCTAAGATGACAAAAGGAAATCAACCCACTGACGATGGTAATTTCATATTATCCAAAGAAGAAAGAGATGAGCTTGTTGCTAATGCTCCCGAGATAGCGTCTTGTGTAAGGCGATATGTGGGGGCGAGGGATTTTTTGAATAATGATGTTGAAAGATACTGTTTGTGGTTGAAAGGCATATCTCCTGCACTCTATATAAAAAACAAAGAAATCACAAAAAGGTTGACAGCTATTAAAATATTTAGAGAAAGCAGTTCTGCCGCACCTACTCGCAAGTTTGCTGAGAAGCCATATCTGTTCTTTTCCACACCGCAAACAGATGAAAATTATCTTATTATACCAAGGCACTCATCCGAAAACAGAAAATATATACCAATAGGATTTATGCAGCCTGAGATAATTGCTTCGGATGCATGTGCAATTATTTGTGGAGCAACATTATATCATTTTGGTGTGTTAACTTCAAATGTGCACAATGCATGGATGAGAGCTGTTGCAGGTCGATTAAAAAGTGATTATAGGTATAGCGGTTCCGTTGTCTACAACAACTTTCCGTGGCCTACTCCCACCGTCGAACAAAAGAACAAGATTGAACAGACCGCACAAGCCATCCTTGACGCTCGTGCGCTCTATCCCGATTGCTCATTGGCTGATCTCTACGACGAAGTAGCTATGCCGCCCGAGCTTCGCAAGGCTCACCAGGCAAACGATAAAGCCGTTATGCAAGCTTACGGATTTTGGGGCAAGCTCAACACCGAATCTGCGTGCGTTGCGGAGCTTATGAAGATGTATCAGAAGCTGATCAGCGGCGAAAAGTAATATTTGATCAACACGCACGTATCGTGAAAAAGGAATACAATGTTCCGTAAAGATCATCCTTGAAATATTTAATGAATACAACTGACACGATGCGAGGAGGTCAGGGCATTATGAGACAGTATACATGGGATGAATACTACGACAAATTCTATGACTGGGCAGAAAGCACTCAGGTGCGAAACTTATCCGGACTGACGTCATTAGGCTCCGCCGACGAGGTCGGTGAGATCATCATTGAATTGCAGGTGAACGTATCAGCGGCAAATCGTCTGCTACGCAAAGCGGTCGAAGCAAAGCTGGCTTTTTCAGGCTCCGATCTGCTTGAGTTTGCTTGTATCAACGATAAGGAATTGGCAACTGCTGCGGTGCGTAATTCCGCAGGACGCTTGACTGCAGAGGATATGGAGTATCTGTATGGCGAGATCGATGATGAGGTTATCGTTGATATCTGCAAACAAAAGCGCATACGTCTGCCGGAAGATCTGCGTGAGGTGGATGAATACGAAGACGAAGAACCACGGGCCCCCGAAGATGAAACTTTTGAGGAAGTCGATTTATGCGAGGATGATCACTCCATGCCTCCGAAACGGCACGGTTTCTTTGCCGCCTTGTTTGGTGTGATCGCCGGTGTCAATATTGACGGCGGCAGCAAAAAGCATCGGCACAACGGTCGCTGTGACGGTGACTGCGCTCACTGCCCGCCGCACTACGGATATCGATATGGACGCTGGTATTATGGTCACGACCACGTACACGGCTGCGAATTTGGCGGCAATAAAGGCAGCGGCGGCAAGGATTAATGGAGGTCGGGTATGTTTGGAAATAAAAAGAAGGCTCCGGAGCCGGTGTATGACGTTACACGGAAGATAGCGAAAACTTGGTGGGGCGGCACGAAACTCGTTTCCACGACAAGATCCGAGCAGAAGAAAATGAAAGCAGAGATTTTGAAAAGGAATCCACACGCTACAGTGCTTGACAGTAAGGCGAAAAGGAAAAAAGAACTGGAGTGGATCGATCGTGTTGAGGAATTTGATGCTTTTATGAACTGATATATCGTTCTCGGAAAACACCCGCTTAGGCGGGTGCTTTTTTGTGTGCATTACGATCCGCTTTATCATCCATACACAAATTTTGTCCTCAACATTGCAGAATTTGTGGTTTCAACAGCGATAAAATATGTTAGAATAAAATTAGTTAAACTTATCATTTCGGAATGAGGAATTTGCCATGATAACGAAAACGAATACTTCCATCACCGTAACGAACGGAAACGAGACCGTGCGAGTTGAAGCGTGGGGACGCGGAATCAGAGTCCGCACCGTTCCTTCGGGACCTATCCCGGACGAAAAATGGGCGCTTGAAGATGTTTCCGCATCGGATGCGGTTGTCGTAGCTCCCGAAGAGGGAAAGCACGGACCTATGTATGTTGAAAACTGCGGCATCCGCTGCGCGCTTTACGGTTCATATCTTCGCTTCACAAGCGGCGATAAACTTCTTTTTGAAGAGGAAAGCTATGAGTGGCCTCTCCACGACTCAGCGCGTCACTATCGCTCCGCTCTCGGCTCCGACGGATTTGAAGCAACCGTAAGATTCAAGGCGTTCGACGGCGAGAAGATCCACGGTATGGGTCAATATCGCGGTGCAAAGTATGATCTTAAAGGCTGTACCCTTGAGCTTGCTCACAGAAATTCGCAGATATCCGTTCCTTTCTTCATTTCAAACCGTGGATACGGATTCCTTTGGAATAATCCCGCCATCGGCAGCGCCACGTTTGCAGAAAACGTGACTGAATGGAAGGCCTTCTCAACGAAGAAGGTTGACTACTGGGTCTGCGCTGCTAACACTCCTGCGGAGATCATTGACAAATATTCCGAGGTGACGGGTCGCGCATCAGAGCTTCCCGAGAGCCTTCTCGGTCTCTGGCAATGCAAGCTCCGTTACCGCACTCAGGACGAGGTACTTGCTGTTGCAAGGGAATATAAGCGCCGCGGTATCAAGCTTGACGTTATCGTTATCGACTTTTTCCATTGGATATATCAGGGCGACTGGTCATTTGATCCGGAATACTGGCCTGATCCTCAGGCGATGGTGGACGAGCTGAAGGAAATGGGCACGCGCCTTATGGTGTCCGTGTGGCCAACCGTTGACCCGAGAAGCAAGAACTACCACGGCTTTGCGCACAACGGCTACCTCGTAAGATGCGACAGAGGACTCCCCATAGTGTTTGATTTCAACGGTCCTGAGCGCATTTACGACGCAACGAATCCCGATGCAAGAAAGTTTGCATATAACATACTGAAGGAAAACTACGGTCAATACGGCATCGATATGTTCTGGCTTGACGAGGCTGAACCCGAATATTCCGTTTACGATTACGATTTTTACCGCTACTATCTCGGTGCCGACCTTCAGGTTGGTAACATCTATCCCCGTATGCACTCGCAGATGGTGTATGACGGTCTCGTCGGTGATGAGAAGAAGGACGTGCTGAATCTCGTTCGCTGTGCTTGGGTGGGAAGCCCCAAATACGGTGCACTGGTTTGGTCCGGTGATATCGACTCCACCTTCGCACAGATGAAGCGTCAGATCGGCAACGGCATCAATATGGGCGTTGCTGGTATTCCTTACTGGATCTCTGACACGGGCGGATTCTACGGCGGAAACATTAATGATCCCGTATTCCGCGAGCTTATCGTTCGTTGGTATCAGTGGGCGGTGTTCACTCCCGTTCTCCGTATGCACGGCGACAGACAGCCCAACGCCGGCGCTCTCGCATACGACACTGATAAAGGCGGCGGATTCTGCTCCTCCGGTGCAGATAACGAGCTTTGGAGCTACGGCGAAGAAAACTACGAGATATTCGTTAAATATCTCGGAATCCGTCAGGATATGAAGGGATACATCAAAGCGATTGCCGACGAGGCGAGAGTCAACGGTAAGCCTATGATAAGAGCCATGTTCATCGAATTCCCCGAGGATGAGAAGTGCTGGGATTGCGGCGATCAGTATATGTTTGGCGCTGATTATCTCGTTGCTCCCGTGACCGAGTTCGGCGCAAGAGAGCGCGAGGTTTATCTCCCCGCCGGCAGATGGGAGGCAATGGACGGCAGCGGTGTCATCAAAAGCAGCGGCGAGACCGTTACGGCGAATGCCCCGCTTGACTATATGCCGGTATACCGCTTCGTTAAGTGATAATATAATATAGGATTATGGGTGCGCCGTGAATGGGCGCACCCATAATGAGTTTATCAGAGCTTCTATCATTAATAAGAAAAGCATACGAAACGGCGCTCGTGAAATGCGTTGAGAGCGGTGCTTTTGCGCACTAAGTGAAGGAGTGCCTTGCGGAATGTCGGTTTTTGTGGTATTATATTATTTGCAAGAGAGTCGGCGCAGAATTGGACCGGTATGCGCCGGAATTGTAATCAACTATACATTCGGAGCTATAAATGATCAAGATAATCCATACAGGCGATATACATCTCGACAGTCCCTTTTCGGGTCTTGACGAGAAGCGCGCCGAAATAAGAAAAACCGAGCTTCGCGGAACGTTTTCGTCTCTTATGACGTACGTTCGTGTGAACGCCGTCGATATGCTTCTTATTACGGGCGACTTTTTTGACCGCGGATTTGTGACCCGTGAAACGGTGTCCATAGTTATGCGTGAGTTTTCCAGAGTACCTGAATGCAAGATCGTTATAAGTCCCGGAAATCACGACCCCTATACGCCTGACAGCGTTTACGCAAGGGTCAAATTTCCGCCAAACGTTTATATATTCAAAGAAGAAACTATGGGATGCTTTGAGTTTCCCGAGCTTGGCGTGGATGTGTACGGATATGCTTTCACAAGCGAGTCTTTGCCGGAATGTCCCGTTGAACCCACGGAGGATAACGGAAGGATCAGGCTCCTTTGCGCGCACGCGCATCTTTCCTCCCCCACCTCAACCTACGCTCCCGTGTCACCTGCACGCCTTGCCGCGTGCGGTTTCAGATATGCGGCGCTCGGTCACGTCCATTCACCTGCTCCTTTGGCGGAGGAGGGAGGATGCGTATACGGATACTGCGGCTGCCTTGAAGGCAGAGGCTTTGACGAACTGGGGCCCAAGGGAGCTATTGCTCTTGAGATAGACGGTGATAAGATCTCGGCAAGAAACGTCAGCTTCACGAAGAAGAGATATGAGTGGAATCGACTTTCCGTTGACGGTGCTGCGTCGCAGTATGAGATCGTTGAGCGGATACGTACTCATATCAAGGAAAAACGTTACGGCGCCGAAACTCTCCTTCGCGTTACTCTTGAAGGCAGACTTTCGCCGTCACTAGTCATCTCGCCATCTATCATAGAGTCGGAGATAACAGACGTATTTTCACTCGAGATCAAAGACGAGACCATGATCCTTCTGGATGATGAATACTTAATGAACGACCCCACTCTGAAGGGGGAATATTACAGACTCCTGCGGCCGAGACTGCTGGATGCTGATCCCGATATCCGCAGAACTGCACTTTGTGCGTTGAGATACGGCTTTGCCGCTATGGCGGGTGAAAGCATAACGGATTAAGCTCCGACTTTAAGCATACCCATAACCAAACGGAGAGAGATTATGTTTATAGAAAACATCAGAATAAAAAGCTTCGGGCGTCTGTCGGATTTTTCGGTAGACCTTTCGAGAGGAATGAACGTCTTCGAGGGGGATAACGAGTCCGGTAAGTCCACGATGGCTGAATTTATAAAGTTTATGCTTTACGGAATGCAGTCAAAGGCAACCGGAGACAGAGAGCTTTCGGAGCGTAAGAAATATATAAGCTGGGATACGTCAATGGCGGCGGGATCTATGACCGTTGACTGCGACGGGCAGAAGATACTGATCGAGCGTTCAATTATCGCAGCAACGGATGGGGCGGGTATCGTTTCCTATAAGGAGACCCTTCGTATGACGGACGTTGAAACGGGCGCTCAGCTACACAAAGGCAAAAATCCGGGAGAGGTGCTTCTCGGAGTGCCGGAGGATATTTTCTCTGGAACTGCGTTCATACGACAGTTTAATGGTGCAAGGGTGGATGGCGGCAAACTTTCGTCATCTGCCGAAAACCTATTGTTCTCTGCAGATGAAGCGATAAACACGGAAAAATCAATTGAACGCATTGATTCGGTGCGCCGTCAGCTTTTATATAAAAACGGACGCGGCGGCTCCCTTTACGAAAAGGAACGTAAGCGCGATGAATTGACCTGTAAGCTTGAAGCAGCAAAGCGTGTTGCAGGCGAGCTTATTGCGGTCGAGCATTCTATCACGGAACTTTCGGGTAATCGTGACAATGCAGAGGAAAAACGAGATATAAGCAGAAAGAAAAACGAAAACTACGAAGCTGTGAAAAAGCTTCATCTTTTCGACAATATGCACGCTCTCGAAACCGAGCTTTCAGAGCTTTACACAGCCCGCGAGAAGCTTTTGGCCATAGGTCTCGCAGGAGAGCATTTCCCCGATGAAAAATACGTGGAAGAACTCAAAGAAACGTCAGACGACATCGCTGTTTTGTCGGCGTTGATCGCGACTCTGTCCCGTAGGATCGATGATGTGAAGCGAGAAAGAGGCGGAGAAGGAGAAATAGCTAAAAAACGATCCCTTCTTGAAAGCGAGGATGCGGTGGATAATATCGTATATTCCGCACGTGCGCTGCAAAAGAAGAGATCCGCATTTATAAAAATGTTTGCATTTCTTATGACCTTTACGATAGCGTTCGCCGTTATCGCCGTGCTGACGATGTTTGGCGGTGTATCTGATACCTTTGCGAATCTGGTCAACATAACTCCCGAAAAGGGAAAAACGATGCTCCTTGCCCTCGGTGCTGTCGGAGCGCTTGCCTGCGCTCTGCCTGCCGTAGTTCTTTATTTGTTCTCCATGTCCGTTCGCGGAAAGCTGACGAAGCTTGTGTCCTCGTACGGCGCCGAATCAGCGGATGAGCTTCCCATTGTGCTTGACGAGCTTTACGCCGAGGCGATACGTGACGTGGAGCTGGAGGAGGAGCTTTGCTCGCTTGAGGGTGAGCTTCACGATAAATATGTGGCGTATGATGAGGGAATAATGCGCGGGCGCGATCTTATCCTTCGCCGCGGAGTTGAGGGAGCCGACGAAAACATACCTGAGCTTTTACGTACAGTGCTTTCCGAATCCCAGGATATATGCTCAAAGGAAAAGGAGATATCCCGGAAAACCGAGGATCTCCGTGTGAAGAAGGAGGCGCTGATAGATCAGCTCGACGGCGCCGACGAGGCGGAGGTGCGTTCGATCACGGATACGCTGAACATTGACGAATACGACGCTATGTCTCAGGCAACCATACGTCTAGAAAGAGATTTTCATGAAAATGCCGTTATCAGGCTTACGGAAACTATACACGAGCTTGAAGTGAAGAGAGTGCAGCTTCTTTCCTCACGTGAGGACCCCTCAGAGCTTGCGGTGAAGCTCTCATCGCTGACGGAGGAGATGCATAACGAACGCCGTCGCTACGATGCCTGCGTTCTTGCGATGGAAACGTTAGCTGAGGCGGGTGAAAGCGTGCGTGCGAGCGTTATTCCGCGCATTCGCGAATATGCGAAGGAATACCTTTCAGGCATAACGAAAGGCAAGTACGATAGCATCGGTGTTGATGGCGAATTCTCGCTGACCGTAGATGCAGACGGAGCCTTCCGCGAGCTTGAATATATGAGCGAGGGAACCGGAGATGCGGCATACCTTTCTTTGCGTCTTGCATTGGTGAAGCTTTTATACAGAAAAACTACGCCTCCTATCATTTTCGACGAAGCGTTTGCCCGACTTGACGATGAACGTGCCGCAGCAGCGATGTCGATCCTTATGGGAAAGGATGGCACGGCGCCGCAGCAGTCTATTCTTTTCACTTGTCAGAAAAGAGAGGGGAAGCTTCTTGCGGATCTTTATCCCGATGATGCAAATCTTATAAAACTCTCGTAAGATCAAACCAAAATGACCTTCGCTATATCGGCAAAAAGCCGACGTACGCGGAGGTCATTTGTTAATAAATAATTAATTCTGATGAAAAAGTTACAAACGATAGTGACAATTCAATCGCTCGGGTGTATAATTTTTATTATATAATGATCACAAACCGCGAGGACCGAATGTTAGGCGACATAATTACTTATCTTCATAAAACATTAAAAATGTCGGTGAAAAACGTGTTTGCGAATCTATCGCAGTACGCATGCTTTTTTGCCGCACTTTTTATAATACAAACCTTTTTTGCTACCCTTACGGTGATACTGTTCAACAACGACGATATTGAATGGGGGCACGTTCAGGAGGAATATGATTATCATATGATGGTCAAGGGACTCAACAGCTATCAGATGCTCCTGATCGAGAACAATTCCCTTGCAGTTTTCTCAAACGACTACGTTTTTGATATCGTTCGCGTTATTGAGCACAAAAGTGAGTACGATGGCGAAACGGACTACGACCTTTACGTTATGTTCAAGGGTGACACGAAGGAAGAGATAGAGTTTTCAACCGAACGTTTCAAGACCAAGTACTTAAAGGAACTTGCAAAGCATTGCGACGGGGACGATGTTATAACGTATATGACCACACCGCTTCTGAATTTCCGAAGCAATCTTTTAGTAAACAGACTGATCTATTTCGTATCCATCGCGGCACTTATAGCACTGTCCGTTTTCCTTCTTGTCGTTCTTTATAATATCAGGATTAATCACTATAAGTTCATATACGGTATTTATATGAGCTTTGGTGCGGATTTTAAGAAGCTTTTTGAAACGGCGTTTTGGGAAATGTTCTGTGTTTCCGCGATCACCTTCCTGCCGGCAACGGGTGTTTCGGTTATCATATCCTACCTGATACTCAACAGTGCAGGACTCTCCTTCTCCGTGAATGTGTGGATGCTGCTTTTGACGATGCTTTACGGACTTATCGTTCTGCTTTTATCGGTGTGGTTCCCTATGCGTCTTATGTCGCTGAAGCCGCCTATGACGCTGATAGTTTCGCAGGATAACTCAAACCTCGTGTCCTCGCCGAGACGCTCGCTGCGCATCTTCGGAACGAAGTTCCCGATCCAGTATGAGATGTTCTCTACCTGGAGATTCAGAAAATATAATTTGAGACTTCTCATTTCTGCCGTTATATTTACGTCACTCTTTATTTCGGGGCTTTACATCGCTGAAATAACGAGAGTGACCCTTTCTCACGAGGAAGCTCAGTTCCAGATCGATCTTTCAAAGACCCTTGCAAACTTCACATCGTATATGCGCGATGAGGTATATGCTATAAAAGGGGTAACACACGTTAATAAGTCCAACACAGATAATGCCAATCAGAGCGAGACACACGTTCGTGTTAAGTCTGAGCATACGGTTGCATTCTCTAATCTCGTCGTTACCGGCGACGACGGATACCGCGCAACAAACGAGGTACAGTACCGCACCATCGACGAGGATATCGTCGAAGAGTTAAAGCAATATAGTTACGTCGGCGACCTTTCCTCGCCACTGAATCAGCCGAATACCGTTGTTGTTGCCGATTCTATAAACAATACCCGCCGATTCGACTATAAGGTGGGCGATACCATAGAGATCGCTACCGTTACAAAGAAAAAAGCAAAAGTCGATACTAATATGACGGGAATGGCGCTACTCAAGCAGCAACTCGAAAAATACGAGTTTGAGTACCATACCTATACTATAGGCGCTATCATTTACGATATTCCTACGCTGAATATGCCCATTTATATGGCTGATGAGGACTTTGAAGCCATTACAGGACTCGAAGTTTCCTATCAGTATATCGATGTGTACGTTGATCAGTCACTCTCCGCTGAAGAGGTGCTCTCCATTGAAACGCAGCTTCGCAACTGGGGTATGTTCTATGGTGATACGATCATAAACAATACCCATAATCTTCATATGAGCATAGTGAACGAGGATAAGCAGTATGACGAGATATTCACGTTGGTTGCAATACTTCTCCTCTGCATCTCCCCGATGATATGGTTCTTCTCGCAGACTCTTTACTATGTGAAGCGCGAGAACGAATTTACCATCCTGCAATCCATCGGTGCGCTTGGCACGGATATCAAACGGCTCTACATAGTAGGCGGCATATTTATGAGTGTGTTGTCTTTCGTATTCTGTATAGGACTTGGTTACCTTATGAGCTTCGGTCTATATAGATTCGTGAATGTTTTGCTTCCTCAGTGGACGCAAAGCTACATACGCTACGAATTCTATATGCCGTGGTACGCCATCGTCGTTTCGATAGTCGTTTCCGTGGCGTGCGGATTCCTATCCTCCTATCTGCCGTATAACAGCTATATGAAGCGCCGTTCGAAGACGCTTTCCGTTGAATACGGTGAAGTGTCGGAATGATCGCCACAAGAATTGATGCATAGAAAAGAAAGGTACGGTTAAAAATGGCTGACGAAAAATCCAAATATATATTAAGAACCGAAAGCGTTATCAAGCAATATAAGCAGTACGACGAGACCATCACGGCCGTCAACAGAGTTGACTTGAAGGTTGAGGAGGGGGAATTCGTTGCTATTATCGGTACGTCGGGTTCCGGTAAGAGTACGTTCCTTCACTGCTGTGCAGGACTTGATAAGGTAGACGCAGGTCGCATCTACATTCGCGGACAAGACATAACGAAAATGTCTCACGACGAGCTTGGCCGTTTTCGCGGAGCAAATATGGGATTCGTTTTCCAGCGCCATAATCTGATCCCTCAGTTCACGGCCCTTGAGAACATCCTTATCCCCACTCTTATGTGCAATAAGCAGGATGGATCTTACGATGAAACGCTCCGTCGGCTAGTTAGAACGCTCGACATTCAGGACAGACTCCATCATCTCCCCTCGGAGCTTTCCGGCGGTCAGCAACAGCGTGTTGCCATAGCACGTGCGCTGATTAATATGCCTCAGATCCTTTTCGCTGACGAGCCTACGGGCAATCTTGACAGGAACAACGCCGATGAGGTGCTTGATCTGCTTATAAAAACGAGAGATTCCATCGGACAGACCCTCGTTATGGTAACACACGACCTGAAGATAGCATCCCGCGCCGATAGGATATTTCGCATGGATAACGGCGTGCTTTCCCTTGAGCGCGACTATCTTGACGGAAAGCGAAAAACGGTCAACGGATATTGATAAGAGACGTATCGCAGAAATGCGATACGTTTTTTATATTTCTATTGACAAATCATTCTTCAAGGCGTAGAACACAAGTGTACTACAACGTGTAGAATAACACCGGGAGGCATAAAAATAAGTGAACTTCACATGGGAGCGATCGAAGCGAGATTTGCTGATATAATTTGGCAGCACGAGCCTTTGCGCACGGCAGAACCTGTGAAATACAATGAGGAAGCCTTTGCTGGAAAAAGATCGCCACCTACACGGTGCTGAAGCGTCTTTGCGATAAAGGAATATTCAAAAGTGAAAACGGGTGTGTCACCTCTCTTATTTCGAAAGAGGAATTTTATTCGGTGCAAAGCGAAAAATTCATTGAGGAGACCTCCGACGGATAGCTGCCTGCGTTTTTGGCAGCGTTTACAAAGCGAAAATCTATCATCGCAGACGAGACAGAGGAGCTTCGCCGTATGCTTACAGATACGCCTACGATGCTTGCGTGGGTGCTGAATAACGGCGATCTTGCTACAGAACGTGGCATGACCAGATGGCCAAAAGTTCCGTATACGATAGCAGACATAAAATCTGGCGAAAAAATGATATTTATCTATAGTGGCTCGATATTAGAGTCGTATCCGTTACAGATCAGTGGTCTATACGGAGCGTTCATAATTCCCGATCAATAAAAACTATCCCGCTTCGGTTTTTCGAAGCGGGATAGTTTTTATCCTTCTGCTTTATAGATATCAAAGGTGTCGTTTATCTGGAGCCATAGCTGGGGAAACCATCGCATAACATTCCATACGGAGCCGCCTACGAGACCGTATTCCTCTATAAGCGAGAGCTTGGAACGGACACTGCGCGGATCCTCAAACCACACGACGTGCTCTTTTGGGGAGCCGTTTTCATTTGAGTAGTAGCTGTAAAAAGGTGCTTGCGCCAATTCGTCAAACATTATTCGAGCGCCGGTTGCCACTGCTTTTTCAACGGCATCGGTGTTTGAAAGTGAGCGTGCCATAGATTCACCGCGGACGTATGGAAGCGTCCAATCGTAGCCGTAGTTCGGTATTCCGAGTATCGCCTTGTCGGGAGGCATCTCCGACATAGCGTAGTCAACAACTCGGCGTACCTGATCGATAGGTGCAACGGCCATCGGAGGCCCGTAGGTATAACCCCATTCGTATGTCATCAAAAGCGCCGCGTCGGCAGCAGCGGCAAGCTCGCCGTAGCGATGTCCTTCATATAAAAGACCCGGCTGAGTGGCAGAGCTTTTTGGCGCAAGGGCGACGAGAGTGACGTAATTCCCGCGTGCGTCAAGGGCGTTATTTACGTTTCTGACGAAGTTGACATAGTTATCGGCTAAGTCACCGCCTATGTATTCAAAGTCCAGATCAACGCCTCCGTAGCCGCGAGAGATCACAGTATCGACCACGTTGCGGATCACCGCCGCTTCGACGTCGGGATTTGAGAAGATATAATCTGCAAGCTCGTTTGAAAAAACGCCTTCGGCTGTCAGAGTGGAAAGAAGCAGTATAGGCGTTACTCCGTATTCGCGGGCAAGCGCGATGATTTCGGACTCCTTTTCCGGTGGAATTCCCTCTGCTGCACCCGGCGGAATGAGAGTCCCGTCACGGTTGATGCCGTATGTGAAAAGTGTTAGATAAGAAAGATACGGGAGCGTTCGTCGGAGTGTGTCGATGTCAACGAAGGGGTAGATATAGCCGTTGGTGAATATCGTGCCGCCGGAGGGCGTTTCGCCGCGTATCACGAGAAGCTCGCCGGGGAACACGTCAGCTTTGCCGTCTAAGGTAGGGTTGTTGCGGTAAAGGTTGTGGATGGTGGTGCCGAAGGCGTTGGCAATGCCCGAAAGCGTATCCCCATTCTTCACAATGTATGTCTCCGTTGGCTGACGTATCAGTATTGCCTGCCCTGGGGTGATGGCGTCGGGCGAGGTGATGGCGTTATCAGTGATTATGAGTGATGCTGGTACGCCATATTCGGCGGCGATGGAATAAACGGTGTCCCCCTGTTCGATAATGTATATGACCATTGAAAAGCACCTTTCGCGTTTTTTGTCAGTATATGCGGCGGAAGGTGCAGGGGTGAAGGAATAAAATGTTTGCTGCAGGGGAAAATAAGGGTAAAAAGCGGAGGATGAGAAATGTATATTAATAGAAAGTTGCCTAAGATAGAGAGCGTGCGAGCAGTTGAGGTGCTTGATTCAAGAGGAAATCCCACGGTTTTTGCAGAAATTGCTCTTTCCGATGGCAGTTATGGCTGTGCAACGGCGCCTTCAGGCGCGTCTACAGGGAAATATGAAGCTCACGAAAAACGTGATGGCGAAAGGGAAAGATACGGTGGCAAAGGCGTTACTCATGCGGTAAACGCTGTGAATTATGCAATTGCCGAAGTGCTGACGAAGACAGAAAAGCGAGGACAGCGGGGCATTGATGCGATTATATGCGAACTTGACGGAACGGAAAACAAGTCACGCATAGGCGCTAACGCGATGCTTCCCGTTTCAATGGCGTATGCGAGAGCGTGCGCCGCTCACTATTCGCTTCCACTGTACCGATATCTTGGAGGTATCACTTGTGAGCATAATAAAATGCCAACTCCGATGATGAACGTGCTGAACGGTGGCGCTCACTCGAAAAACAACATTGACATTCAGGAATTTATGATAGTGCCGGTGGGCATAGAAAGCTATCGCGATCAGGTTCGCGCCTGTGCTGAGATATACGCAGAGCTGGGAAGATCGCTTTCCTCACGCGGATATGCTACTTCCGTTGGCGACGAGGGAGGCTATGCCCCGATGCTCGACCGTGATGAGGAGGCAATAGAGCTGATACTTGACGCTGCCGCTGCGGCAGGATACAAAAACAGCGTGAAGCTTGCTCTCGATGCGGCGGCAAGCGAGTGGTGGGACGCTCGGTGCTGCTACCGCCTGCCAAAGCGAAGCGTGGAATACGACACTGAAGGCCTTGTCACTTATTGGCAGGAGCTGTGCGGCAAATATCCCGTTATGTCTCTTGAAGACGGACTTGGAGAGGAGGATGCGGATGGATGGCGAAAGCTGACCACAACTCTTGGCGACGAGCTTATGCTTGTGGGTGACGATCTTTTCGTTACTAATAAAGACCGCGTGATGGAAGGGGTCAAGGGAGGTATGGCAAACGCTCTTCTCATAAAACCGAATCAGGCAGGCACCGTAACTGAAACGCTGGATGCGGCGCTTGCTGCACGGAACGGCGAATACGCGCTTATAGTGTCGCATCGGTCGGGAGACACGGCAGACGATTTTATCTCCGATATGGGGGTCGCTGTCGGAGCTGAGTTTATCAAAGCCGGCGCGCCCTGTCGCGGAGAGCGAGCGGCGAAGTATAATAGACTTTTTCGGATAGCGGATGGAATCGATCCGAAAGGCTGCAGTGCCGACGGATGTTATCTGTAAAGACAAAAAGTGAAGTGCCGGCAGCACTTCACTTTTTGTCTTTATTTTTTAGATCTCCAGGTTGCAGGATAGAAAAGGAGAAGCATAGGGAACAGTTCGAGACGACCGACGAGCATGTTGAACGAAAGCAGGAGTTTACTCGCCGTGGAGAATCCTGAGAAGGATTCGGTAGGACCGGCTACACCGAAGCCGGGGCCTACGTTGTTTAAGCAGGCGACAACGGCAGATAGATTTGTTTCGAAGGAGTGTCCCTCAAAGGAAAGAAGCAGAGTGGAAACGATCATAATGAAAATGTACACGAAAAAGTACACCCCGCAACGGCTGACGGTATCTTTGTCTACGGCAGCGCCCTCCATCGTCATAACGCTGACGCTGTTGGGACGGAGAGACTTTTTGATCTCCGCAAAAAGAGATTTCATTAGTATCATAAGCCGTGAGACCTTAAGACCGCCACCGGTAGAGCCGGCGCAAGCGCCTACGATCATCAGAATATACACGATACTGTGCGTATATTCCGGCCAAAGCTCGTAGTCGCAGGTGATGAATCCCGTTGTGGTGATGAGGGAAGTAACCTGAAAGAAGGAATGACGCAGCGCTTCTCCAAGGTTGCCGAAGAAGGAAAGGGTTCCCGCCGTGATCGCGGCAACGGAAGCAACAACAATGAGAAAATAAGTGCGAAGTTCGCTGTTTTTTAACGCGCTTCTGAATTCACCTATAAGGATGAGATAATAGATGTTGAAGTTTACTCCGAACAGGAAAACGAAAATACCCACTACCACCTGACTGTAGGGAGAGAAGGAGGCGGCGCTGTCGTTTCTTATAGAGAATCCTCCGGTTCCGGCGGAGCTGAAGGAGGTGGTCAGCGCTTCAAATACAGACATTCCGCCGAAAAGAAGCAGAATGAATTCCACTATCGTCATAGCTATGTAGATGTTGTATAGTATCCGCGCGGTTGACGAAAGCTTGGGAGCTATCTTTCCCACGGTGGGACCCGGACTCTCTGCACGAAGAATGTGGAGAGGCATACCGTTGCCCTTAACGAGAGGGGCGATAGCGAGAACGAATACGAGTACTCCCATACCGCCCAGCCAATGGGTGAAGGCGCGCCAGTAGAGAATGCTCATAGGAGCTGACTCGATATCGTTAAGTATCGTTGCGCCGGTGGTGGTGAAGCCTGAAACGGTCTCGAAAACGGCGTCAACATAAGAGGTAACGGTGCCTGAAAGAAGAAAAGGGAGGGCGCCGAAAAGGGAGATCAGGATCCAGGAAAATGCAACTATAAGGCAGCCTTCGCCTGCGTATATATTGCTGTTTTTTGGCTTCAATAACAGGAGCACGGTGAGACCAGCGATGATCTGAAGCAGCATCGTGATGCCAAATGCAAGCGCTGACTGCATACCGTCCTTGAATATGGCGATCAGGAGAGAGGGCACCATACAAACGGATTCAAGCATCAGTATCTTGCCAAGATAATTCGTAACAATTCTGAAGTTCATAGGATGTTAATACCGAACCTTTTCGATTAAGTTTACTTTCGGTGGACTATACGGTCAATCTTCGATGTGATCGCTCCTGAATATCTCACCGAGATTGGAAACGGGATGATCGGCGGTGGTAACGATGATAACGCTGTCGCCGGACCTGATAACATCGGTGCCGTTGGGGATGATGACCTGATTTGCTCTGATGATGCAGGTGATTAGTATGTTTTGCTTGATATCGAGCTTGGCGAGAGGGATATCGGTGTATTTTACGTTGTCCGAAACGGCGAATTCTATAGCCTCTGCTTTGCCGTTTACGATATGGTGGAGGGTCTTGACGGAGCCCTCGTCGCCTCTGTTGGAAACGGCACGGACGTAACGTACGATCTCACTTGCCGTGAGATCCTTGGGACATACGACGGAGCCGATCTCTTTATCGGCAAAAAGTCGAACGTATTCATTGCGGTCAATCTTCGTGACGGTCTTTTTAACGCCGACGTGAGAACAGTACATTGAGATTATGAGATTTTCCTCGTCGATACCGGTGAGGGAGATGACAGCGTCGGCGTTTTCAACGCCGGCGGATTCGAGGAAGCCGCGGCGGGAGGCGTTGCCGTTGATAACGAGGGCTTTGGGGAAGCGGAGCGAGAAGTCCTCGCAGCGTTTCAGATCCTTTTCGATAACGGTTACGCTGATACCGCCTTTTTCAAGCTCCTCGGTGAGGTACTCGGCGATTCGGCTGCAACCGATGATAAGCACGTTTTTAATCTTACGGCTCATCAGTCCGAGAGATTTGATAAGAGCAACGAGGTTGTTTCTGGCTGCGGTGACGGTTATTTTATCGCCCGCGAGAAGCGTGAATCCTCCGTTGGGGATAAACACCTCGTTCCCGCGTTCGACGGCGCAAATGAGAACGCGCAGCCCGAGAGTGGAGGCAGCCTCATAGATTTTTTTGCCGTTTAGACAGCTGTCTTCAGCTATCTTCAGTTCAACCAACTCAACTCTGCCTTTGCTGAAGGTGTCGCGTTTCAGGAAAGAAGGGAACTGCACCATTCTGTATATTTCGTGAGCGGCAGTCAGCTCGGGATTCACCGCCATGGAAAGTCCCAGCTCGTCTTTTAAGAAGATGACCTGCTTCGTGTACTGGGGATTACGCACACGGGCGATCGTACGCTGACAGCCAAGCTTTTTCGCTGAGATCGTGGAGAGCAGATTCGTTTCATCGGCATTTGTGGTTGCTATCAGGATATCTGCTTTGTCAGCTCCTGCACGTTTAAGGGTGTCAAGAGCGGCGCCATTTCCGTCCACCGCAAGGATGTCGAGGGTGTCCTGAGCCTCTGCAAGAACGGAAAGATTCGTATCTATAACGGTTATATCGTGGTTTTCATGTGATAAACGTTCAGCGAGGGAATGCCCCACCTTGCCGCATCCAACGATGATTATTTTCATATCGTCAGCCTTTCGGATAAAGATAAATTTAATTGGCTTATGTAGATATAATATCACAATTGCGTTTCTATTGGCAACACGTTTAATGTTAAACCATTGTAAAATGGCGAAAAAATCCCCCGCGGAGCGTGCGTCCGCGGGGGAGAGGGGATCATTTGGATGTGATATGGGCTTTATAGTCGGAAGCCTCAAAGCCACGGGGGAGATAGAAGCTGTCGAATACCCATCTGCCGTTTATAAGCAAAAGCTCGGCACATTCGTAGGTGTATCCTTCGTCAACACCGTGATCGGTCTCTCTGTGCGACGAGGTGAGATATATGGCTTCGTCATACACGACCATAATGTATTCCGCTTCGGAAAAATCATTAGAGCATCCGCTGCCGGTGGGGAATTGGAAAGCATAGCCTTCTACGTCGATAATCCTTGGCTCGAGGCGGTCGAAATGTGTGATGTCGTTCGTTGTGGCATACGGCGAATATAGCAGCTCTGCATTGGCTATGATTTTTTCGTAAGTGTCAAGCTTGCCGTAGCGTACCATAATAAATTCATCGATGTTGCCGTTGCTGTCAAGCTGATAAACCCAATACTTATCGTAATCGTTTACAGTTGCAGACTCATATTGATATTCACGTGTATAGTATTGGAGGAAAGTATCATTCAGATTGCATGAAAACTCAGCGGTACATGCGACCTGATAAAGCACCAGCTCCAAAAGCTCATCGTATCCCTCGCCACTGTCAAGATACTGTGCCACAAGAGCACTTATCCGTTCATGGTTATCATCGGCGTATAAATAGTCGTATTCGTCCTTTGCTTCAACCCACACGGACTCGTCTCCGTTATATGGGTAGTAATGGTTTGGCAGGCTGCCGTTATACCATTCAATGAAAATACAGCCGTGCTCTATTGCATAGTCACGTGCGAAGGAGTCGGATTCGCCGAAAAGGCGGAAGTTTGCTTTGTCCGAAATGTCGCGGAGCGCATCGTCAGTTATGAAGGTCAACGGCTTGCCGCCTATCTTTTCCTCTACGATGAAGCGGCTCGCTTTTTTGATGTAAATCAGCTCCGCGTGGTCGCTGTAAACATGATAAACTCCGTTTGAGTCCGTGTAGATCTCATATTCGGGAACGTCAGCGGTGTCCTCCACGTCGGTTTCCGTTTCGGTCGTCTTTTCCGTGTCGGTGTCAGCTTTTGTATTCGTTACGCCCTCTGTTTTACTTTCGGTATTATCCGTTCCGTCGGTTTGCATGCCTTCACCGCCGTTGCCGCACGCAACGAGAGTTAGAAACGAAAGTGCGCAGAGGAGAAACAATAACTTATTTTTCATAGAACGCTTCCTTTCTGTGGATGAAAAATACCTCCCGACCGATTTCGGTCGGGAGGTATAATACACGTTATTAGTGAACGATGCAGCGCTCGGTGTCCTTGTCGAAGATGTGGATCTTCGTGGGATCCATAGCAACCTTGATGTTGTCGCCGGCTCTTGCGGTGGAGGTGGGAGATACGCGTGCGATGAGGTTCTGCTCCTCGGATACGAGGTAGAGATAGATCTCAGCGCCCATAAGCTCGGTAACTTCAACGTCGGTGTTGATGATGCAATCAGGATACTGTTCAAGATAAGCAGCCTCGTCGCGGATAGCTTCGGGACGGATACCTGCGATAACTTCCTGACCGTAGTATTCCTTGAGAGCGGGATTGTTAGCCTTCTCAGCGGGAAGCTTGATGGAGTTAGCACCGTATGTAAGATATGCATCTTCGCCCTTGCGCTCAAGAACGCAGTTGATGAAGTTCATCTGAGGAGTGCCGATGAAGCCTGCAACGAAGAGGT
>CAYXHC010000038.1:0-21060 GCA_964464905.1 uncultured Lachnospiraceae bacterium
CGAAGCAACCACCGTGGACGGTATGCGTGAGCAGAACATTGACATCTACTACCGCCAAATCGGCAAAATTGAGTAAAAACAAAGATATGAGTGCCTATGTAAATGGGCGTAGGCACTCATACATAACCAATTTCTTTAAGTGCGGGAAACGGGAGGCGGCTATCCCGACATAACTATGCTCTCGCAGATATCGGATTGTTTTGGTGTCAGTATTGACTTTATATTGAGAGGAAAGCCGAAAACAAAGCAGATCCTGAAGTATGCAACCGACCCTTATAAGATAAGAGGTATAAATGATGATTACCTTGATAAAGGATGGAAAATTGCTGATATGAAGCTTTCCGGCGATGGAGAGGGCGGTTTTTGTGCCATTGTATTGATGGAAAAAGATATTTTTGAAGATCAGATATAAAACTGTCCAAATAAGAAGATCTCTCAAAACAAAAAACGCCGACGCCCTTCGTCGGTCAAAAAGATGATATCAAAAAAATGTGACCCTTGACTGCACCTTAAAACCTGCAATCAAGGGTCACGCCTGATTCTTGATATCTAACATCTTTTTTAATCCTCGCTTTCGTTTTTCTGTCTTTTACTCAGCCGATCTCGGGAACATTTTGAAGATTGTTTTCTCGTTTTCAATACAGTTGCTTTCGTTAAAAGGGATAACTGAATGTTTGCATACCGTTTGATATCAAGATGGGGTTTCGTAATGTTCGTTTTCTGTAAAAGACGATGATGTTTTTTGCTTTCAAAGAAGGTTATTTGTTCCTTTGTGTTTTTGTTCTGACTTTTTATTAGTCGGATCAAAACTTGTTCGGAATTACTTTAACCACCGTTTTTTCATTCGGAAACTTATTTAAGAGACTTTTCTAAGGTCCTCGTTTTTCTTTGAAAGTTGAAGGTTTAGTTGTACATGGGCTTGTACCTTCCTTTCTGTGTCTTTATTGTAGCACATTTATTTTGGGAATGCAATATGGCAATTTGTAAGAAATACACATAAGAAATTTGTATGATACGGAGAAAATATAAAGAATGCACAAAACCTATTGCAACTAATGCAGGACTTGTGCTATAATATTAATATTGCGTGCATTGCATGCTGCTACGTTCTGCGTCGCCCCTGAAGCTTTTGCTTTGGCGGCGTTTTTTTTGAATTTTTCGATTCTCGCTATCCGAGACGTAATTCTCGCTATCCGAAAGAGGCGGCGTGCGTTTTGTGTGGTACAATATGATATAATATATGTAAAACAATGCCCCGGAGGAAACGGTAATGGAAAAAACGGTTGGAGAACGCATAGCGGAAATGCGTAAAAAGGCAGGTCTCACACAAAAGGATATGGCGCAAAAGCTGAACGTGTCCGATAAATCGGTGAGCCGCTGGGAACGCGACGAAAACCTGCCCGACCTTTATTTGGCGCTGGATATCGCAAAGCTTTTCGGAATATCCGTTGACGAGCTTATTGGTTACACTGGCGCGCCTGTGCCCGAGGCGGTCGGCGCACCTTTGGTGGATAAGTCGGAGGAGAAAAAAGAGCAGAAGCCTCGCCGTGAGGATAATATCGAACGGGCGCTGAAGGTGAGGAGCTATTCCTATAACGTGCGATCGAATATCATCAGAACCGTGCCGTTTTTTGCTTTCGTTATAGCGATCGCGATCCGCTACGGCCTTGTAGGCAACGGCGTTGACGAATGGCTCGTTGCCGTTTCAGTCGCGATAATAATCGACGTTTCTGCTTTGATATATCAGATATATCTTGGGGCGAAGCTTTTCTTCTATATTACGGAGCTGTGTGCGGACGTGTCGAAGCGCATGAATGAAAAAGCCGTGAGCGCAAAAAAAGAGCTGACTAAGAAGGCGATGGTGACCTTTGGCATCATCGTGACTGCGTTCGTGCTCACGGTGTGCTATCTGCACCTGGGAGATATCGTGGAATTCATATATTGCGCGTTGATATTCGCTCCCATATCCATCGTTTTGTGCGCCACGGTATCGTTTATTCTGTGGGATAGACTCGAAGCCAAGGGGAAATTTCGCTGACGGATTTTTGGGTTTTTTATTTACTAATCCGCCCTTTGGCGGTATAATAAATAAAACCGACGAAAAACTATTGAGGAAAATAAATGATAAATCAGCCGCTGGCGGACATTATGCGTCCGCAGAGCTTTGACGATATGGTGGGACAGCGCCACCTTTTCGGTGAGCGCGGCGCTTTGCGCCGTCTTATCGACGCGGGGCGCATCACCAATATGATATTTTTCGGCCCCCCCGGCACGGGTAAAACCACCGCCGCCGATATAATCGCAAAAAATTCCGGGATGACTCTCTACCGTCTTAACGCAACGACGGCGTCTCTTTCCGACGTTAAGGAGGTTGCATCCCGAACGAGCGATATTTTCGGTGCCGGCGGTATTCTTCTTTATCTTGACGAGATACAGTATTTCAATAAAAAGCAGCAGCAGTCGCTTCTCGAATATATGGAGGATGGCAGAATAACCCTCATTGCCTCCACAACGGAGAATCCCTATCATTTCATATATTCGGCGCTGCTTTCGCGTTCAAACGTTTTTGAGTTCCGTCCCGTTCCCCCAACGGAGCTTTTGCCTGCGCTGCGACGCGCTCTCGACTATCTCTCTAAACGAGAGGGCAGGGAAGTGAAGGCGGACGATTCCGTGCTCATGAAGCTTGCGGACTTTTCCGCAGGTGACGTGCGTCACGGCATCACGCTTCTTGAAAATGCCTTTTACATCGCCGAGGGCGAGCTGACGGCAGAGGATTTCGACTCCCTTTCGTCCTCCTACATCGGCAGCTTCGACCGCGACGGTGACGTTCACTACGATCTGCTTTCGGCGCTTCAGAAGTCGATACGCGGTTCCGATCCCGATGCGGCTGTGTTTTATGTTGCAAAGCTTCTGGCAGGGGGCGACATTCTTTCCGTTTGCAGACGTCTTTTAGTTATCGCAAGCGAGGATATCGGCGCCGCATATCCTATGGCGGCGGCGATAACGTATTCCTGCTGTGAGACTGCAAAGCAGCTTGGTATGCCCGAGGCGAGAATACCCCTTGCAAACGCCGCTATAATGCTGGCAACGTCGCCAAAATCCAACTCCGCCGATGCGGCTGTGTCTGCCGCAATGGCAGACGTGAACGCAGGCCTCGGTCAGCACGTGCCCGAGCATTTGCGTTCTCCCCTTTTCAAGGGATACAAATACCCACACTCATATCCCAATTCCTACGTTCGTCAGCAGTATCTGCCCGACGACGTGAAGAATAAAAAATACTATGAATACGGCGACAATAAGACGGAACGTGCCGCCCGTGCTTATTGGGAAGCCATCAAGGGCGAAGAAAAATGAAGCTGACGGAAGATAGGAAAAAATTCATCGTCAGCCGTATCGAGATAATTCTTGGCGTTGCAGTCTTTGCCGTCTTTTGTATGCTGACAGTGGGGTGTCCCATCAAGTTTATCACTGGTATCTCCTGCCCGGGATGCGGTATGACCCGTGCCGTCCGCTCGCTTCTCGCGGGAGACATGGCGGGAGCCTTTTATTGGCATCCTCTCTGGCTCCTTCTTGTGCCGCTCACGGCGTATTTCCTATTTGACGAATGCATACCGAAGAAAACGTCACGAGCGCTTTTGACGTTTTTTATCGTTTCTTTCGTCGGAGTGTATCTTTACAGACTCATCTTCGCCGATAATCTTGCAGTAACCGTTGACATCCACAGCGGTGCTGTGGTAGAATTCTTAAAGTACATATTAGGAGGATGACATCTATGTTGATCGAAAAACGTAACTTTCTCAAATTTCTGCTTCTGAGCATTATCACCTGTGGAATCTATTCCATAATATTCTTCGTTCTTTTCGTAAACGACATAAACCGCGTTTGCGAAGGCGACGGACAGACCACCACAAGCTACGGCATGGTGATCCTTCTCACCATCCTTACCTGCGGCATTTATTTCTACGTATGGATGTATAAACTCGGCAACCGCATCCACGATAACGGCCCCAGATACGGACTCAACATCGCGGAAACGGGCACGACTCTGCTTCTCTGGTGCCTTCTCGCTTGCTTCATTCCGCCGTGCGGTTACGTTGCGTATTATTTCCTCATTACTGACGCAAACTACATCTTCGAGAAGTATAACGCTTATATCAGCGGCAACGGCTATAACGTACCTACAGTATAAGTGAATTGAAAAAGAGAGGCTTCGCGCCTCTCTTTTTTATTTCAGTATTCCTTTGTAAAAATGATTCTCCGAAAGCATAGCTTTCAGGGATTCGATTTTGCATTCGCACAGCTTCTCGCACAGCGAAAGCACCTCGTCGTTTTGAAAACCGTATACCTCGTAACGCTTGATGCTGTCTTCGAGTCGGAAAATAAAGATAACGCGATCGTTGGCGATATACTCGTTCCAGTAACCAACGGCAAGGCTTGACGATATGTATTCTTCCCATATCGGAGCTTTCGCCTCAGAAAACGATACTGTGTAGTTTTCACCGTCGTTTTCAATTATGAATCCGTGGCTTTGGAGCTTTAAGATCGATTCGTCCGTTCCCATTGCGTATGAATAGTACATAAATACTCCTTCAACAAAAATTTTCGAAAAGGGGTGAAGCGAAAGTGTTCGCGGGGAAAACCTTTTATAAAAGGTTTTCCCCCGATATCATTCACAAAAAACTCTCACAAAAGCGATTCTATTTCACGGGCAACGCTGTCGGCGTCAAGACCGAAGAGACGGAGAAGGGAAGGTCTGTCGCCGTGGGGCACGAACTTGCCGTCGATGGCGCGGATCGTCACGTTGCCGAGGGCAACTGCAAGCTTTTCGCCGACGCCGCCTGCCTTGATGCCTTCCTCAAGAACGTATACCAAGCGTGCGCTGCCAATGAGGCGGCGGATCGTGTCAACGTCGAGGGGATGTACCTTCAAAAGCTTTATAACGCGGACGGCGTGGGAAGGCGCCAGTATCTCTGCTGCCTTCAGCGCTTCGTTGGTGACGATGCCGTAGGTTACTATAACTGCATCAACTCGATCCCTGTCGGGATGAGTATATTTAATGTCGCCACCCGCGAAAACAGAGCGGTCGTAGCCGATCTCGCTTCCTTTGGGATAGCGCACAATCTCAATGCCACCTCCAGAGAGGGCGCGGCACATAGTGTCGTCAAGCTCCTCGTAGGATTCGGGGGAGTAGATGGTCACGTTCGGTATCATCGAAAAGAGCGGAACGTCGTATATGCCCTGGTGGGTCTTTCCGTCGCCCGATACGAGACCGCAATGGTCAAGGGCGAGGGTGACGTGAACGCCCTGAAGTGCAACGTCGTGGAACACCTGGTCAAAGGTGCGCTGTGCGAAGGTGGAATAAATTGTGGCAACGGGATTCATTCCTGCGAGAGCGAGTCCGCCGGCGAAAGCCACCGCGTGCTCCTCGGCGATGCCAACGTCGCGGTAACGGTCGGGAAAACGTCTTGCATATTCGCCGAGACCAACGCCGTCGCGCATAGCGCCGGTAATCGCGTATACGGAGGGGTCCTTTTCCGCTTCGCGGCAGATAATATCGCCGAAAACGGAGGTGAAGCTTTGCTTTTCAGCGGTAACTACGCCTGTTCTCGGGTCGAACGCTCCGCTTGAGTGATAGCGTTCGGGGGTCAGTTCAGCTTTTTCATACCCCTTGCCTTTTTTTGTGATAACGTGAATAAGCGAGCATCCGCCGCGACGCTTTGCCTCTTCAAAAACTGCTTCAAGCTTTTCCGTGTCGTGACCGTTCACGGGACCGATATAGGGGATTCCGAGGTTTTCAAAAAGATTTTCCTTAATGAAAATGCTCTTGAAAGCGTCCTTCCACCATTTGAGGAAAACGGCAAGCCCCCTGCCGATAAAGGGGATCTTCATAAGAAAGCTTTCAAGGGAATGCTTCAGATTCAGATAGCCGCGGCTGGTTCTGATGCGGGAAAGATATTTCGTCATACCGCCAACGTTTTTGGTGATGGACATTTCGTTATCGTTGAGCACGATAACGAGATCGAGACCGTGGCAGTCGGCGCAGGTGTTTATGGCTTCGTAGATCATTCCGTTCGTGAATGAGCCGTCGCCAACGACGGCAACGGTGAATCTGCCGTTTTTTGCGGCGCGGTTTGCCTCCGCGATGCCGAGAGCGATGGAGACGGAACTTCCGCTGTGGCCTGCGGTGACGGTGTCGTAGGGGGATTCGTCTATGTCGGTGAAGCCGGATATTCCGCCATACGTACGAAGGGTGCCGAAGCGGTCGTATCTGTCGGTAACAAGCTTGTGAGCGTAAGCCTGATGACTAACGTCGAATATTATCTTGTCGTTGGGAGCGTCGAAGACTCGATGAATGGCGAGGGTCTCTTCAACGATACCCAGATTTGAGGCAAGATGGCCTCCGCCGCGAGACACGGTGCTGATTATAACGTCCCTTATCTCTCTCGAAAGTGAGTCAAGTTCATCATATGAAAGCGCCTTGATATCCTTCGGTGAATGTATATTTTCAAGCATGATAGGCTCCGTTTTTAGTGTTGGATTGTCGTTTCTCATAGCAGCGAAACGGGTAAAAATGGTCTTACGCCAAGTGTATGTGAAAGTAATTATAACACAAAAGTAAGCTCTCTGCAAGTGTGGCGTTTTCCTTTGACAATGTCGGTTCATTGTGCTATAATATAATGATTAATTGTGTATGTATTACGGAGGAAGCGGAACTATGGTCATACTTGGCGTTGACCCTGGTATTGCTATTGCAGGCTGGGGTGCCATTGAATACGACCGCGGACGTATACGTGTTCTCGGATACGGCTCCGCAACCACTCCTGCCGGTATGAAAACGGAGGACAGGCTCCTTTTGCTTCATCAGGATTTTGAAACGATAATAAATCATTTTCATCCGGACGAGATGGCTGTTGAAGAGCTTTTCTGGAACACGAATCAGAAGACGGGAATCATGGTCGCAGAAGCAAGAGGTGTTATCGTGATGACGGCAAGAAAGCACGGGCTCGAGCTGTTTGAATACACGCCCCTTCAGGTGAAGGGCGCCGTTGCAGGCTACGGGCGCGCAACGAAGCAGCAGGTCATCGCTATGGTAACGTCGCTTTTGCGCTTGCCGGCGCCGCCGAAGCCGGACGACACAGCCGACGCGCTTGCCGTTGCAATATGCCACGCAAACAGCCGCGGCTCGCTGCTCGGTAAATTTTATAATAATTGACTAACGACGTAACGAAAGATCAGGAGAAAAACTATGTGGGTCTCAGATAAATGGAAAGATTACGAGCTGCTCGACACCTCTGACGGTGAGCGCCTTGAAAGATGGGGCAAGTATATCCTTGTGCGCCCCGATCCGCAGATAATATGGAAAACTGAAAAGAGCCTTCCCGAATGGACCCGTGCCCACGGCGTTTATAAGCGCTCCTCAAAAGGCGGCGGCGAATGGAAGGACACGAAAAAGATGCCCGAGCGCTGGGAGGTCGAATATAACGGTCTCCGCTTCGGCATACATCCCACCGGCTTCAAGCATACGGGACTTTTCCCCGAGCAGGCGGCAAACTGGGATAAGATGAGAGCGCTGATTTCCGGCGAAAAGAGAAAGATCAACGTGCTGAATCTTTTTGCGTATACGGGCGGTGCCACCGTTGCCTGCGCCTTTGCGGGTGCATCCGTGTGCCATGTTGACGCATCAAAGGGGATGGTAGCAGAGGCGAAGGAGAACGCGCGTCTTTCCGGACTCGCAAACGCGCCTATACGCTATATAGTTGACGATTGCAAAAAATTCGTCGAAAGAGAGATCCGCCGCGGCAACCGATACGATGGCATCATAATGGACCCGCCTTCCTACGGCAGAGGTCCCTCGGGCGAGGTGTGGAAGCTTGAGGAGAGCATACACGAGCTTATCTCTCTTACGTCAAGTCTGCTTTCCGACCGTCCTCTTTTCTTCCTTGTGAATTCCTACACCACGGGTCTTTCGCCCCTTGCGATGGAATATATCCTTCGCGTTGAAATAAAGGAAAAGCGTGGCGGTAAGCTTGAGTCGGGAGAGCTTGCGCTTCCCGTAACGAAAACGGGCGGATATCTGCCCTGCGGCGCATCCGCCTGGTGGACCTACAGATAAGAAACAATTTTGAAAAACGAAAAGAAAGGCTTTTTAATGAAAAGCATCTTTATCAAAGCAAAGAATCTCACATATTCATATAACGATATGGACGCGGGCAAAAAGGTAACGGCTGTAAACAACGTTTCCTTTGAGATAGAACGGGGTTCCTTCGTCGCCGTGCTCGGTCACAACGGGTCGGGCAAATCCACCCTGGCCAAGCTTCTGAATATGATACTTTTACCCGAAGCGGGTGAGATATACGTGGACGGTGAGCTTGCATCGTCACCCGTTGAACCCGACGAGGATACGGTATTTGCCATTCGCCGTAAGATCGGAATGGTGCATCAGAATCCCGACAATCAGATAGTTTCCTCCATCGTTGAGGAGGATGTCGCATTTGGCCCTGAAAATCTCGGTGTGCCATCTGGTGAGATACGTACCCGCGTTGACAGCGCTCTTGAAACCGTGGGAATGAAGGAATACGCCCGCCACTCGCCCTCCCGTCTGTCAGGCGGACAGAAGCAGCGTATTGCCATTGCGGGTATCATCGCGATGATGCCGGAGTGTATCGTTTTCGACGAATCCACCGCGATGCTCGATCCTGAGGGAAGGGCGGAGGTAATGGAGACTATCGGCAAACTTAACCGCGAATTCGGCATCACCATAATACACATCACTCACGATATGTCCGAGGCGGCTCTCGCAGACCGCATAATCGTCCTCGACCACGGCAGCATCTTCGCTGACGGTACGCCGAAAGAGGTGTTCTCACGCGTTTCTGAGCTTCGCTCCATCGGTCTTGACGTGCCTCAGTCAACAGCACTTCTTTATGAGCTCAGCCACCATGGCTTCGAGTTTCCCGATGGCGTATTCACCGCTTTTGATACGGCAGCGTATATCAAGGCTTGCCTTGACAAAATGAAGGAGGCGCGAAATGGCTGAGATCAGAATTTCGGGTGTTTCCTACACCTACGGCGCCAAAACTCCCTATGAAAAAAAGGCGCTTGATAATATAGACCTTATCTTTGAGGAAGGCGTTGTTACGGGACTTATGGGGCATACAGGATCGGGTAAATCGACCCTCGTCAGTATGCTTAACGGTCTGACGAAGCCTGATTCGGGTAATATATGTATCGACGGCGTCGATATATGGGCGGAGCCGAAAAAGATGCAGAGCGTAAGATTCCGCGTGGGTCTCGTGATGCAGTATCCGGAATATCAGCTTTTCGACGAAACTGTCCGCGCCGATATCGCTTTTGGACCCAAGAATATGGGACTATCCGATGAAGAGATAAACGTACGCGTGAAGGAGGCGGCAGGATTTGTCGGTCTGCGCGAGGAGCTTTTAGACAAATCCCCGTTCGAGCTTTCCGGCGGTCAAAAGCGCCGCGCCGCCATCGCAGGCGTTATCGCTATGCGTCCGGAGGTGCTCGTCTTGGACGAGCCGGCTGCGGGACTTGATCCCAAGGGAAAAAAATCCATCTTGGCACGTATACGTAATTATGCGAAAACGGAAGGCGTTACTGTGATAATCGTTTCTCACAGTATGGAGGATATGGCGGTGTACTGCGATAGGATCGCCGTGATGGCGAAGGGAAAACTCTATATGAACGGCACCCGTGAGGAGATATTCCGCCGTCGGGACGAGCTTGTTTCCGTTGGACTTGGCGTTCCTCTCGTCACAGACGTTATGTGCGAGCTTCAGCGGCTTGGAGTGGACGTTGATGTGAATGCCTTTACCGTTGACAGCGCACGTGATGCGATCCTTGCGCTGATTTGATGAAATCTAAAGAATTAACTTGACAAAGAAAGGAGGCGGTCTGAATGAAGGATATCACCCTCGGACAATATTTTCCGGGAAATTCCGTGATACACAGACTTGATCCGAGAGCAAAGCTTATACTCGCAGTGCTTTATATTGTTGCGATCTTCGCCGCAAGCTCCGTGGGCGCGTATATTATGCTCATAGCATTGACGGTTTTGCTTGTTTACGTGTCCGGAATACCGTATTCGGTGTTTCTGAAGGGACTGAGACCGCTTTTATATATAGTCGTTTTTACCACCGTGATAAACGTGTTTATGACGAAAGGCGACGACCTCTTGTTTGAGATAGGGTTTATTCATATATACCGTGAGGGAATAGTGAATGCAGTGCTTATGATACTCCGCGTTATGCTTCTCGTTTCGGGAAGCGGGCTTTTCCTCACGTATACGACCTCCCCCATCACGCTGACAGATGGACTTGAGCAGCTTCTTATGCCCCTCAAAAAGCTGAAACTCCCCATACACGAGTTTTCAATGATGATGACGATCGCCCTGAGGTTTATTCCTACCCTCGTTGAGGAGACGGATAAGATAATGAACGCCCAGAAGGCGAGGGGCGCCGATTTTTCCTCGGGTGGTATGATCGCCCGAGCAAAAGCGCTGATACCGATACTCGTGCCGCTTTTCGTTTCCGCTTTCAAGCGCGCGGACGAGCTTGCGGTCGCAATGGAGTGCAGATGCTATCGCGGTGACAACGGAAGGACTCGTATGAACGTGCTTCACTTCGGCGGCGTTGATGTTTGCGCTATGGTGATCGGTGTGCTCGTTATCGCGGCAGCAGCAGTCCTTGACGAATATTTCCCGATCATATCTCTTAAAAGATGATGAAACTGAAGCTGACTTTATCTTATAACGGCGCCGCGTATTGCGGCTGGCAGGCTCAGTCGAATGCGCTGAGCGTGCAGACGGTGCTGACTTCGGCGGCAAAAAAACTATACGGTAAGGATTGCCTTATCACCGGCTGCAGCCGCACTGACAGCGGTGTTCACGCAAAAAACTACGTTTGTACTCTTGAATTTGCTGATGAAGATGACATAACTGCCGCAATACCGGCGGATGCCGTGCCGTTTGCGTTGAATTCAAAGCTTCCCGATGATATCGCCGTGCTGGAGGCAGAGACGGTGGCGGAGGATTTTCATCCGCGATACAGCGTAAGATCGAAGACTTACGAATATATTTTTTATGATTCGCGCGTTCGCTCTCCCTTTTACAGCGGTCGTGCGCACACCGTTAAGCCTCTCTCTGCTGAGAGCATTGCAAAAATGAACGATGCTGCCGCCCTTATGTGCGGCAAGCGTGATTTTGCTTCTTTTATGGCGGCAGGCTCGAAAATAAAGGACACAGTCCGTTACGTTTTCGATGCGAGTGTGATAAGACGGGAGGACACCGTAGTTTTCTCTGTGACAGCCGACGGTTTTTTATACAATATGGTAAGAATAATGGCAGGAACGCTTCTTTCCGTGGGCGCGGGGAGACTTCTGCCAGATGATGTTACCGATGTAATAGCCGCACGCGACAGAAGCCGTGCGGGAGCAACGCTTCCGCCCGACGGGCTTTATCTTTGCCGGGTGGATTATTAAATATGTGAGGAGGTAGTATGAAAAGAGAACTGAATACGGCATCTGCGCCAAGTCAGATAGACGTGATGCCCGTCAGATTGCCTGACGAAGAATTCGAGATGCGTAACGATTATTATCTTACCGTATCAAGACGCTTTAAGATGGCAAGACTTCTTATGCTTGCCCTCCTCGTTATCTACATTCTGACGATGCTCACGTTCTATGCTGACGATATAACCGTGGCGAATTTCAAATATCTTCTCCGTGATATCAATATAAGCTCCTCCTCAGGCGACGCCTTTTCCGAGGTCAACTATACCGCCGAGCCGATACAGCGCTTCGGGATCTATCGGGGTGAGCTTCTCTACGTAACGGGAAGTGAGGCAAAGCTCTATTCGAGAACGGGAAACGTGGGACTTTCCGCTGAGCTTTCATACGAAGCTCCCACAGTCCTCACCACAGACAAATACGTGTTTATTTATGACACCGGCGGTGATACCTTCTCCCTTTACAATTCCTTTTCCGAGCTTTACCGCGAAAGTACCGAATATTATATTATTTCCGCAGATATCAGCGAGAGTGGTTCCTTTGCCGTTTTAACGTCGGGAAGGGAATACAAAAGCATCGTTTACCTTTATAACGACAGCTTTGAGTTATCCGCAAGGTATCTTAAAAAGGATTACGTCACAGACGTTTCTCTTTCGGGTGACGGTTCTCGTCTCGTTTTGTCGGCGGTCGAGTCATCCGCAGGCGGATTTTCCTCGAAGCTTTATTTTTACGAGCCCGGTATGGACTCAGAGCTGACAATGGTGACCGTGACCGACGACTACGTGACTTCACTTGAAAGAATGATGAACGGATTCGCCGCTCTCGGCGTTAAGGGGATTTATTTTTACGATATGAACGGTGCATTTGTCGGTCGCTGTGTTTACGGCGAGGAACTGGGGATGTACTCCGTATCAAATGAAAATGCGGTGCTTATACTGCCTGAGAATACCCTTGGCAACGTGAACCGCGTTATCATTCTGAACGCTCTTGGAGAGGTGGTATACAATAAAGTGCTTGAAGAAAAGATAACGGACGTTTCCGTATCCGATTACGGCGACGTGTACGTTCTCACGGCGGGCCGTGCCGTTATGATCGACATTGACACGGGAACGGAAAAATCAGTGCCCGTTACCGGAAACGCAAAGCGTCTTTTTGCCATTGGTGAAAAAACGGCTCTCTACTGCACAGCATCCTCCGCTTATGCAGTTGATTTTTCGGGTCTTTCTGATATCACGGGATAAGGAGTATGTAGTGTGAAAGTATCGTCACACTATGCGTAACTCTGCTGTTAAACGCCTGAAATCCTCGCAAAACGGGACACAACCCGTTTTGCCGCATAAATGCGGCGCCGAGGATTTCGACATGTATTTGTGCCGCCACGGCGGCGGAATGGAGATTAATATGAGTATATTTTTGGATTTGTTTATTCTTGCCGTGATCGTGTTCACCGTTATTGGAGGCTATAAACGCGGCTTTATACGTTCCTTTATGAATCTTGCCTCTGCAGTGCTCTCGTTCGTGGCATCGGTCTTCTTTACACCGTACCTTTCTAAATATTTATGCGATAATTTTATACTGAAAAGCATTGCTGCGGGAATAGAAGAAACTCTCAGCTCGCTTCTTGGCATCGGTTCGACAGCCGTGCGTTCGACGGAGCAGCTTTTCAGCGATATGCCCGATACACTCAGTTCGATTATTGCAAGATTCGGCATCGACTCGGAAACTTTTATATCGGAATTTTCCACACCGGAGCTTGCAACTGAGGAAACGGTTCGTACTATGTCAGAATCTGTCGCAGCGTCGTCCGCGTCCGCAATATCATCGATCGTTGCGTTTTTCATCCTTTTCGTGATTCTCAATATTATTATGAAGGTGCTGACGGCAACTCTCGATGCAGTCTTCGAGCTGCCCGTTCTAAAACAGCTAAATTCCGTGGCGGGACTTGCATTTGGCATTGTTTCAGCAATTCTTTACGGTGCTATATGGAGTGCACTTGCTATATCTGCCATAGATGCGCTGTCAACCGTGGATCCTGCCACATTTACTCTTGAAGTGATAGATGAAACGTTTCTCGTTAAGCTGTTTTCAGGCTTGAGAATGACATTTATGACAGAAGTATTGGTGTAGAGCGTTATATAAACAATTAATTGCCGCCTTTAGCGGCAGATCGGAGTCAATTATGGAAATGTGTTCAAGATGCCACAAGCGTATAGCGGTGGTGTTTATAACTAAAATAGAAAACGGTGAAACAAAAAACGAAGGACTTTGCCTTAAATGTGCCAAAGAACTGGGACTCAAGCCTATAGACGACATACTCTCTAAGATGGGTATCTCAGAGGACGATCTTGAAAAGCTGGAGTCTGATATGGAAACAGCACTTGCGGAGGGGATCAATATGGATGAGAGTGACCGCGGCGACGAGACCGAGGACGCAGGCGCCCCTCCTATCGATCTTCCTCGTCTTTTCGGCAACGGTGCGATCTTCCCTATAAAGGGCGAGGGGGCGAAGGAAAAGCGAAGCCGGGATAAGTCCAAAACTGAGGAGACAGATGGGAAGAAGCGCCCGAAGCGCAAATTTCTCGACGTTTATACCAAAAATCTCACGGCGGAAGCCGCCGGCGGTAAGCTTGACCGTATCGTTGGCAGAGAACGCGAGCTCTCACGCATGATTGGTATCCTTTGCCGCAGACAGAAGAATAATCCTTGCCTTATCGGCGAGGCAGGCGTTGGCAAGACCGCCATCGCAGAAGCTCTTGCGCAGCGTATCGCAGACGGAAATATTCCCTATAAGCTTCGAGGATGCGAAGTCCAGCTCGTGGATCTGACGGCTCTCGTTGCAGGAACCCAGTTCCGCGGTCAGTTTGAATCCCGCGTTTTGGGACTTATTAACGAGGTCAAGGAAGCTGGGAACGTCATCCTCGTCATTGACGAGGTCCACAGTATTGTTGGTGCGGGCGATGCCGAGGGAAGCATGAACGCTGCAAATATTCTGAAACCTGCTCTTTCAAGAGGCGAGATACAGATCATCGGTGCAACGACCCTTGCCGAGTATCGTAAGCATATCGAAAAGGATACCGCACTTGAGCGCAGATTCCAGCCCGTTATGGTGAACGAACCCTCTGTTGCCGATACTATCGAGATACTGCGCGGTATCAAGCATTATTATGAAGGCTACCACGGTATCAGGCTTCCTGAACATATAATCGAGCGTGCCGTACTTCTTTCAGAGCGCTATATCACGGACAGGTATCTCCCGGATAAGGCGATCGACCTTATTGACGAAGCGCTTTCGTTCGTTTCGCTTTCCACGGACGTGATAAACGAGCGCTACGCGAAAAAAGACGAGCTTGATTCTGTTAAAAAAGCTTACGAAGAGCTTGAAGCCAAGGACGCGCCCGAGGCTGAGGACGCGGCAAAGGCTCACTACGAGGATCTTGCCAAACTGAAAAGCGACGTTATGCGCCTTGAAGCGGAACTTGAGCTGTTGAGCAAAGAGTGCGACACCCTTGAGCTTACCGTTGGTGACATGGCACATGTTATCGAGATCTGGACGGGTATCCCAGCCACCGACATAAAGGAGGATGAATTTGACCGTCTGATCGAGCTTGAATCAAGACTCAAAACACGTATAGTCGGTCAGGATAAGGCGGTATCTGCCGTAGCGCGAGCCATCAAGCGCAGCCGCGCAGGCGTACAGTATAAAAAGAAACCCGTTTCCTTCATTTTTGCAGGTCCCACGGGAGTTGGTAAAACGGAGCTCGTGAAGACTCTCGCAAATGACCTTTTCTCCTCCCCCGAAACGCTTATCAGACTCGATATGTCCGAGTTTATGGAGAAGCATTCCGTTTCCCGTATCATCGGTTCGCCTCCCGGCTATGTTGGCTACGACGATGCAGGTCAGCTCACGGAGAAGATCCGCCGCCGTCCCTATTCCGTTATCCTCTTTGACGAGATCGAAAAGGCGCACCCCGATGTGATGAACATCCTATTGCAGATACTCGACGACGGCGAGGTCACGGACGCACACGGTAAGCACGTTGACTTTTCAAATACCGTTATCGTTATGACGACCAACGCAGGCTCAACCGGCGGCTCGAATACGGCGGGATTTTCCGACAGCGCGGACAGCTTCACCGAGGATAAGACCTCGCGCGCTCTCTCTGAATTCCTGCGCCCCGAATTTTTGAACCGCGTTGACGAAATAATCACCTTCCGTTCTCTCACGGAAGAGGATTTCATCTCTATCGCAAGGATAATGACGGGCGATCTCGTGAATACCGTTGCGGCTCGCGGCATCGAAGTGAAGTTCACCGAGGCGGCGCTTGCCCGAATCGCTCACGAATCCTATTCCTTCAAGTTCGGCGCACGAAATATGCGCCGCTATATAGAAAATCACGTCGAGGATCCGCTTGCCGAGGCGATCGTTTCCGCACGTGAAAACAGAGTCACCCACGCGCTTGTCGATGCCGATCCCTCCGGTGCCGGGCTTACCCTCGAATGCATCAAGCTCCGCTGATCGCCGCTTTATGAAAAACAAAAACCAACGAGCAGCCTGGTACACGGCGTCTGTCAAAGACGTATGCAATGCGTTGGGAACAGACCCTCACCGCGGTCTTTCCGCCGCGGAGGTGAGAAGGCGTCGCCGCCGCCATGGTATAAACAGAATATATAAGGAAGAGCATACGTCCTTTTTTAGTTATCTGGGCTATTGCTCCTCCGACCTGATGCTGATACTTCTTCTGATAACTGCTGCGGTTGCCGCCTTTTTCGGAGAGGAGCACGCGGCATCGGTCATTATTCCCATACTTGTGTTCAGCATCGTCGTCAGAACCTTTGCCTATATCCGTGCAAGACGCTATCTTGAGTCAGCATCCTCCGCTGCCGCTGTTATGCCGAGCGTAACGGTGGTGCGGGGAGGTACTGTATACAGAATAGACTGCCGCGAAGTCGTAAGAGGCGATATTCTCCGTCTTAAAGCAGGCGATATCGTTCCTGCCGATTGCAGGATCATTTCCTCTGAAGGACTTTCCGTTTATGAAACGGGTGTGACAGGCGTGACGGGAGTGGCAGGGAAAACGACCGCAGAGGTAGCTTTCGGCGCATCGCCTGCAGCTTGTGTCAATATGCTTTTCGCCGGAAGCAGTATTTTTTCGGGGAAGTGCATTGCCGTTGCAGTTGAGGTAGGAGCGGAAACTCTCGCTGTCCGTTCGAAAGGCGAGCTTTCCGTTATCCGTGGAGGCGAGCTGAAAATAACGCGTCTTTTAGACAGATACAGCCGCGTGTGGGGCGCCGTTATGACGTTGACGGTGTTCCTTATCACGATACTAAATCTGATTTTCGGTGAACGCGGACTTTACGACGTTTTCTTTATGGGACTCTCTCTCGCTGTTGCCTCAATGTGCGAATACTATTCCGCAATGGGAGATATTGCCGCTGCCTTCGGTCTTGCCGCACTTGCGGCAGGAGACGGCGAGAGGCTCCGACGTAACGGATCTTTCGTGCGCGGCGTTCGTTCCATCGAGGCACTTTCCGAGCTTGACGTTATCGTTTTTGCCGACAACGGCGTTATCACCGCCGACGGCGTTGAGTGCAGATACAGCACCCTTCGGGACGGAAAGCTCACAGATCTTTTAGATTCCGACGGATCTCCCGATATATTACGCTTTGCAGCTATATCGACGGGATTGTACGGACGGGCACTGTCTACAGGTGCCGTCAAGCGCAGCGAAACGTCCCGCGCTATCGATGAATACATAAAAAAGAACGGCTTTGACGTAAACGCAGTTTTCCGCGCGGACGAGATTCCTATGATATCCGGTGACGCAGGGGATGAGTACCCCTTTGACGTTCAGCTTGTGGGAACAGCCGACGGGTATGTTGCCTATATGAACGGTGACGCCGTTTCCGTTATTGAGCGCTCCGTCAGCCTATACGGCGAGGACGGGATCACCGTTCCTATGACGCAGGAGACTCGCGAGGGGCTTTTGCGCGCCGTCTCGTATCACGAACGACATGGCGCTACCATCGTCGGCGTTGCTCGAAAGATAACGCCGTTCCATTCAAAAGAACGGCTGAATTTCGCCGTTTCCGACGTTTCCCTCGTCGGATTTTTGGCGTTTTACCGTCCGCTGGCACCCGATACGGAAAATGCCGTTAAGGCTTGCCGTGAGGCGGGGATACGTCTTATAATGACGGGTGCAGGCAGACAATCTGCCTTGACTGCAAGCAGAGTGGGAATCATGAGCCGGCGCGGAGATATGCTGACGGCAAAGGAATTTGCCACTATGGATAAGGATGCGCGTACCGCTGCAGCCGCTGATAAGACTCTCCTAATAGGCTTTGATTCAAACGCTCTTGTTGCCTTCATAAGCATTCTTCAAAAGCAGGGGCTTAAGGTCGCATACGTCGGCAATCCTGACAATGACATAACGGGTGAGCTTCGTCTTTTGCACGGAGTTGGCGCAAGCTTTGCGCTTTCCCACGAGATGATAAACTATCAAAACGAAAAGGAACGCCTGATCTTCGAGGATGCCGACGGCGTTTCGCAGACACTGAAGATGCGGGCAGATAATATCGTCCCCCGTGCGAACGCAGAGGGCGGAGGCTTGCCATCTATCGTCGAGTGCGCGTCCTTTGCAAAAAAGATATATGAAAACGTTTCATCCGTGGCTGAGTATCTCGTTACCTCTCAGGCTGCAAGAATGCTGACGGTTCTTTATTCCGCCGTGTTTCACGATACGGCTCTCACCGCTGCGCAGATACTCCTTTGGGGTCTCATCTTTGACTTTTTCGCCGTGTTGACTATATGTCTCGAACGCCCGGACTATAAAACTCTCCGCCGACGTTCCGACGTGTACGAGAAACTGAAAAATCCTTTCTCCGGCATCAGCGTTGCAGTCGCTCACGGCTTTTTGTGGGGGTCTGTTACGATGCTGACAGCGAATATTTTCTATTCTGCGTCACCCTTGTCGGCAACGGTTATCTTCGTTTCCATTATACTGTCTCTTATCGTGGTGTGCGGTGAGGAACGAAGTGAGTATTCCGTGTTTTCTAAGGAACGCAGCATCAATCTTTTCACCTGCATCTTCATCGCATCGGGCTTGCTTCTAATAATACTGATAACGGTGTCCCCTTCGGTGGCGTCTGCCGTAGGTATCGTCAGTCCTGATCCCAAGGCGTTGCTTGTGTCAACGATCCCTGCCGCTTTGATGCTTACGGTGTATGAAGCACCACGATTTATTAGAACAAAAAATAAATAAAAAAAGAGAATCACTCTTGAATATCCCCCCTCCGGTGGACTATAATAAGGGGTGATGGGAAATTCTCTGCGCTGAGGAGTCACTGATTTTGAAGCGCAATAACTATAAGGAGAAATTAAAATGTCTGAAAACCCAAACAGTGGATGCACTCACGATTGTTCTTCCTGCGGCATGGATTGCCCTTCGAAGAAAGATCCCGCATCCCTTATCGAACCGATAAACGCGTATAGCAAGGTAAAAAAAGTCATCGCTGTTGTCAGTGGTAAGGGCGGCGTCGGTAAGAGTATGGTAACGTCCCTTCTGGCACTCACAATGAGACGCAGAGGATATAATGTTTCCATTATGGACGCCGATATTACCGGCCCCTCCATTCCCAAAGCATTCGGTCTCAAGTGCGGCGGCGCCGAAGGCGACGAAAACGGTATTATCCCTCCCGAAACTGCTACGGGTATCAAGGTTATGTCCGTGAACCTGCTTCTCGACGACGAAACGAGCCCCGTTATCTGGCGCGGGCCCGTTATCGCAGGTACGGTCAAGCAGTTCTGGACCGACGTTATCTGGGGAAATAACGATATTATGTTCATCGATATGCCCCCCGGAACAGGTGACGTCCCCCTCACTATCTTCCAGTCTATTCCCCTTGACGGTATCGTTATCGTAACAAGCCCTCAGGAGCTTGTTTCCATGATCGTTGCCAAGGCTGTGAATATGGCAAAGATGATGAACGTTCCCGTCCTCGGTCTCGTTGAAAATATGAGCTACGTTGAGTGCCCCGATTGCGGCAAGAAGATCAGCATCTTCGGCGAAGGTAAAACGGAGTCAACTGCCGCGGAATATGGTCTCTCCCTTCTCGACCGTATGCCCATCTCCCCCGATCTCGCCCGTCTATGCGACGCAGGCAAGATCGAGCTTACGCCTTACGAATGGCTCGAGTCCACAGCGGACGCTATTGAAGCTCTCGAAAAATAATCGTTTGTAAATTTATACCGAAAGGTAAAAGGAGATTAATATGGAAAAGGTAAGATTCGGTATCGTCGGTATCGGTAATATGGGTTCCGGTCATGTTCGTCGCTTTGTTGATGGCGAGGTAAAGGGCGCGGAGCTTACCGCGGTCTGCGACCTCAAGTCCGACAGACTCGATTGGGTCAGAACCTATTGTGAAGAAAAAAACGTAAAGATTCCCGCACTTTATGACGATTACATCAAGATGCTTGAATCAGGTGACATTGATGCTGTCCTTATTGCGGTTCCGCACTACGATCATCCCGTTATCGGTATAGAAGCGTTCCGACGCAAGATCCACGTTCTTTGTGAAAAGCCCATTGGTGTTTACACAAAGGCTATCCCTGCATTTGTCGAGGCTGCAAAGGAAAGCGGCTGCGCTTTCGGACTTATGTTCAATCAACGCACGGACAAGTACTATCAGAAGATGCACGATATGATTGCGGCAGGCGAGCTCGGCGAGCTGAAGCGCTGTGTGTGGATCATCACCGACTGGTACCGCACCCAGGCTTATTACAACAGCGGCGGATGGAGAGCGACCTGGGCAGGCGAAGGCGGCGGCGTTCTTCTCAATCAGTGCCCCCACAATCTCGACCTTTGGCAGTGGATCTTCGGTATGCCTTCCCGCATCCGCGCATTCTGTCAGTTCGGTAAGTATCACGATATTGAGGTCGAGGATAACGTAACTGCATACGCTGAGTACCCCAACGGCGCTACCGGCGTGTTCATAACTACCACAGGTGAGTTCCCCGGCACGAACCGCCTTGAGATCTCCGGTACGCGCGGTAAGCTCGTTCGTGAGGGCGGCGGCCTTAAGTTCTACCGCACAGAGGTAGACGAGCGCGAATATAACGCTACCTCCGATAACGGATTCGGTAAGATCCCGTACGAGGTCATCGACGTAGAGGTTGAGGGCCGCGGCGGCGCTCATACCGAGATCTGTCAGAACTTCACCGATCATATCCTCCACGGTACACCCCTTATCGCTCCCGGCGAAGAGGGAATCCGCGGTCTCTCGATTTCCAATGCAATGATGCTTTCCACCTGGAAAGAGGATTGGGTAGACCTTCCTAACGATGGCGAGGAATTCTGGGCGTACCTTCAGGAAAAGATCAAGACCTCTAAGATAAAAGACGATGTGGCAGGCGGCACCGTTGCCGACCTTTCCGGTACATATAATAACTGATCGATCAAAAAGACGGCTCGAAAGAGCCGTCTTTTTTCACTGTCGAAATGCACAATTTACTTCTGCGAATATTTGTATATGTGCACA
>CAYXHC010000039.1:0-20644 GCA_964464905.1 uncultured Lachnospiraceae bacterium
ACACCGCCTGCATATATAACGGGGATATCCTTATACTCGCGGCGGAGGTTTTTCGTCAACGTGTCGATAGTATCGGCAACGAAATCGAGTGTGAACGCTGCAGCCTTTGCCTTATCGCCGGTCTTTTCATAAAGCTGACGTGCTTTGTTTTCGGCTCCCGAGAGATTGCACTCGAGTCCCTTAACGGACACGCTTACGGGAATAGGTTCGCCATCGTAAAGGTTCGCCGTTTCCTCAAGCTCGCGGCCGCAAGGGAACCTCATCCCCATCATAACGCCTACGCGGTCGATAAGCTGACCTGCATTCAAGTCGTTCGTGCCGCCGATACACTCTATCGTCGGTGCTATATCCGTGGGGATATTTCCGTCGGGTGTGATAAACTCTATCTCTGCCGTTCTTTTCGACGGTGTTACGAGGGTTACCTCAGTGGTGCCGCCGGAAACGTGGAAAGCCGCAAAAGGCTTATCGCCGAAAAGAAGTTCCGTCTTGCCTGCCGAATAAAGTGCCGCGGCTATATGACCTGCCTGATGGGAAAACTCATATATGGGCACGTTTGCCGCTGCGGCAAACGAGTGCGCCGCAACCTCGCCTGCCAAAAAGCAAGGCATATACGAGCCTTCAACGTCTCTCGGGGAACGGGAAACGCCAACGGCGTCGGGGTGCTTTTCGTAATTCAAAAGAAGCTCACCGATCTTATCCATAATTTTCGGGAGCTGCTTTACGTGAGCGAAAACGGCGTCCGACTGACGCAACCCCCGTTCGCCCTCCTTCACCGGAAGGAAAAAGCAACCGTTATAAACGACCTTGCCTCCCATAACGATGGCGGCGGACGTTTTGTAATTGCTGGTATCTATACCAACCGAAAGGATGTCGGTCATTTCTTGTTCTTTCTCGGGATAACGTCCTTTTCGATGGACGGATCCTTGGATATCTTATTAAGAATTCCGTTAATGAACGCAGGGGCAGAAGCTGCATCGTATTTCTTCGCAAGCTCCACCGCCTCGTTTATCGTAACGGAAACGGGGATAGAACGATCAAAATATAATTCATATACGGCAAGACGGAGAATGGACACCGTCACGCGGGACATACGATCAACAGACCAATCGTGAGCCACTTCTTTGATCTTTTCATCCAAAAGCTCACGGTTTTCGATCACGCCGAAATAAACTCTTTTTATGTATTCGTTATCCTTCGTCTCTCTGATATCGAGGGAGCTTTCATACACTTCCGCTGCATCATCGTCGGGACGGGAATTCTTTTCGTATATAAGCTCTATAGTCTTTTCTCTTGCTTCGCGTCTTGTCATGTTCTGACCTCTGAATTAATCTTTTTTTCGGTCAACCTATTCGGAAACCGCATAATAATACAATTTATATTATATACCTATATGATACTAAAAGTCAATGAAAAGAAGATATCTGTTACACAATCATTCGATATTTTTGCACCTTTACTGCACAGATCCATCTCTATGCTGATAAAAACCGTTGCTGCACAGTAAGGGCGAAAAAGGATCGTCTGCCATAATCCTATTCACGATAAATTTTTGAATTTTTGATTATTTGTTATTGAAGGAACTCCGACTATATGGTATATTATTTATGATTGATTACTATACAGTTACTATAACACGACAGTCGCCGTTAAAGGAAAGAATCACGCTATGAAAAAAAACGACAATAAAAAGACCTTTGAAGCCACGCCCTCGTTTGGGAAACAGCTTCTCCTAAAGATAATCTATCCCGGATCTGCTCTTTATACTGCGCTTACAATGATATTCTATCTTTGCGGTCCTCTTTTCGATCTTGCCGACAGACACATGGTGCTCACACGCACATCCGGATTTTTGCTCCTTGCGTTTGCCTTTATTTTCACTGCGGCTAATCTCATTCTCACCATGAAAAAGCCTGCCCTTCACATCTCGCTCCGTATCGTTCTTCACTATGCGATCTGCCTTATTTCATTTTACGTGCTCTTCATTGATCTTACCGATTATGATGCCGGCAGAAGTTCGACGATAATTCTGCTCGTTGCGTTCACCGTTGTGTACTTTGCGATCTGCGGAACGATCCTTGCCGTTCGCGGCATTAAGAAAAAATCCGCCATTGAAGCTTCTGAATACAGATCTATTTACAACTGATGCCCGTTAATCCTAAGAAAACTTCTATCATACATTATAAGACGCTCGTTAACACCGTTATCTTTGCCTGCGTTCTGATTTTGATGTTCTTTTTCTTATCAAAAGCCTGCGAGGCAATACGAAACGATAACGACGACGAAACGGACGGCAATTCATCCGGCGAAAGCGTCGGCGACGGTAACGATGCGGTCGATGACAAAAATAACGGAAATGACGAAAACGATGAAAGCAGCGACGACGGCTTCGTTTATTTCCCCGTTACCCCCGAAACGGGCAGTGCCGCCGAGGAGCTCCCCTCGATAACGCTGACGGAAGATGAGCTGAATGCAGCGCTTATGACAGTTACCCGTGACCAGGGCACCGACTATCTTGATAAATTTTATTTTCTCACGGACTCTTCCCTTTACGGCTTGAAATCTCACGCAATGCTCACAACAGGACGCAATACCGACCGTGTCATTTCGGGCATATCTTCTTCCTTCTCCATTTTGTTTGGAAAAGAAGCGTTGGTATATCTCTCTGATACGGATAAGACGTTGACGGTGACTGACGCTGTGGCGGAATTTTGTCCCGAATATCTCCTCATTTCCGTGGGGGCAGACGATCTTCGTGTATGCGATGATCTCACAATAAAAGAATTTTCCCGCCTTTATCAGGAGCTTCTTTCCGAGATCGCGCTTGCTTCACCTGATACGAAGGTGATCTGTATGCCGCTTTTTCCCGGATCGAAGGGCGATGGTATGAATATCTACACCGCAGAGCAGTATAATAAATACATTCACGAAGCGGCAGCTCTTAGCGGCGCATACTACATAGATATCGCATCCGCATTTGCAAGCTCAACCGGATATCTCCGCGTGGACTGTGACGGTGGAAGTTCGTATCTTAACACAACGGGACTGAAGCGTTTTCTCGATCTTTTGAGATCCTACGAAATGCCCGATACTGAGACGATCGAGACCGAAAAAGAAGAATAAGCAAAAAGAAAAAGGTATACGCACAAGAGCGTATACCTTTTATTTTAGCGTGTCAATCTGTGAAATCGGTGATAAACACTATTTCTTCGGGCAGATGCATATTCAGCTTCTCTCGCGCGGCTCTGATTATATAATCGTCGTCGTAGGGCTTCGAGAGATCGTTTTCCATAGAGAGGATATTTTCCTCGCAACGCTCAATATTTTCAAGCAATGCTTGCTTTTTCGCCTCAAGCTCTGCCCTTTCGGCATTCACTGAAAAAAGAGTGACGACGCAAAACACTGCTATCATTATTATTGCTATTTTTAAGAATATATTCTCAGTAACGTTTGAAAACATCAGAGTCTCCATTCCGCCGCGTACGGCATTTTTTCATAGTAACGCGCCTTCACTCACCGAGTATGGCGATTTTTATACTTTTTGATCTTTTTTCTTCGAAGTCGTCGAAGTATTGATTTTGCTTTTTAACAGATAGCTTTTCAAGCCTGTTCTCAATGCACCGACCAACGGTAACCGAATATATAACAGCAGTTAACGCTATCGTTTTTTTGAGTAAAAAAACGATAGGTCTGACCGTGAAAAACACGGTATATGTAAATATGATGCGAACGATAAATATTATTGCTCCTGCCGCACCGCCCGTAAGCAAAGCCACCGTTTTCATATATAAGATGAAGGCTGCTGCCATCGCCAGAACCGTATAGGATCTAACGATACCGTCCGATACGGCGTAGAGGAACAGCAGTATTGCCGTTACGGCAAAAACGGCGTATATGATATCGAATACAAAAACAGCCGCATCGCTTGCTGTTTTAAGAAGCGTTCTCGGAGCTTTCTCTTTAGATGCTGACCTCATGCTTCCTACAAGAGGAAGCATGAAAGACCTTTCGAGCGGTTCAAACCGGAGTCCGCATCCGAGAAACGTGCGAAGCAGACGAAGCGTGTCGTACACCAGAGACAGGAAAAGTCCAAACGCAAAGGAATAAACGATCTCCTTTACCTGAGTGCCAAAATATACGTAAAGATCATCTCCCACGCTGTCCCCACCGCTTTTTCTCCGATGTTTTTTTTACGTCATAATACACTATAGCGTCAACGGTGCCGCTGCAGATCATTTCACCCGTTTCGGAATCGAATTTATCAACGTGGAGTCCATGTCCCTGTATTGAAAGCCCGTCCGAGTGTGTCTTCATTATTATGTTTTCCTCATCAAAGCCTTCAATGCTTTCGATTCCGGTGAGCACCAACGCAGATCTTTCACTTACGCTGACTCCGTGGCTCTTTCGCAGTTCATCCATCAGAAATCTACCGTCCTTTACATCTCGTTTCTGAATAGATTATATGCGCTGACTCTTTATTCTATAACCTCATACATAGAGGATGCGTCCGCCTTTCCGACGTTGTCGCGGACCTCTTTTACGCGAATGCGAAGTGTTTTTTCACCGAAGGTGATCTCAAGCACGTCTCCCGTCTTGACATCGTAGGATGCTTTTGCTCTTCTGCCGTTTACGTTTACGTGCTCTGCATCGCAGGCGTTATTTGCAACGGTACGGCGTTTGATTATTCTGGATACTTTCAAAAATTTGTCAAGTCTCATCGCTATATTATTCACTGTCCCATTTTCCGACCTTTCGTTCCCTTTTTTTATGTCGGATTATGGGATATCCCCCTTAAAACGCATCGAGGGCGGCATCTCTTCCGAGATACCGCCTTCGCGTGATTATTATTCTTTTAATTTCGGCTAATTATTTAACCTGCTCTTTAAGCGCCTTACCCGCAGTGAAGACAGGGCTCTTGGAAGCTTCGATCATGATCTTTTCGCCGGTCTTGGGGTTTCTTCCCTCACGGGTCTCCTTAGCCTTCACCTTAAAGGTACCAAATCCAACGATCTGTACTTTGTCGCCGTTTTCAAGAGTTTCGGTGATGGTTTCGAATACTGCGTTTACGGCAGTTTCCGCTTCCTTCTTCTTGAGTCCGGTCTTAGAAGCAACAGCGTTGATAAGTTCAACCTTATTCATGTTTCTCTACTATTGTCCTTTCGAATTTCCTATACACAGATGGGTAATCTATCCTTCAAATCTGGTGTTTCTCATTATACCACAGAAGTACTCTTATTGCAATAGATATTTTGAAATATTACCTTGTATGTCAGGTATTTTCGTGCTTTATCCTATCCCACACGGCGTCCAGCTCAGGCATGCTCATAGCAGTCGGATCCTTCCCCTCGGCAAGAACCGCGCTTTCAAGTCGTTCGTATCTGCGGCAGTACTTTTCGCAAGCAAGGCTGAGCGCTTCTTCGGAGTCAACGCCTGCAAGTCTCGCCATATTTACAACCGAAAGCAGAAGATCACCGATTTCCTCCTTAAGCTTTTCTGAATCTCCGGAGGCAAGCTCTTCTGCCACCTCGTCAGTCTCCTCACGCACCTTCATAAAAGCATCGTCAACGGATTCAAAATCGAATCCCGCTTTCTTTGATACGGAGCCAAGCTTATCCGCACGCATCAGCGCCGGAAGTGACGCAGGAATAGCACGGAGCTTTATGGATGTGGTCTCTCTCTTTTTCTCTTTTGCTTTGATCTTTTCCCAACTGTCGAGAACGTCGTTGCTCGTTTCTGCTGCTGCATCAGCAAATATATGAGGATGGCGTGAAACGAGCTTTTTGCATTCATCGGTTATTACATCGTTAACGTCGAATGTACCCCTCTCGCGTTCCATTTCAGCGTGGAACACCACCTGAAGCATAACGTCGCCAAGCTCCTCGCGCAGAAGTGCCGTATCTTCGTTATCGATGGCTTCTATCGCTTCGTAGGTCTCCTCGATAAAGCTTTTTCTGATGCTTTTATGTGTTTGTTCCCTATCCCATGGGCAGCCGTCCTCGCCGCGGAGTATAGTTATTATCTCGCAAAGATCGTCAAAAGTATATTTATCACGTCCAACGTGTTTTTTTGCTTTTTCGTTCATTTCAGGTTCCTTTATGATCAGACCAGTTTTATTTTATGAAGAATCTTAACGAGCTTTTCGCCCTTGGGAATGACGAGCAGATCCTCTTTCGTGACCGCTTTCGTTTTGAAAATAAGGAAAAGGTACACGAGTACGGCGCCTCCGATACCGACAACGGTGGAAAGGCGCACCGCAGTCATTTCGCCAAGTCCTGCAGCTCGTAAAATATACTCAAATATCGCATATATTCCGTATGCGGATGCGGCACAAACAGCGCCCGATAAAAGAGGACGCAAAAACATCGCCTTTATATCAAGCTTTACGTGTACGTATTTGATAAGGAAATAGGTATTCAGTCCGCTGACGGTAAGGTAGCAAAGAACCGTACCGATAGGCGTGCCGTAGATGCCGACGGAGGGGATGCCAACAAGTGTATACGTGGTGATAAGCTTAACCGAGGCGCCTGCAAGCATTGAGATGATAGGCTTGCGCTCGTGACCGCTTGCCTGAAGCAGTGCGTTTGATATAGAAAGCATACAAACGAAGAATACGGCGGGTGCAAGTATCGTGAGAAGAGGAGCCCCCATCTCCGCACCTTCGGCAGAGAATATAGTGCGAAGGATAGGCTTCGCCATAACTGACATACCAAGCGCGCAGGGAATCGCAAGGATAGAGCATATCCTGATGGACATATTCATATACGAATGAGCGCGTTCCGTGTCGTTTCTCGTGAGAGTGGCTCTGATCATAGGAACGAGCGAATATGAGATCGGATAAATCAGCACGGGCGGCATATTAAAGAGCGGCACGACGCAGGTCTTCCAGTTGCCATAGAGGGTGTTTGCCATTTCCTCAGTCATATTCAGCTGCAGACGGCGCAGAAGTATCGCAAGGTCGATAAACTCCGTCATACTGAGCATAGACGCGCTTATCGTGATAGGTACGGCTATGACGATAAGGCGCTTTAGGATCGTTTTTACCGATGACGTTTCGGTGCTTATCGCACCGTCAACGAGATATTCTTCATTATATTTCTTTTCGCGGAAAAACCATTTGGAAAGGAGCAGATAGAACATACCGAGTCCTGCGCCGATGGTTATGCCGAGAATAGCATAAGCGGCAACGATATGAACCTCGTAGCCCTGTCCGATCGCCCACAAAGCCATTACGATACCGATGGCAAACTTACAAAGAGATTCGATGCACTGAGACACAGCAGTAGGCACCATGACCTGATACCCCTGAAAATATCCGCGCAGTGCGCTTGAAATGCAAATGAAGAAAAGTGTGGGTCCGATAAATATGATGCAGGTCTCAGCCTTCGGCGAATTGGTAAGTGCCGACAAAAATCCGGAAGCACCCATCATAATAGCAGTACCGATGATACCGATCACTACGAAAAGCACCATGGTCACACGATAGACCTTTTTAGTTTCAAGGACATTTCCCCTCGCGCGGGATTCGGATATCATCATCGAAACAGCCGTGGGAAGTCCCGTGGTGGAGACCATATAAAGCCACGTGTAGATAGTATAAGCCTGATTGAAATATCCCATGCCCTCGCTCTCTACTATACGTTCAAGGGGTATCTTGAAGCAAAGGCCCAGCACCTTATTTATGATGTTTGCAACGGTCAGCACCATAACTCCCGAAATGAAAAGCTTGGTACTGCGCTTTATGTTCTGTTGTTTGCCGTTATTTTCAGACATAAAGACCTCCTTAATATAAATCGGATTTAATACTTACGGTAAAACTCCATGATCTTACCATGATCCTCGAGGATGGCGGCGTTTCTCTTTTCCATATCCGTTTCCTCTAAATATTCATACGGGTATTTAGGATTGAATATTCGCTCAATGACGGGGGAATATTCGTTTTCTTCGCCGATCTTGGGAGGAGACACCAGGCGTGTGACTGCTCCTGCGCCTGCGGCAAAGACGGTATGTATCTCTTCCATCATGAAGATATTATAAAGTCCCTCGTATCCGTTAAGGGCAAAGCCGACGTTTTCATAGTTACCTACGGTGTTCTTCTGGCGGTATAAGTAATACGGGCGATAACCGGAAGCTTTTGCCTTTATCTGCGAATAATCAACGCTTTTGCCGGCGTCCTTATTGACGCGAGCATAAACAGATGCGCCGTGCTTCAATATTTCAGACGCCTTTTTAACGGAGAAAGTGTGTACGGTGATATTTTCGGGGTGGAGCTCAAGTACCCTGTCAAAGGACTGGGAGAAGCTTACGAAATTCTCACCGGGAAGGCCTGCTATAAGATCCGTGTTGATACAGTCGATATCGGAATTCACCGCAAGTTCAAATGCGCGGTAAAAATCGTCAGCTGTATGAGCCCGACCGATGCTCTCAAGCACGGTATCGTTGATAGTCTGAGTATTTACGCTGATACGGGTAACGCCGAGGCGCTTTGCGATATGAAGCTTTTCCTGCGTGATGGTATCGGGTCTGCCGGCTTCGAGAGTAAACTCCGCAAGAGTATCGACATCAACGCCCTTACCGATGTGAGTAAGCACTCGCTCAAGCTGCTTTTCGGAAAGGATGGTAGGAGTACCGCCGCCGATATAAACGGAGGCAACCTTCAGACCAAGCTCCTTGATAAGACGGAATCTCATATCGATCTCATTGCAGAGTGCGTCAACGTACGCCGGGATCAGTGAAAGAAGCTTCTTCGACGTATACGACACGAAGGAGCAGTATGCGCAACGTGAGGGGCAGAACGGAATGGATATATAAACGCTGCACCAACCGTTATAATACGGCTTCGCAAGCTTTGACTCAAGCTGCGCGATCTCGGTTACGAGAGCTGCTTTCTTGGGAAACAGATAATAATTCTGTCGCAGAGCTGCCTTTGTTTTAGAGGCGGTGTATCCGCGGCGGAGATAATCGCTTGCCACCTTTGCCGGACGCACGCCTGTCATAACACCCCAGGAGGGAGAATAGTGCATAAATTCCGCGCCGGCGGCCAGAATGGCGGCACCTGCAGCAAGCTTCGCCGTCATTACGTCACTGTTTTCCTCAGAAAATGCAACGAAACGCTCGACCGACGCCATACGCTGCTTTTCAGCAATAGTGACACGAACGTAAACGCCCTCATCAGTGGTTCTTATACGAAAAGTTACGTCAGGGCAATCCTCGTCCTCTTTATCTGAGCTGAATTTCACTCCGGGCCAGAATATCATACAAAGAGTCTGAAAATAATATTGATTTAACGCTATTTTATTGTCCGATTCTATTAAGAGTTTCATTGCGTTTTTCTTCTTTCGGATTTTAGTTCAGGTTGACACGAAAAGCCCGCGGCTATGCGAGCTGTCGTGCATTTATTTGCGCGGGAGTTCGTTTGAATCAAGAGTGATGATAACAGGTCCGTCCATTTCCATATCAATAGACATACGGGCGCCGAATTTTCCGTGCTCCGCGTGAATACCGCGCTCGTTTATCTCATCGATAAATTTCAGATACAGCGGTTCGGATATTTCGCGGGGCGCGGCTCTTGAATAATCGGGGCGCGTACCGCGGTAGCAATTCGCCATAAGCGTAAAGTTGGATATGACGAGAACCTCGCCCTCCACGTCGCGGACGGAAAGGTTCAATTTTCCGTCTCCGTCGCGGAAGATACGAAGTTTCAGTATTTTATCGACAAGCGTGCGAATGTCAGCTTCGGTATCGGTATGGGTGATGCCGACGGCTATCATAAGTCCTCTGCCGCATCTGCCCACAGCCTCCCCGTCGGCTGATACGACGGCGCGGTGAACACGCTCAACTACTGCTATCATTATTTCCTCACTTTTCTCAGTTGAAGCCGCGCGTTATGCTGGTCACATCGCGGAGATTACGCAAACGTGAAACTATGGAATCGTAGTGACTCATATTCTTGCAGGCGATCTTCAGACTGATGGCAATTTCGTTTTCTGTTTTCTTTTTGGTGGTTATACCGAGTATCGACACCTTCATATCGGCAAGTATCGCCGTTATATCTGCGATAATGGTATAGGTATTGATCGCATAGATCTGTAAAAGCGCCTCGTAAAGATCGTTTGGAGTCTGTTCCTCGACATTCCAATGTGCGGAGACCCATCTGGACGCATCCGCATCGGGGCGCTTCAGCGCTGAAATGAAATTGGGGCAATCGCGTTTATGGATAGAGATACCGAAGCCTTTGGTGATATAACCGATAACGGGATCGCCGGGTAATGGATTACAGCACTTTGCAAATTTTACGGCACATCCCGATTCACCGTCCACAACGATACCGCCGGACGATTTGACGCTCTTGCGTGACGTCTGCACCTGTTCAACGGTGAGAGGCTCCGCAACCGTTTCTACCTTAACGATACGATCAAATTCATCCTTCAGCTTAGGCAGTATCTTCGACATTGAAAGACCGCCGTAGCCGAGTGTGTTATAAAGATCGTCCGGCTGCTGTATACCGATACGTCGGGCAACGTTCGTGACGATCTCGTTTTTCTGTGCTTCGGTGTACGGACGGTTGAGCTTCGCGAGTTCACGGTCGATCTCGGATTTACCCACGAGAATATTCTCAGGGCGCTTTTCCTTTTTGAACCAAGCGCGGATCTTACCGCGGGCCTCGCTGGTGTTGGCGATCTTCAGCCAATCTCGGCTGGGCCCCTTTGAAGCCTGAGACGTGAGAATCTCAACTATCTCTCCGTTGTTCGGCACACGGTCTATAGGAGCGATAACGCCGTTTATCTTGGCGCCAACCATTCTGTTGCCGACGGCGGAATGTATTGCATAGGCGAAATCTATAACGGTGGAGCCCTGCGGCAGGGAGATTATATCGCCCTTGGGCGTGAACACGAAGGTCTCATCGTGATAAACGTCGATCTTAAAAGCATCAAGGAATTCATCGGGGTCACGGGTCTCGTCCTCGATCTCGATAAGCTTCGATATCCACTGAAGCTTCTTGTCGATATCTGCCTGAGTCTGTACACCAGATTTATATTTCCAATGGGCGGCGATACCGTATTCCGCGATCTGATGCATCTCACGGGTACGTATCTGAACCTCAAAGGGTATACCGTCGCGTCCGATAACGGTGGTATGAAGCGACTGATAGAGGTTCGGCTTCGGGGTGGAGATATAGTCCTTGAATCTGCCGGGAATAGACTTATATAGTTCGTGGATTATACCAAGGACGGTATAGCATTCGAGTTCCGTTTCCACGATGACACGCAGAGCGTAAAAGTCGTATATCTCATCGAAGCTCTTTTTCTGCTCATACATCTTATGATAGATACTGAAAACGGTCTTGACTCTGCCCTCAAGCGTGAAGTTGATATCGTATTCGGAAAGCTTTTCGGTGATATACTGTCGGATATTTTCGATAAAATCGCGTGTGAGACCGTATTTTTTCGCGATATGTCCGCTGATCTCCTCATATCCTATAGGGTCCAGATAAGAAAGCGCGAGATTTTCAAGCTCCTGCTTGATCCTCTGGATACCGAGACGGTGTGCCAGCGGCGCATACACGTACATCGTTTCAAGTGCGGTGGAACGTCTCTTGTTTTCCGGACGGGCACCAAGGGTACGCATATTGTGAAGCCTGTCGCACAGCTTCAAGAAGATGACTCTTATGTCCTTGGACATAGCCAGAAGCATCTTTCTGATGTTTTCGATCTGCCGGGATTCTTTGTCCTCAATCTCCACGGATATAAGCTTCGTAAGTCCGTCAACAAGCTCCGCTACGGCAGAACCGAAACGTACCGTTATCTCGCCTATACTGGTCTTGTCTCCGCAGTCCTCAACGGTGTCGTGCAACAGAGCTGTTATAATAGAATCGGTATCGAGACCGAGAGAGGCGGCTATCTCTGCCACCGCAACCGGATGCACGATATAAGGCTCTCCGCTCTGACGCAGCTGCCCGTCGTGAAGATCGTACGCATAGTGATACGCTTCGGATATTCGCTCAAAATTGTAGGTTTTACCGTATGTTTTCAGTTTTTCGAGGAAATCCGCAAGCAGACGGCTGCGAACGTCGTTGTTTCTGTATTCTTCAGTCATATAGACCGTCTGCCTCCTTAATAATCATTTGTATCTGAATTTCGATCTGATCCGGCGCAGGATATTGGATTTATCAAGCTGCACCTTTTCATTATTCTGCGATGCCCTGACACGGTATATATCAGGCTCAGTTTCTTCTATATAAAGTATGTTCATTTCCGAGAAAATGTCAAGTATAAGTTTCATTTTCACGTAGTTCATAGGCATTACGTCCTCTACGAGGGCAACGGCTCCTCTGGCTGTTATCCTGCCGCGTCCCATATTGATCTCGTGACGCAGCATACGGAACACTGCTGCAAAATCGTCTCGTTCGGGAACGAAAAGATCATAATCGAACACGATATCGTCGCAACGCTTTATGGAATTATACAGCTCGCGCTCTTCAGCCTCGGTCTTGAGCTGATCCTCCGTTTTTCGGATAGCACGTACGAGGAGCTGTGCGGATCTGTCGCCGCGGAATTCGTTTATGTCAAGATTATACATAACGTCAACGTATTCGCCGGCATGTATATCTATCTCCTCGGGAGAAGATGAGAAACACATTGCCATGATCCCTTTTCCCTGAGAGCTTTCGTTTTCCGTAAGAGTGAGGCGTGTATGCTTGTTCGCTCCAACGCCGATTACGCTTTTTACGTAAAGAGACCTCGTCAGGTATACGGGAGTCAAATTTCCGACGCCATAAGGCTCGAGCAGCAGAAGCTCTTCGGCAAGCGAAAGATCCAGCTCCGAGAAAGAAAGCTCGTCATCTGCAACGATGGTGGGTTCCTCCTCTGACAAAGCAAGCTTACGGCGCGCCGACTCATTCAACGCTTCGCGGAAAGCGTCAAGTCTGTCGCGGCGGACGGTGAGTCCTGCTGCCAGCTCGTGTCCACCGTATTTTTCAAGATATTCACCACATTCGCCAAGGGCTTCAACGAGATTCAGACCTTTAACACTTCGTCCGGAGCCTTTACCGAGATCTGCTGCGCCGTCGTTCCCCTCAAACGAAATAAGGATAGACGGTGTGCCGTATTTTTCGGTTACACGGGACGCAACGATACCTATAATACCGTTATGCCATTTTTCGTCGTGAAGGACGATAACGGGATCTTTTGAGAAATCGTGAGACGCCTCCACCTTTGCATAAGCCTCCTCGGCTATGACGTTTTCGAGTGACTGACGCTCACGATTCACACGGCAAAGCTCGTTTGCAAGCTCACGTGCCTTGGCGTGGTCATCGGTGAGGAAAAGCTCTACCGCCAAGGCGGCATCGCTTATTCTGCCTACGGCATTGATGCGAGGCGCAATAGTATAGCTGATATATCCCGACGTTATTCGGGATTTTTTCTGCGGCTTAGAATTATTGGGACTCTGAGATGCAGACGCCTCCATTAGAGCGGAAAGACCGCATCTTTCTGTGTTTTCAATACGGCTGAGGCCATAACTGACGATAAGTCTGTTTTCGTCGCGCACGGGCATAACGTCTGCAACGGTGCCAATGGCAACAAGGTCTATATATTTATTGCTGACCGACAAAACGGCTCTTTCTACGTTACCGTTTTCACGTATCTCCGCTTCAAGGGCACAAATAAGCTTATAAACAACGCCAACGCCTGCAAGCTCACGGAACGGATATTCGCTGTCGTGCCGCTGAGGATTCACTACCGCCGATGCAAGAGGAAGCTCTTCCCTGCATTCGTGATGGTCGGTAACAACGACGTCGCATCCAAGCTCGTTTGCAAGCTTGACCTCTTCGATGGCAGTGATACCGGTATCAACGGTAATAATCAGACCTGCGCCTTCTTCGATCATACGGCGGATAACGCCTGCCGACATGCCGTATCCCTCTCCGCTTCTCTTAGGAATATAATACTCTACGTTGGCGCCGAGCTCGGAAAGATAAAGGTACAGAACGCTGACCGAGGTAACACCGTCAACGTCGTAGTCTCCGTATATGATGATCTTCTTTTTTAACGAAAGCGCCTCCTTGATCTTGGCAGTCGCCTTCGCCATATCGGGAAGACGATATGGGTCGTGCAGGGCGCCTGTCTCGCGTCTTATGAAAGCGCGTGCTTCGTTTGCGGTGCGGCACCCTCTTATATATAAAAGTCGTCCAAGAGCAAAAGAAACTCCAAGAGAAGCGGCTATTTCGGCAGCCTCCTTTATAGGCGGTCTTTCGGCAACCACCCATTTTCTCTTGCCTGTATATCGTGATTCGGTTGACATAATATCCTTTCGGAGGATCTGATCGATCCTTCTTTTATTCGGTCACGCCCGATCCTATGACCACTTCAAGTGAATATTCACCCAGTTCGTATATTATTTCCGGGGAATCTATCTCAAAAGCAACGGGCACAATGAAGGTTCCCGAATGCTCGGTGGTGTAAGACGTAAGATCAAGCTTGGGAACGATGCTTGTATATGCAAGGTTGTAAAGATTTGAAATCTCGCCACGAAGTGTGACGGCAATGTAATTATCGTCGATGGAATACGTTACGCCGTTCGGATTCTGTATGCTGAGATAATCGATAGGCAGCATCATCATACGGGTGGTGACACCTATTCCGGATACCGTGACGTTTACAAATTCCTCACCCGAACGGTTTTCAACTCCGCTTGGCATAATGATCGGTACGGTGATCGTCTCACCGTCATCGTATTTTTTCTCGTCGATGGTGGTTACAACGATAGCGCCGAGTGAATCAACAACGGCTGCATCTCCCTTAACGTGAACGCTGTCAACGGACAGCGTAGCTACGGAATTCTCGGAATTATAATATCCGTACTTATAAGCGATCTTAAGAGGAATATCCGCCTCTTTATAAACGGGAATGGTAACGCTTACTTCGGTTCGCGACATAGACACGAAAGGATTGGTCACCTCGCCGCCTTCGTTATCTATAAGCGTTACGTTTGCATATACGGTAAGAGAGCTCGTAACTCTGCCGAGATCAGGCAGCGATACCTGAGCATATTCGATATTTGCAAGGTAGCGGGAAGGTCCGGTGACGGTTATTTCGTCAACGGAAACGTCTGCGTCGCCAAGGGAATAAAATTCAGTGAGAATGAGTTCATTGTATTTAGCTTTCACGGGAACGACGATGGTTTCTTTCTTATCGACGTTTACGATAACGCTTGTCTGTGATTTTGACACCACCTCGATGTCTCCCGGTGACTTGACGGTTATGGGGAGAGTATACGCACCGGGTTCGGTGATCTCGATAACGTCAGCGGTGACGGTAATATCGTCAGCAGTAATATTCGCAACTTCGTTTCGTCTGCCGCGAACGGTGATATCCACTGTAGTTGAATAACCATTGTAAATAGTAAGCCCGTTATCTATTTCAAGCTCGTCCGTGTTGATAAGGGAAACGGGAACGTTCTCGAAGGTCTCTTCCCAATTAGGGTTTTCAGTATCCATAACGTATATCCAAAGGAAGAGAGAGAATATCACGCAAATGATCTTCGGCACAAGATCATATTTTTTCTTGGCGCCGGCGTTGCCGGCTGCATTCTTTTTCCTGCTCATAGTCCCTCTCCTTATCCGATATTCGCGGAATCGTCGCGGTGTTTTTTCACGGTTTTCTTTACGCGATTGATGCTGAGCTTTTTCATACTGTGTTCGTCGCCGCCCAACAGTTCCGTGAGTTCTGCCTTTAGCTTTGCTTCGGTATAATTACGGGTTATCTCACCGTCGCTCACAAGAGAAATGTTGCCCGTCTCCTCACTTACGACGATTACTATAGCATCGCTGTTTTCGGAAAGTCCTATCGCTGCACGGTGACGCATACCGAGAGCCTTTATGAGGTCGGTGCGCCCTGAAAGTGGGAGAAGACAGCCTGCAGCGTGGATACGTCCCGCTCTGATTATCATTGCGCCGTCGTGAAGAGGCGCTTTATTGTAAAAAATATTCTTTATCAGCTCCGCCTGAACATCGGCGTTTACGACTGTACCGGTTATTATCTGGTCGCCGAGAAGCGTGGTACGTTCGATAGCGATAAGCGCGCCCGTGTGTTCCTCCGACATAACTGCAACGGCTTCGGAAAGCTCGTTTATCATTGAAGTAACGTCACCCGTTTTCGTATCACCAAGTACCTTCACGCCCTTTATCGACTCACCTCCCAGCATTTCAAGAGCAGAGCGGAGCTCCGGCTGGAATACGACGATAACGGTGATAAGTCCTATCTGCACCACGTTCGTAAGCAAAAACTGCGCTGCCTGCATTTCAAACACTCTCGTGAGCGCGAGGAGCAGGATGAAAACGGCAACGCCGAGTGCAAGCTTACCTGCGCGGCGAGTGCGGATGAATTTATACACGTAGTAGAGAAGGAATGAAACGAAAATAATATCGAGCACGTCAACAAACGTCATAAGTCTGATAGTGTCCCATATTTGTAAAGCAAAGGTTTTTATCCAATCATAGATGATATCCACAGATTCGGTTCCTCCTTTTCAAATGCTAAAAAGACAGCAAAATACATCTTATTATATCACGATTCCGGCGATAGTTCAAACATATTTCTTATAAAATACGAAGAGATTTATAAAAAGTATATGTCAATTTCATCAAATGAACCGCGACCGCTCGCGGCGTTCAGCTTCGATATGCAATTTTCACATATATTTTTTCCTGCAGGGCGTGTTTTTTGCTTATTCACCTCTTTTATTAATCGAGCCGATGTGATATAATTATTTTTATCTAAAAATATTAAGGGGGAAAAGTTATTGGCAGAGAAAAGCAGAATTATCATCGTTGCAGGTCATTACGGCGCAGGAAAAACCAACGTTGCCTGCAATCTTGCGGTGACGAAGAAAAACGAGTCGCCGTTAACCCCCGTCACACTCATCGACGTTGACACCGTCAACCCTTATTTTCGCGCGGCTGACGCCGTTTCGATGATGAAGGATCTCGGTATCCGCACGATCATTCCCGAATATGCGAACACGAACGTGGACCTTCCCACTCTTCCCGCAGAGATCTCATCCGTGTTTTTATCGGACGAGACGGTTATCTTCGACGTCGGAGGCGACGACGGAGCCGCGGCTCTGGGAGTTTACGAGCGTGATTTCAATCGGGTCGGCTACGAGATGTACTACGTCATCAATATGTACCGCCCGCTGACGGATACTCCTGAAGAAGCGGTCGCCATTATGCGCGAGATAGAGGACTATTCAAGGCTTCGCTTCACGGCTGTCATCAACAATTCCAATCTCGGTGACGAGACCGCCGCAGAAACCGTGGCAAAGTCCCTTCCCTACGCCGAAGAAACGGCAAAGCTTGCAGGACTGCCACTTATCCACACGTCATATTTCGAAGGGTTAGCTGATGTTGATGGCATCAATACCCCTCTCGTTATGAAAAAATACACTAAAATGCTGTTCTGACACCTCGGTGCAGTACAGACAAACATAAAAGCAAAGAAAGGTATAAAGACTTATGAACAGAGTTACCTTCAACGTTGACCGCTGCCGCGGATGCGGACTTTGCGTTGACTTCTGCCCCAAGGGGATCATCACCCTCGCAGGCGAAAAGCTGAACGCTCAGGGTTATCATCCCGCAGAGATCACCGATATGACCAAATGCATTGCTTGCGCAATGTGCGCCACTATGTGCCCTCACGTTGTTATCAAGGTTGAGCGCAACGTGGAAAACGACTGAAAAGGAGGACGACTAAAATGGCAAAAGTATTAATGAAGGGTAACGAAGCCATCGCAGAAGCCGCTATCGGCTCCGGATGCCTTTATTACTTCGGTTATCCCATCACTCCCCAGACGGAGATCGCTGAATACATGGCAAAGCGTATGCCCAAGGTGGGCGGCTTGTGCCTTCAGGCAGAATCCGAGGTTGCGGCAGTTAATATGCTTCTCGGTGCTTCCGCTTCCGGCACGCGCGCTATGACGTCCTCTTCCTCTCCCGGAATCAGCCTTAAGAGCGAGGGTATTTCCTACATAGTCGGCTCTGACCTCCCTGCCGTTATCGTAAACGTACAGCGCGGCGGCCCCGGTCTCGGCGGCATCCAGCCCTCTCAGGCAGACTATTATCAGGCAACGAAGGCCTACGGTCACGGCGATATGCACCTTATCGTGCTTGCTCCCTCCACCGTTCAGGAAATGGCTACCCTAACCGCCGACGCATTTGACCTTGCGGACATTTACCGTACCCCCGTCATCCTTCTTGCAGACGGTGCTATCGGTCAGATGATGGAGCCTGTTGACTTTTCCGCACGCACGCCCCGCGAGATCCCCGAAAAGACCTGGGCAACCAACGGACACGGCGGAAAGAGAACTCACAATATCGTAAATTCACTTCTTATGAACCCCGAAGACCTTGAACGCTCCGTTGTTGAACGCTTTGAGCGCTACCGTCAGATCGAAGAAAACGAGGTTCAGTGCGAGCATTATATGACGGACGACGCAGATATCGTTGTCGTTGCGTTCGGTATCACCGCACGTATCTGCAAGTCTGCTATCGCTATTGCACGCGAAGCCGGCGTTAAGGTCGGTCTTCTCCGTCCCATCACTCTCTGGCCTTTCCCTAATAAGGAAATCGCCGCTCTCGCAGACACCTGCAAGGCTTTCCTCTCCGTCGAGCTTTCCATGGGTCAGATGATAACAGACGTTAAACTCGCCTGCAGCTGCCGCCGTCCCGTTGATTTCTACGGACGCACCGGCGGTGTTCTCCCCAGTCCTAAGGATGTTGCTGAAAAGCTCATCGCTATGGCTAAGGAATTAAACTAAAAAGGGGGTATTAAACAATGTCAGTAGTATTTGATAAACCGAAGGCTCTTGCAGACGTGCTTATGCACTACTGCCCCGGCTGCACTCACGGTATCGTTCACCGTCTCGTTGCGGAAGTGCTCGACGAGCTCGGACTCGAAGATCACACCGTTGGTATCGCTCCCGTTGGATGCTCCGTTTTCGCATACAACTATTTCAACTGCGATATGATCGAAGCGCCTCACGGCCGCGCTCCCGCAGTTGCAACGGGTGTCAAGCGCACTCATCCCGATACCGTTGTATTCACCTATCAGGGCGACGGCGACCTTGCCGCTATCGGAACTGCCGAAACCGTTCACGCCGCTACCCGCGGTGAAAATATCACCATCATCTTCATCAACAACTGCATTTACGGTATGACCGGCGGTCAGATGGCACCTACCACTCTTCCCGGTCAGGTCACCACCACCACGCCGTACGGACGCACACCCAAGATACAGGGTAACCCCGTTCACGTGTGCGAAATGCTCTCCACTCTCGACGGTGTTGCGCTTGCACAGCGCGTTTCCGTTGACAATCCCGCAAACGTTCGCAAGGCAAAGGCAGCTATCAAAAAGGGCTTCCAGAACCAGCTTGACAAGAAGGGCTTCTCCATCATCGAGGTTCTCTCCACTTGTCCCACCAACTGGGGGCTCTCTCCCAAGGACGCGCTGCAGTGGCTCCGCGACAATATGATGCCCTACTATCCTCTCGGCACGTATAAGGACATTGACGCAAAGGAGGCAGACGAAAAATGACCAAGAACATACTGATCGCAGGCTTTGGCGGACAGGGCGTTCTCTTTGCAGGCAAGGCTCTCGCAAAGATGGGAATGCACTCCGACCTTCACGTTACGTGGCTTCCCTCTTACGGCCCCGAAATGCGCGGCGGCGCGGCTAACTGCTCCGTTATCATTTCCGACGAGGAGATAGGCTCCCCTCTCGTTCCCAACCCCGACATCCTTATCGCGTTCAATCTTCCCTCTTTTGATAAGTTTGAGCCTCTTGTAAAGGAAGGCGGTTGCATTTTCGTTGACTCCACTCTCGTTAACAAGAAGTCAGAGCGCACCGACATCGATGCGTATTACGTTCCCGCTTCCAAGATCGCAGACGAAAACTCTCTCAAGGGTCTTGCAAACGTGGTTATTCTCGGCCAGATGCTGAAAAAAACAGGTCTTTTCGAGTATGATGCATTCCTTGAGGATATCATTTCCGCGATTCCGCCCACAAAGGCGGCGCTCATCGAGGGTAACACCAAGGCGCTCCGTCTTGGCTACGATTTCGAATAATGCAAAAAAGCAGCGCCCCGACAGACTGTAAAAGTCTGTCGGGGTGTTTTTGTTTGTAGCGGGAGCTAGCCAATGCCCTATAATAGAACGAGTATTTTGCCTCAGTTTTTTGATCCCCCTCCCGTTTTTGTGGTTTCAACTCCATTCGCAAGAGAAAAATCCCACTGATAGTGGGATTTTTCTCGCGTCAGCGGTTATTGATTCGCATTATGATATATGATATTATTAATTCAGCGGCAGGGCCCGTCGCAAATTTGAAAGGAGAATTTTCATGGATCTAAGAATTGCACAAACGATCAAAAAGCAGCGCAAATCCCGTGATATGACTCAGGAAGAGCTTGCCCGTGCCCTCGGTGTTTCCCCGCAATCCGTTTCAAAATGGGAATGCGGAGTTTCCAATATTTAAGGAAACGGTGGACTGAAATCAATCCGTGCGATACATTGCTTACAAAAATAACAAGTATTGCGAGGAAAGAAGATAAAGACTTTCAAATAACCTCATCGTTGCCGAATCCTACGCAGGCGAAGGTC
>CAYXHC010000040.1:0-20299 GCA_964464905.1 uncultured Lachnospiraceae bacterium
TCGCCCAGAGCTTCGAGAACATTGGTGCCAACACGGGTCATGATGAGCATGTTGAGTACAACGTAGATGGAGTCGGTGAGCTCGATGCCATACTTAGCAAAGTCGGAGCCTACAACGCCCATGGAGTAGGGGATAACGTACATGGTACGACCCTTCATGGAACCGGTGTAAAGCTTTTTGAGCTTTGCGTACATTTCGGTGGGATCCATCCAGTTGTTGATGTTGCCTGCCTCTTCCTTGGTGGGAGTGCAGATGTAGGTTCTGCCTTCAACGCGTGCAACGTCGTTGATAGCGGTTCTGTGGAGATAGCAGTTGGGGAGGAGCTCGGGATTGAGCTTGATTATCTCACCGGTGCTGCATGCTTCTGCGCGGAGCGCTTCTGCCTGCTCTTCTGTACCGTCGATCCAAACGATGTTGTCGGGGCGGCACATTTCAGCCATCTCATTGATCCAGTCAAGAACATACTTGTTGTTTGTCATGTATATCTCTCCTTGAAATAAGAATATTGGTTTTCCAAATTATCACCTTTATCATTATAAACAATGTTCGTCAATATTTCAAGTCATATTGCGCGAAAAAAATATATTTACATTCTATTAATTAAGGGATTGATAAAAAAAACAATAAAAAATCGAACAAGTGTTTGATTTTTCTCGTGATGTGTGTTACAATGTAAAAAAGGATACGGAGTATTTCGAAAATCGCAAAAAAGAGGAGACAGTTTATGTACAGAGAACCTCTCAATCCGAAAGAACAGGCTATGTACGATTACATTGCCGATTCCATAAGAAAAAATAATTATCCGCCATCCGTCCGCGATATCAAGGCGGCGCTTGGCATCAAGAGCACATCAACGGTACACACTTATATAAACCGTCTTGCCGAAAAGGGATATATCGAAAAGGAAGGCGGAAAGAGCAGAACTCTGCGCACCTCCGAGCCCGATCGTGCGCCCTCAGCGTCGGTGAAGCTTCCCGTCATCGGTAAGATCGCGGCCGGACAGCCGGTCTTAGCCACAGAGATATACGACGACACCGACACGGTAGAGATATCGCTGGGAAGTAAATATCCTGCCGACGAGCTTTTCGCTCTCCGAGTCCGTGGAGAAAGTATGATCAACGCAGGCATTCTCGACGGAGACGTTATAATCGTTCACAGAACTCCTCAGGCCAATAACGGTGATATCGTCGTTGCTATGGTGAACGATCCCGTTTGCGAGGACGGCGCAACCGTGAAGCGTTTTTACCGCGAGGACGGCAGGTTCCGTCTCCAGCCTGAAAACGACACGATGGAGCCGATCTACGCCGCCGAGCTGGCTATCCTCGGTAAGGTAATCGCATCAGTGAGGTATTATTGATCCTTATGAGCTTTAATTTTCGCGATCCGAAACGCATACTTATTACACTTGCGGCGGTGCTCCTTATGGGCGTCTCCCTCTCGGTTCTGAATCTCGTTGACCTTGGAGCCGACCCGTTTACATTTATGAACGTTTCCGTTTCAACGGCTATCGGGTGGAGCCTTGGCAACTGGCTTCTTTTCATAAACGTTATACTTTTTATTCCGGTTATTATATGGGGACGTGAAGAGATCGGCATCGGCTCCATATTCAATATGGTGTTGGTGGGATACACCGTTGACCTTTGTACACTTATCTGGAACGGCATCGGATACTCGGCGCTGATGGAAAACGTTTATGTGCGCTATCTTTCTATGATAGCGGCGCTTTTTGTGTTCGTCTTTTCTGCCGCCACCTATATGTCAACGGGACTTGGCACGGCGCCTTATGACGCGCAGGCGCTTATTCTATCGAAATTTATGAAAAAAGTGCCCTTCAAGCTTATAAGGTCTACAATTGATCTTATAACGCTTATTATCGGAGTCGTTATTTCAGGCAAGCTTGGAATCGTTACTGTTCTTATGATGCTTTTCCTCGGCACCACGGTGGAATTCGTTCATAAAAAGTGGTTTTCACAATAACATCACAAAAAAGACCTTTTCGTAAGAAAAGGTCTTTTTGCTTAATGCAAATATTCAATAACGGCAAGCCGGTCGCCCTCGGCATCGTATAAAATACGCAGCTTTTGCCTATAAAAGTTGCCGTAGTATGTACTCGATAAGGCGCTTAAGGAAAAAATTCTTTCGGTTTTAAGGGTGAACGGAGAAGAGCCGCCGTTTTCCACATTCAGTATAAATGCTATCGGGAGCCTTGCAGCAGGTATCATATCAACTGCCGTGGCGGTGTATTCACGATATTTGTCGGGAGCCTTCAGGAGAGAGTGTATTTTTATCGCGTTATAAATGATGAAGGGTGTCACTAAGAAGAAGTAAGCAACAGACCAGGCTATAGCTATGTCCGTTAGTTTAACGCTTAAGGTAAGGAGCATTACGAATACGTAAAAAACGCTCATTATTATCGAATATGTAATTATTCCCGAACGATAGTGGTGATAATTGACAGATATTATCAGCATCTCTTTGTTCGTCATTGTGCGTACACCTCCTCTATGGCTACTGTGTGATCAAAAATCAAGCACTGCTTCAAGGGCGATGCGAAGAGCCGATGCCATGGAAAGCTTGCCCCAGTCACGTTCGTCGTATGCTTCGGTGTCTGCGAGCGAGTCAGCTGTGAATAGTATCTGTCCCAGCTTCGCGCTGCGGAACTCTGCAACGGCGGCAATGGCGGCACATTCCATATCGACCACGTTGAATCCCTCCTCGCGGCGAGCCTCAACCATGGCTTTTGTCTCGCGATAGAAACCGTCGGTGGTCCACGTTCTGCAACGTTCGGTCTCAATGCCAAGACGGGAAAGGGTTCCCTCGAGAGAGGAAACTGCCTCTTCGTTGAGCTTTACCGTTCGTGAGGGCGGCAGATAGTGATAGGACGCGCCTTCGCATCGGAGTGCTTCCGTGGGGATGAGAAATCTGTTTTCCTCGAATTCCGCAAGGGCGCCGCAAGAGCCTGTGGCAACGATCTTATCAACGCCGTGACCGATAATGAAATCGAGTATGTGAGCGGCGGCGGCGCTTCCGAGAGGTGCCTGACAAAGGGTGATATCCTCGCCCCTGTAATTCACACGATAGATGGGATACATTTTCGTGATAGTCTCAAAGTACGTCATCACCTCGGCGCCTACCTCACGCGCGTATTTGTCGATTTCGTCGCCGAGGAAGCCGAAAACGGCGCGGTCAGGGAAGGGGGCGATCTCGTGCTGCGAGGGCATTATAACGGCGTTTTGGTCGTTGTCGTAGTCGAGGATCGGAAATTCATTTTTGATGATCATGTTTTTTCCCTCATTAAGTGTAATATGTATTTGCCCGACCGCAGATGCGGTCGGTTTTATTCGTTATTTGGAGCTGACGCCGAAAAAATCGGCAGCCTTATCAAGGAAGCTCTTCGGCTCCGTCCGTGCAACGCCGTTCTGCGCGATCAGCGATACCTCTGCGATAACGTCGCCATCTTCGTTATACCAGCGAACGTGACCAAGACGTGAACCTGCTTCCACGGGTGCGAAATAGAATTTGTCAAGGGCGATCACCGACGTTATTTTTCCGTCGGACTTTGGCAGGCACAGCGTAACGGGAGATTCGTTTACGGCGATGACGAAGCTTTCTTCTCCACCGACAACGGGAACGGGAACGGTCACGGTCTCATCTCCTGCCAGACGATGGCATTCGTATGCGTCGAGTCCGTGGGAGAGCAGGGCTCTGTGATCGCGCCAATCATCGGGATCCGAAAGAGTAACGGCAACGACGGTAACGCCATCCTTTTCAGCCGCGGTAACGAGACAGCGACCGCTTTTCTTTGTAAATCCCGTTTTCACACCGATAACGGAATCTATTTCTCGCAAAAGACGATTGTGATTGATGAGGAGTCGAACGCCGCCGCCCTCCAGTGGAATGGTGTGCCGTTCCGTTGACACCACCTCTCTGAAGATGTCGTTTGACAGCGCCTCCGCGGCGATCTTTGCAAGGTCGCGGGCAGTGGTGTAATGGGTGTCGCCGTCAAGACCGTGGGGATTATCGAAGTGAGTGTTATCGCATCCGATCTTTTGGGCACGTGCGTTCATCAGCTCCGCAAATTCTGCAACTGACCCAGATATCTCGATAGCAATAGCTGCCGCTGCATCGTTTGCACTTTCAAGCATCAGCGCATACACGAGGTCCGACATCGTCAGCTTCTCGTTTTTCGTGAGATACACGGAAGAACCCTCAACGCCGACAGCGTCTGGAGATACGCACACGGTGTCCGTCATTTTGCGGTTTTCGATGGCAAGGAGTGCCGTCATTATCTTGGTGGTGCTTGCCATTGGAAGAGGGCTGTCGGCGTTATATTCGTATATAACGTCTCCGCTTTCAAGTTCGATCAGAATGGCGCTTTTTGCGGAAACATCGGGGATCGCTGCCGCTTCCGTTGCGGCAAAAGCTCCAGTTGACATTGCTGAAAAAAGCAAAAGCGAGACAAGGACAAATAAAAATGCTCTCATTTTATAATAACTCCGTAAAAAGTGATATTTACGGAGTTATTTTCTCACCCTCCATCAGATACGATACAAGGTTAAATTTTATTAAAATTGAAAATTATTCGTCTGTATCAGCGTCGAGGATGATCTCTTCGGCGGATTCCTCTGCGTTTTCTTCGGCTTCATTGGATGCAGCCTTCTTGGGGAAGAGAGACTTGATCTTGTCGATGAGCGAGGGGGCGCCGTCGATAATGGCGGCGATATCGGACTTCTGTGCCGCCGCAGGAGCTGTAATGGGAAGAAGCTTTACGTCGCCGTCTGTGCTGATAACGAGGAAAGCAACAGGCTCAACGGTGAGACCGGATCCGCCACCACCGCCAAAATTGTTGCCTTTATCCTTTGCGGACTGAGAGGAATTCTTTCCGAGGTAGTCAAATCCACCGGACGCGAAGCCAACGGAAAGCTTGGAAACGGGAAGGATGGTAACGCCTGCTGGGGTTACGATGGGGTCGCCGATGATTGTGTTTGCGTCTACGACCGTGCGAATGTTTTCGAGTGATGTTTTGATAATGTCACTGATCTTGTTCTGTTCGTTCATGGTTAATCCTCCGGATATCATATATGTTTATGTTTTTTGATTATGGATCATTGTTTGATCTTTTTGGAAACGTAGCCGACGATGAATCGGAACGCTATCTCCAGAACCGACGCAGGCTTGATGGAAAGACGTATCTTCACGTCTGCGTCGATCCTTCCCGAAAGATAATCGGGCGTTATCATAATATCGTTCACGCCGCCGCGCCGCAGCCTGATTCCGGATTCCAGAAGCGTAAGAAGTGCGCCTACCGCTTCGGTGACGACGCCATACGTTACGGCTGTCGCGGCGGCATCCTTGCCGCCAACGCTTATGACGAGTCGGTTTACGTCAAGCCGGAATTTTCCGGGGAATCTGCTTATAACGTCGAAGAGAAGGTCACGTATCTCAAGTATCGCGGAAACAACGCTTTTGTTCTTCTTTTTTTGCTTTGATGACACTTCCTTGTTTCCGTTTCCGGAACCGCCTCCGGCGGTCTTCTTTTTGACCGCAGCCTTTTTTGCTTTCTTAGCCTTTGCTTTTTCGGTCTTTTTCTCCTCGCGGCGTTTTTTCTTTTGAAGATTCTTATAGGAGTAGTCCTTTATGCGCACCTTTTTTTCTTTTTTCGGCATAAGCCGCAGCTTGAAGAAAAGATACGACAGATCTATCGTCAGGGACGATCCCCCATCGGTGCGGTACGCAAAGGTGACGTACACTCGCGAGTGCAAAAGCAAAAGGAGCAAGCCGATGATAGCTGCTGTAATATATAAAAACGGCATCGTTCGCTCCTTTCGTGTTAGCTAACATGTGATATTATAAAAGCTCGTCTGTTGAAATGGTCTCCTGCATAGGCTCCGCGTCTTTCGCTTCTGCGGATGATACGGCAGGGAGCTCGTCTATGGACGAAATGCCGAATACACGGAGAAAATCGTCCGTGGTGCCGTAAAGGATTGGTCTGCCGGGCACGTCGAGTCTGCCGCGCTGCTCGATGAGTCCTTTCTCGTAAAGAGACGTTACGCTGTATCCGGAATCGACACCGCGCACCATATCAACGTATGAACGGGTGCAAGGCTGATTATAGGCGATGATGGCAAGGACCTCCAGGGAGGATGCGGAAAGGTTGCCGCCGCGGCGGATGCCGAGGGCTTCCTTTATCAGAGGCGCGTATTTTTCCTTGGTACAGAGCTGGCAGGAATCCTCCAGCATCAAAAGGAGAAGACCGCGGTCCGAGTCGTCATCATTATATACGGGGGTCATAAGCTTCAGTATCCGCGTCACCTCGTAAGTGGGGATTCCCAGCACGGCGGAAAGTTTTTCGTATGTAATGGGATGTCCTGCGGCAAAGAGGATGGCTTCAATAGCGGAGGCTATCTCCTTTTCGGTGCCGTAAACGGCGCCGTCACCGTCTGTTTCGGGCATCTCAATGAGTATGTTTTCATTCATTTTCTTGTTTATCCTTTTGGTGAATTCTCGAAAGCTCGAAGGTAAGCTCCTCCGTTTTGACGGTGCCGTCTTCGCCGAGACCGCCGCTTATCAGGATACGCTGGTTGCGTAAAAGCTCGAGTATGGCAAGGAACACGGCTATCATATCCGAACGAGTCTCCTCGCCCCGGAAAAGGTCCGCCGCCTTGGTGGGACCGCTTTTGTAGAGCTTGCGGATAACGGTGAACGCTTTTTCCGTTGCCGATGCGGCACGCTTTTTTATAAGAGGCGTGAAATTCTTCACGGAGGATTCCGTTACCTTCGTTTCGGAAAGAACGCGCATCAACGCCGCCGACAAAAGCTCCGCTGAATGAGGCTTCAGCGTGCGGTCGGGCTCGATCTCGTCGGTGTCCTTCACCATTCTGCCGCTGTGAAGGGAATACATTCCCGCAAAGAGAAGGGAAGCTTCCTTTGCTTTGGCATATTCGAGAACGGCGGTGGCAAGCTCTGCGCGGGGGTCTTCTTCATCCTCGTCAAGCTTAGGTAGGAGCATCTTGCTTTTGATAAGCATAAGACGGCTCGCCATAACGATAAAGTCCGAGGAAACGTCAAGGTCACGCTCTGTTGCCGCATTGATGTATTCCATATACTGGTCGCATATGACGGAAATGGGGATGTCGGCGATATCGAATTTATTCTTTTGGATAAGTGTGAGTAAAAGATCAAGGGGACCTTCAAATTGGTCCAGTCTGTATGTGAGGGATTCCAAGTGAGTCTCCTTTTATAAAAAGGGTATCAGTGATATAACGAAATTCATCGCCTCGTACACGCCACCGATGGCGATGGAAAGCACGCCGTCGAGGACTCCCGTCCAGATGAGAACGAAAAGCGCAAGGGTGATGTATCTTTCGTATTTCATAAAACCGAAGTAAAGCTTCGTGGGTAAAAACGACAAAAGCACACGAGAGCCGTCGAGAGGCGGCACGGGGATCAGATTGAATACGGCAAGTCCGATATTGAGCATAGCGAAAACGTATGCGAAATTATAGGCAACGAACATTATCCAATATCCATAGTTCTGCTCAACGAAAAGCAGCGGATTGGCTTCGATGACCGCTGTCAGGATAGCTTTTGCGAGCACGCCGATAAAAGCGAGGCACAGATTCGAAAGAGGACCCGCGAGAGCGGAGAGCGCCATGTCACGCTTCGGATGCTTAAACTGCCTTGTGTTTATTGGCACCGGCTTTGCAAAACCGAAGCCGAAAACGAGCATGCAAAGCGTGCCGAGCAGCGTCATGTGACGGAATGGATTCAGCGAAAGTCGCCCCATATCCTTTGCGGTAGTATCGCCAAGCTTATAGGCGGCGTAGCCATGGCTCACCTCGTGTACCGTAAGCGCAATAAGCACCGTCGGTACGCGCAGAGCGTAGGTGAAGATCGTTTCCTGAAATGCAGTCATTACTTTGAAAGAGGAATGCCGACGGCGTCGGATATAAGACCCCATAGCTCGCGCTGACCGAGACCGGTTTCCGATGAGAAGGGGATGATGGGTGTGTCGTCTGCTATGTTGGGATGGGAGGCAAGAGCTTCGATGTTGGAGGCAAGCTCACTCTTCTTTTTGCACTTGTCGCACTTCGTTGCAACGACGACGTAGGGGATGCCGCTTTGGTTGAGCCATCCGAGCATTGCGTTATCGTCGGCTGTGGGGCCGACTCTCACATCGATGAGCTGAAGCACGAGCTTTACGAGATCAATATTGGGATTGCGTGAAAGATAGCTGTCAACGAGAAGTGACCATTTTGCCTGCTCCTCACGGGTGCGTCTCGCGTATCCGTAGCCGGGAAGGTCAACGAAATAGAGCTTTTTGTCTATATCGTAGTAGTTTACGGTGACGGTCTTGCCGGGAGTTCCGCTGACGCGGGCAAGTGACTTACGTCCGAGCATCGTGTTGATGAGAGAGCTTTTTCCAACGTTTGAGCGTCCGGAAAGCGCTATCTGCGGGATGGGAGTCGCGAGAAACTGGTCGGGCCTTCCCGCGCTTATTTTGAGAGTTACGTTGTGTATATTGAGCATAGCATTGCTCCTTTTCTTGGGGATCACGCTCAGATTCTTTGTCAGATCTGAGCGATATTATACGGTGTTTTCGAAGGTAGGGTATACATTTCACCCATCACGGTGTCGTGTGCGGTTTTAACCACGCCATCGGAGGCAGGCTCTAAAATGAAGCTGAGAACGTCCTCAGCGTGCGATGCGAGAATGAAATGAACATTTTCGCGAACGGAGGGGTCGATCTCTTCAAGATCAGCTTCGTTATCCTTGGGGATGATGATATTTTTAACGCCTGCGGCGTATGCTGCGGAGGTTTTTTCCTTGAGTCCGCCAATGGCGAGAACCCTTCCCGTCAGCGTGAGCTCGCCCGTCAAGGACGTGTCGCTTCTTGCAGGGCGGCGGGAGAGGGCGCTGACCATAGCGGAAAGCATCGTAACGCCCGCGGAGGGCCCATCCTTGGGAACGGCTCCTTCGGGGACATGGATGTGAATATCGCGGGTTTTATAAAAGTCCTGAGGAACGGAAAGCTCTTTTGTGTGAGCGCGTATGTAGCTGATGCCGAGATGAGCGGATTCCTTCATAACGTCACCAAGTGAGCCTGTCAGCTCAAGCTTGCCGGTGCCTTCCATAACGGTGACCTCGATCTTGAGAAGGTCACCTCCCACGGAAGTATACGCCATACCGTTTACGACACCGATCTCGTTTACAGGGGAGATGCGCTCGGGGATCATTTTTCTCGATCCGAGATAAGTCTTCACGTCTGATTCTCCGATGCGCACGGACTTAGCCTCGCCCGATACGATGCGGCGTGCAGCCTTGCGGCAAAGGGAAGCAATCTCGCGTTCAAGATTACGCACGCCTGCCTCAGAAGTGTAGTAGTCTATCAGCTCGCAAACAGCTTCGTCGGAGATGCGGAATCGGCGGCGGTCGAGACCGTGGCGACGGCACTGCTTGGGGATAAGGTGATTTTTCGCTATGGAGAGCTTTTCACTGCGAGTGTACGCGGAGAGCTCAATGACCTCCATTCTGTCGAGCAGCGGTTTCGGCACCGTGTCGAGAGTGTTTGCCGTGCAGATGAACATGCAGTCGGAAAGGTCGAAGGGAAGCTCAACGAAATGGTCACGGAAGTTCTTGTTCTGTTCTGCGTCAAGTACCTCGAGGAGCGCTGCTGAGGGGTCGCCGTGCGAGTCGCGGGTGAGCTTGTCTATCTCGTCAAAGAGTATGAGCGGATTCTTGACGCCGACCTGAGTCAACGCTGTGATGATTCGGCCCGGCATAGCGCCTATGTAGGTCTTTCTGTGACCGCGTATATCAGCCTCGTCACGCACGCCGCCGAGGGAGACTCTCACGTACTTGCGCTTCATTGCGCGGGCTATGGATGCGGCGATGGAGGTCTTGCCTGTGCCGGGAGGGCCGACGAGACAGATTATCTGATGCTTCAGCTCAGGGGAAAGCTGCTTCACGGCGAGATATTCGATTATGCGGTTTTTGACCTTGGTAAGACCGTCGTGATCCTCATTCAGGATGCGCTCCGCTGCCTTGATATCAACTCTGTCGCGAGTGGATTCGGTCCACGGGAGGGCAAGGCAGGTCTCAAGATAATTTCGTAAAAGAGCGTTTTCGGGAGAACCGAACTGCACTTGCTGAAGATGGTTGTATTCCTTTATAAGCTTTGCGCGCACTTCGTCGGGGAGGGGCGCCGTTGTGATCTTATTGTAAAAATCGTCTTCGTCGCCATCACCAAGCTCGTCCTGGATAACGCGGAGCTGCTCGCGGAGATAATGGTCTCTTTGGGATGCGCCTATTTGCTCGCGGACTCTTTCTTGAATGAGAGCTTCAACGTCCAAAAGTTCCTTTTCGTCTTCAAGAAGCTTTATGGCGATATTTATGCGGCGGATGGGATCGAATTCCTCGAGTATCATCTGCTTATCTTCCCAACGGACGAAAGTGCTTGACGCAACGAAGTCTGCAAGCAGCCCGGGGGAGGAGATGGAGTGCGCTGCCATAAGCATCTCGCGGGAAACACGGTGCTGTCCTGAGCGTTCCTCGAGGGCGGATACGAGAACGCGCATTGCCGCCTTCGTTCTTACGTCGGCGTCTCCGTCGAGGGACACGGTCTTCGTCATAATGTCGGCAGTGATAACGTCATCCTCGCCGTGGTGCCAGCCCATTATGCGGGCGCGGCACATACCATCCGCGATGACGCGGATGATATCTTCCGGAGTCTTGACGGATTGCTTGATACGCGCAACGCAGCCAACGTCGTAAACGTCGTCACGGTCGGGAAGATCGCAGGAAACGTCGCGCTGTGCTACGAGGAGCACGAGCATATCGCCGTCAAGTGCTTCTTCGCAGGCGGCAACGGAAAATGAACGCTCTATTTCAAAACTGATGGGAATGGAAGGAAATGCAACGATCCCTCTCATGGGAATGACGGGGAGGGACATGATCTCCGCTTTTTCTGTATATTTAGGCATTGTTATCTTGAAAATTCCTTTCGGGGACAAGGGTATACTTCATGATATTATATCACAGTTTGCTGACAAAATCTATATCTATCATTTATATTTTAATAAAAGCATTTTGCGACGGATTTGTTATGAAAAAACAAAAGAGGCGGCGGACGTGTCGGTTGGAGGGATGCCATAAGGTTGGTATATCTCCGACTGCGTGCGCTGCCTCGTAAGTTCCGTTTATACCCGACGCTTTCGCGCCTTGATACTTTCGGCATAACTATTATACTACTTCGACGGGAAATTGTATATGGTGATTATTAACGATATTTTCTATGAATTTTCTGCGTTTTGCCAATGAAAACCGTTTGTCAAGAGGTGAGACGCAAGTTGACGGAAAATGGCACCTTGTTTTGCTGCAAAACGATTTTTGCGTAAAATAACGAAAATAATTTGCGAAAGGGTATTGACACGGATGAGTCCTTGTGGTAGAATGTGTCGGTAAAAAGAAGTGGAACAATCCTTTGTCCCCACCGTGCGGTCGGAGAATCGGTACGGTAAACACAGTTATCACGCACGCATTGTGCGCTTTTCTGTCGGCGGAGGAATTTTTTGTTCCCCCGCAATTTTTTTCGCGGTGATAACCCGCACACACATTTCGGAGGTATATGGCTAACAATTCGAAGGATTATCAGGTCAACGAAAATATTCGTATAACCGGAAACGTACGCGTCATAGACGGTGACGAGCAGCTCGGAATCATTTCCGTGGCAAAGGCTAAGGACATTGCGTACGACAAGGGTCTTGATCTTGTCGTTATGTCTCCCAATTCCGACCCGCCCGTATGCAGGATCATGGACTTCGGCAAGTACTGCTACGAAAGGGAAAAGAAAGAGAAGGAAGCTAAGCGCAAGCAGCAGGTCGTTGAGATCAAGGAGGTGCAGCTCTCCTATAAGATCGACACTCACGACTTTGAAACTAAGGCGAACCGCGCGCTTGGATTTTTGAAAGACGGCAACAAGGTAAAGGTCGTTCTTCGCTTCAAGGGCCGTGAGATGGCTCATCAGAATATTGGTCGCGACGTGCTTCTCCGTTTTGAGGATTGGTGCCGTGAGCTTGGTACGGTCGATAAGCGCCCCACGCTCGAGGGGCGTCAGATGACTATGATGATCAACCCCATCAAGCAGAAGGCTGAAAAAACCGAGAAGAAGCAGAAGCAGACCGCTGAGCCTGCATCCGAGGAAGCATCGGAAGAATAATTTTGTGAATCCCGCCCGATGTTGAACATCACGGCGAATCAAATAAGTCAAAACAAGAATTTATTTTCGAAAAGGAGTACCTACAATGGGAAAGATTAAGACACATAAGGCTTCGGCTAAGAGATTTTCCCTTACCGGAACCGGCAAGGTAAAGATGAACCACAGCGACCACCGCCATAAGCTCGGCAAGAAAGATACCAAGCGCAAGAGACATCTTCGTTCCGGCGCTATCATGGAAGAGGCACAGGCACGCAACGTAAGACGCATGATCATCAAGTAATAGGCGTCGCAAGAATTTAACGGAGGATAATAAAAATGGCAAGAGTTAAGGGCGCCATGATGGCCCGTAAGAGAAGAAATAAAATACTTAAGAGCGCTAAGGGTTACTGGGGTGCAAAGTCCAAGCATTTCAAGATGGCTAAGCAGGCTGTTATGAAGAGTGGAAACTACGCTTTCGTGGGCAGAAAGCTCAAGAAGCGCGATTTCCGTTCCCTTTGGATCACCCGTATCTCCGCAGCAGTTAAGCCTTACGGCATGAACTACTCCACGTTTATGCACGGACTTAAACTCGCAGGCGTAGATCTCAACAGAAAGATGCTCTCTGAGCTCGCAGTGTCCGATAAGGAAGCTTTCGCTGCTATCGTTGAACGCGCAAAGGCAGCTCTCTAATTTTATATTGATTCAAAAAACCGGCATTGACCGGTTTTTTGTGCTATTATATAGTAAGTTTTATCTGCTATTTAGAAGGCAAAAATACCCTTATTCGAGGGGGCACGACACAGAAATTATGACAAAAAATCACATTAACGATCAGAATATCGACGTAATTACGAGCCGCCAGAATACCTTGATCTCAAAGACTGCAAAGCTTGGCGATAAGAAAAACAGAGATAAAGACGGTCTCTTTTTGCTTGACGGTATTAAGCTCACGCTTGAAGCGGCAAGCTCTGCGTTGACGGTGGAATACGTCATCATCCGCGAAGACGCGGCGGCAACTTATCTCGATGAGATCAAAGCCGCTTTGCCCGAAACGAGGGTTTATCTCGCTGCACCGTCTGCCTTTGAAAGAGTTACTGATGAGCGAGCGCCGCAGGGTGTCGTTGCCGCAGTTAGATACTCAGACAACGTGAAAAAATATATAAACAGTGCCGATGAGATCGCTGATGGCGTGATTCTCGTTTTTGACGGCATACAAAATCCCGATAATTTCGGCGCGATATTACGCTCGGCAAGAGCATTTGGCATCAAAAACGTGCTTTGCGGTAACGGATGCGCTGATGTTTACAGCCGTAAGACAATGCGCGCAGCTATGGGGGCGGCGCTTCATATAGGCACCTTATACACGTCCGATCTATCGGGTGTGTGCCGTGATCTCGCGGAGGCGGGCCGCCGCGTTATCACTACTGTTCCGTCAGCTGATGCAAAGTCTCTTTTTGATTTCACCTTTGAAAACGGTGACATTATCGTTATCGGAAACGAAGGCCACGGCATCACGGATGCTGTGCTGAGCGAGGCTGGCGTGAATCTTTATATTCCCATGGTGGAAAGTCAGGAATCGCTGAATGCGGCATCCGCCGCTGCCGTTATTCTTTACGAGGTATATAGACAACTTCGGTGAAAATCGATGAAAGGGGAAAATCTTATGTCGGACAGACTTATCTGGATATGGCTGTCGCTTGCCTGCGGTCCGGGGAGCACCGCGTATAATAAGCTTTTTGAATCATTCGATACCCTCCGTGAGATTTATGAGGCTCCGAAGGAAAGATTTCTTGAGATCAAAGGCATCAGCGAGACTGTGGCAGACGCTCTCGCCAATAAAGACATCTCACGCGCTGAAACGATACTTTCGATATGCATCAAGCGCCATTGGGGCGTCCTCACCTACGGTGACAAGGCGTACCCCAAGCGTTTGAAAACGCTTATAGATCCACCCGTTGTCCTTTACTATAAGGGTAGATTTATGGATCTTAATGACGAGGTCTGCATAGCTGTAGTTGGCACGCGCTCTATGACGGAATACGGCGAAACGCAGGCTTATAAGCTTTCCTATGCAATGGCATCGGGCGGCGCCGTTATCATTTCCGGTATGGCTCTGGGGTGTGATGCAATGGCGGCAAACGGCGCCCTTGATGCAGGCAGACCCACCGTTGCCGTTCTCGGCAGCGGCATCGACGTAATATACCCGTCTCAGCACAGGACTCTTGCAGAGCATATATGCAGAAACGGAATGATAATCACCGAATACCCTCCCGGAGAGCGTCCCGAAGGACATCATTTCCCCGTGAGAAACAGAATAATATCAGGTCTTTCCCAAGGTACCGTCGTCGTTGAGGCTCCCCTTGGATCGGGCGCGCTGATAACGGCCAAAACGGCTCTTTATCAGGGGCGCGATATCTACGCCGTTCCCGGCGAGATAGGTAATAAAAACAGCGAAGGCTGTAACGCGCTTATAAGAGGCGGTGCTCGCGTCGTAACGTCGGCTGCCGACGTTATTGAAACGTACGAGTTCGTTTATCCTCACAAAATATTCGTTGCGGCTGCCGAAAGAGCAGAGAAGGTTCTAACGGCTGAACGCGGTCAAAATACTGCTAAAATGCGCAGGATAGCTTCAAAGACCGCCGTGACGGCGACTAACGACGCCGATGCAAAAACGGAAGCGAAGACAGAAGCGAAGCCTGAAAAGCTCGTTGTGCGCGAGGAAAAACGCATAAAGAAGACTGAAGTGAAAACTTATAAAAACGATCTGAAGTCCGCAGGTAAGCAGAAGTGCGGAGATGCCGGTGAGCCGTCGTATTCCTTTGCTGAGCAAAGGAAAGCTGAGAAAACGGATGCTAAGCCGGAGATCAAACCCATTGACGTTCCCGTGACGGAAGCGGAAAAGGCGCTTCTCGATGCAATGGGAAATGCAGCCTTCACTCCCGATGAGCTGATGGAAAAGGGATTTTCCGCGGCAGACATCATGAGTTCTCTTACTGTGCTTGAGATACTCGGATATGTTTCATCCGTTCCGGGAGGAAGATACATTAAGAACAAAAACTGAAACATAACACAAAATCAAGATATCAAGAAGGAAATCTATGGCAACAAATCTGATAATTATGGAGTCGCCTACCAAGGCGGCAACGGTTGAAGGCTATCTCGGACGCAACTACCGCGTTGTTGCGTCGAAGGGACACGTCAGAGACCTGCCCAAAAGCACGCTCGGCGTCGATATTGAGGATAATTATAAGCCTAAGTATATCAATATCCGAGGCAAGGGCGATCTTATCAAGGAACTGAAAAAAGAAGCGAAAAACGCTGATAAAATATATATCGCAACGGACCCTGACCGAGAAGGAGAGGCTATTGCGTGGCACCTTTCCGTTGCTCTCGGTATTCCGCTTGACGAAAGCCACCGAATCACCTTTAACGAAGTAACGAAAACTGCAGTCAAAGATGCGATCAAGCATCCGAGACGCATCGATATGGGACTCGTTGACGCCCAGCAGGCGAGACGTATCCTGGACCGTATCGTGGGCTATAAGCTCAGTCCATATCTCTGGACTACGGTGAGAAGCGGACTTTCCGCAGGCCGCGTTCAGTCCGTTGCAACGAGAGTCATCGTTGACAGGGAAGAGGAGATCAGAGCCTTCGTTCCCAGGGAGTATTGGACCATTTCCGCAGAGCTTAAAACACCTCGCGGAGAAAAGCTTCTCGCACACTTCTACGGCAACGAGAACGGCAAGGTCACCCTCGATTGCGAAGACGATGCGACACGTGTCGTTTCCGCCGTTACGGGCAAACCGTTCGTTGTGACCGAATGCAAGCGTGCCGTGAAGATGCGCCAGCCTGCACCTCCCTTTACGACGTCTACTCTCCAGCAGGAAGCTTCGAGAAAGCTCAATTTCCAGTCCGGACGTACTATGCGTGCGGCGCAGGAGCTTTACGAAGGTATCGATATCGGCTCCGAAAACGGCGGCGTTCAAGGTCTTATAACCTATATGAGAACGGATTCCGTTCGTATCTCAGCGGAGGTGCAGGGGGGCACACTCGATTATATCCGTAATAAGTTCGGCGGAAAATATGCTCCCGAAGAGGCAAGAATTTTCAAAACCAAGTCAAACGCACAGGACGCTCACGAAGCGGTACGACCCGTTAACGTGAATCTTGAGCCTGCGAAGATCAGAAAGTATCTTTCCGTTGACCAGTACAGACTCTATAAGCTCATCTGGAACAGATATATAGCAAGCCAGATGGCGGCGGCTGAGATCAGCACTGTCAACGCGACTTTGACGGTGGATGGATACGTGTTCCATTCCTCCGGAAGCACAGTTAAATTCCCCGGCTTCCTCGCGGTATATGAAGAATCTACAGACGACGAAAAATCCGGAGACGATAAAGACGGCAAGATGCTTCCCGAGATCAACGAAAACGAAGCGCTTGAACTTTGCAGCACGCTCCCGGAGCAGCATTTCACCGAGCCTCCTATGAGATATACGGAAGCGTCCCTTATCAAATTCCTTGAAGAGCTTGGAATCGGACGGCCCAGTACCTATCTTCTTATCGTTCCCACTATCTCCTCCCGTGAATATATCATCCGCGAGGGGAAGTCCTTGAAGCCCACGGTTCTCGGCGAAACGACGACGAAACTGATGAAAGAAAGCTTTCCGGATATCGTTGACTATAAGTTCACGGCAACTATGGAGGATCGCCTTGACAGCGTTGAAGAAGGCAAGATATCTATGACTGAGGTTCTCGACACCTTCTACGTGAATTTCGCAAAAGAACTGGAAGCGGCAACGGCTACGGCTACCCGCCTTGAGCTGCCTGCAGAAGAAACGGATATCATCTGCGAAAAATGCGGTGCTACTATGGTGGTCAAGAGCGGACGCTACGGAAAGTTTGCTGCATGCCCTAACTATCCCGAATGTAAGAATACAAAGCCGCTGAACAAGACTCCCGAGCCTGAAAAGCAGGAAAGTCCACCGGAGAAGGTGGATTTCGTTTGCGAGGAGTGCGGCGCTGATATGGTCATCCGTCACGGACGCTACGGCAACTTCTACGCCTGCTCAAAGTATCCTGAATGTAAGTATACTCGTCCTTACGGTCAGGCCATCGACGTTAAGTGTCCCAAATGCGGTTCTGACGTACTCACGAAATGGGGACGAAACAAGTCCGTGTTCTACAGCTGCGTGAAGTATCCCGAATGCGATTTTTCATCCTGGGATAAGCCTTCTCTCGAAAAGTGCCCCGATTGCGGCGGTATGCTTTACGAAAAGAAGGGCAAGAATCTTCTCGTTTGCAAAACTGAAAACTGTGGCTACAAGCGTGAATCTGACCCCGAAAATAAGGAAAAAAAGCAATGAGTGAGATCAAGATCATAGGTGCCGGTCTCGCCGGTTGCGAGGCTGCATGGCAGGCAGCCGAGAGAGGCGTATCGGTTATCCTTTATGAAATGAAACCCAAAAAGAAGTCTCCCGCCCACAAGAGTGACGGATATGCCGAGCTCGTGTGTAGTAATTCCCTGAGAAGCGACGACGTAACGAACGCCGTTGGCCTCCTGAAGGCAGAGATGCGTATGATGGGTTCACTTATAATGGAAGCGGCAGATGCCGCCCGCGTGCCTGCGGGCTCAGCTCTCGCCGTTGACAGACACAAATTTTCCGATTACGTAACGGAAAAAATAAAAAAACATCCGAATATTACCGTCGTTGATGGGGAAATCACCTCCATCGATGGCGACACCGTCACCGTCGTGGCAACCGGCCCTCTCACCTCTGACTCTCTTTCCGATTATATCAGAGACGAGCTTGGGATAGGTGACCTCCACTTTTTTGATGCGGCGGCTCCGATCGTGTCAGCAGAGAGCATTGATTACGGTAAGGCGTATTTTGCATCCCGCTACGGTAAGGGTGATCCTACCGATTACCTGAACTGCCCTATGACGGAGGAGGAATACGCCGCATTCTACGAGGCTCTCATCACCGCAAGGACAGCGGAGCTTCACGACTTTGAGGAAGGCGAAAATATAACCGTGTTTGAAGGCTGTATGCCCGTTGAGGTAATGGCATCCCGGGGACGAGAGACGCTTTGCTACGGTCCCTTGAAGCCTGTGGGACTTCCCGATCCCAAAACGGGACGTGAACCCTACGCAGTAGTACAGCTTCGCCGTGAAAACGCGGAAGGTACTATGTATAATCTCGTGGGGTTTCAGACGCATCTTGCGTTCCCGGAGCAGAAGCGCGTTTTTTCTATGATCCCCGGTCTTGGAAATGCGGAATTCTTGCGCTACGGTGTGATGCACAGAAACACCTATCTCGATTCCCCCGGCACACTTTCATCCGATTATTCAATGAAGTCCCGCCCGAACATCTTTTTTGCCGGACAGATCACGGGCGTTGAAGGCTACGTTGAATCTGCCGCGTCGGGACTTTACGCAGGCATAAATGCCGCGAAAAGAGCGCTCGGAGAGGAGCCTTTCGTACTCCCCGAGGAAACGATGACGGGAGCTATGGCAAATTTCGTTGCCAAAGGCTCGGTTTCAAAGAATTTTCAGCCTATGAACGCGAACTATGGCATCGTTGCGCCTCTTGGCTATAAGATCAAGGGCGGTAAGCGCGTGAGAAACGAGGAATATTCCCGCCGCGCGACAGAGGTTTTACATAACATACTGAATGGAGTAACAAAATGAGAATTATCATTGATGCAATGGGCGGAGATAACGCTCCGAACGCTCCCGTAGCGGGCGCTTGCCGCGCAAAGGCGGAGTATGGCGAAAAGGTAAAGATTACTCTCGTTGGCAATAAGGATGCTATCCTTCGCGCTGCAGAGGAAACGGGTTCGTCTCTCGACGGTATCGATATCGTACATACATCCGTTATCATCGGTATGGACGAATCTCCCGTTTACGCCGTTAAGAGTAAGAACGATTGCTCTATGTCCATAGGTCTCAAGCTCTTAAAACCCGATAATGGCTACGGAGAGCAGGGCGATGCCTTCCTTTCAGCAGGAAGTACCGGTGCGCTCCATCTTGCAAGCTCCGTTTTCGTTGGCAGACTTGCAGGCGTAAAGCGCTCCTGCATCGCAGCGCTTATGCCTTTCCCCACGCCTACACTTATGCTTGATTCCGGTGCGAATACACAGGTTACAGAGGACTTCTTCCTCCACTGGGCAGTGCTTGGCACCGTTTATATGAACTCCGTTATGGGATGCGAAAATCCGAGAGTGGGCCTTCTCAACAACGGTACGGAGGAAACCAAGGGGACTGAGCTTTACGTTAAGGGCCATCAGCTACTGAAAGATTCGGGTCTCAACTTCGTTGGAAACGTTGAGGCGCGAGAGATCCCAAACGGTGCCTGCGACGTCCTTGTTTGTGACGGTTTCACCGGCAATATAGCTCTCAAACTCACAGAGGGAATGGGCAGTTTTATGATGAAGACTCTGAAGGGTCTCTATATGACAAACGTGCTGACAAAGTTCTCAGCGCTGTTCGTCAAACCCCATATTTCAAAGCTTAAAAGAAACTTTGATTCATCCGAGCATGGCGGCGCTCCCCTTATAGGTCTTAAGAGTCCCGTTATTAAGGCGCACGGCAGCTCTGATGCAAAAGCAATTTATAACGCAGTACGTCAGGCTGTGTCCTGCGTTGAAAAAGACGTTGTCGGCACAATGGAACGAGAGCTTAAGAAGCTCAGTCGTTGATGGCGAACAAAAAACATAGGTTTTGAGGAGCAGAAATTATATTATGTACCCTTACGAAATTGATTTACTCGAGGAAAAGATCGGATATAAATTCACGGATCGCACCTTGGTGCTCCGTGCGGTAACGCACTCCTCATACGCAAATGAAAACAGAGACAAAAGCATAGAGTGCAACGAGCGCCTTGAATTCTTCGGCGACTCGGTTTTGTCGCTGGTGGTCAGCGAGTATCTTTTCGGAAACTATAAAAGCAAGCAGGAGGGCGAGCTGACGAGAATACGCTCCGCCCTCGTCTGCGAATCCGCTTTGGCGGATTACGCCGAAGCTATCGGACTCGGCAATTTTCTCTATCTTGGCCGCGGTGAGGAAAGAACGAACGGACGTCACCGTAAGTCTATCATATC
>CAYXHC010000041.1:0-20178 GCA_964464905.1 uncultured Lachnospiraceae bacterium
ATTCTACCATAGGAGGCTGTTTTTTTCTATTGTCCGTTTTTACTGGACTTGTGCATGGGTCACAAGCTTTTTTGTTTTAATCGTTTGAGAACACTGCCATGATCTCTTCTGCCAAAAGCTTTGCAAAGCCCCGGCGCCAATCGTCGGAGTTCAGCTTTGCTGCGTCGTCGAGATTAGTGGCGTAGCCGGTCTCAATGAGAATGGAGGGAAACTCGCACCAACGGGTGACGGTGTAGGAATCGTCAGCTTCCGTGGCGATGGTGACAGAATCATTATCGAGCTTCCCTCGCAGATTATCAGTGAACTCACGAAGAAGATCCTTATGCGGATTGTCCTTATAATAGAACATTTCGTATCGGCTTATTTCGGGGTATCCAACGATACTGTTGATGTGGATGGAAACGAAAAAGTCGATGGGAGTCGTGTAGTGGAGCGCATTGCAGTATACGGCGCGTTCGTATGCGGAGAAGATGTTGTTTTTGATGATTCGGCTGTCATCGTAGGTGACGCCATGCTCCTTCGCCATTTGGCGAATGGTTGAGGAGGAGGGAAAATCCTCGCCATCGTGAGTGAGTATAACGGTGGCGCCGAGAGCCTCAAGCTCCGCCTTCAGATGCTTCACGATTGCAAGGGTGAGCTCAGACTCGTAACCGCTGAGGTTTTCGTTTACACAGCCGGGGTCGTCAAATCCGTGTCCTGCGTCAAGGCATATTATGGTGATGCCGTCGGCGGATGCGTCAACGGTGGGGATGATGGGAGAAGGGGTGTCAACGACGGCGTCGGTGGTGTCGTCGGGTACGGTGTCCTCCGCCGTAGTTTCACCGACAGTGGTCTCGTCAGCCTCGGTCTCAGTCTCGGTATCGGTGACTGTTTCCGTCTCCGTTCCCATTTCGGTTACGAGCTCTGTTTCCGTTTCGGTCTCGGTTTCAGTTTCAGTTTCAGTTTCGGTGTCGGTGCCCGAGGTGCCCTTCGTTTCCGAGCCCGATGCGGTGCCTGTTCCGTCGTCGGGACCGTTTTTGTCAGACATAAGATAGCCAACAAACACGATAAGGATGATGAGAAGTGCCGCCACGGGGATGACGATCTTGTTTAGGTTATACTTTTTCAGTTTTTTCATAGCTTGTCCGTTTGATAGTGATGATTGTGCCGCGATATGAACGTAACGAGAATATTATAAAGAAAAACGTCGATTTTCGCAATAGCCGATCGGAAATTATTTTCGTTCCGAAAGCTCCCAGAAGGCAACGGCGCTTGCCGCCGCAACGTTAAGAGAATCAACGCCTCCCCACATGGGAATACGCACCGTGTAGTCGCAGTCAGCAATTACGGTATCCGATAGTCCGTCTCCTTCGGTGCCGAGGACTACGGCGAGCCTTTCCACCGCTTTCAACTCCGGAGCAGCGACGGAAACGGAGTCGTCGCTGAGCGCCATAGCGGCAAGCTTAAATCCAAGACCGTGAAGAATATCATGCCAATCCTCGCCGAGATAAGTCCACGGAATTTGAAACACGGTGCCCATACTGACCCGAGCTGCACGGCGGTATAAAGGATCACTGCATCCGTTTGCGACGATGACGGCGTCCATACCGAGCGCGGCTGCAGAACGGAATATGGCGCCCACGTTAGTTGGATTCATAACCGAATCAAGCACCGCGACGCGCTTTGCTTCCGAAAGTATGCTTTCGGGAGAGGGCGGCTCGGGACGAAGCATTGCCGCGAGAAGTCCGCGTGTGAGCTTATATCCCGTCAACTCGGTCAAAACGTTGAAGGGGGCGGTGAAAACGGGTATGTTGCCGCATCTGGATATCACCTCGGCGGCTTCTCCGATAACGTGACGGTCTTCAACGAGGAGCGATACGGGAACGTATCCGCCGTCGAGAGCGCGTGTTATCACCTTGGGACTTTCCGCAATAAAGAGCTTATGAGGGATCCCGTGCCCCGAGAAAAGCTGTGCTTCCGTGAGCCTTGCATACACGTCAAGACGGGGATCGTAGAGGTCGTTTATTTTTATAATATCAGCCATAGAATATTTCCGTTCGGTTTTCTTTGATTTAATACATTATAAAAGTCTTTTGTTTTATTGTCAAATGTTAAAGAAAATATGCCGATCCGGTTGATTTTTACTTTACTATAAGCCGTTTTTTTGATATCATAAACTTGTAATGGGTCGATCTTATAAAGGAGGCTTTGTATGTTACATCTGATACCGCAAGTGAAAAAGCTTATCCGAAACGAAGGCTTTCTTCCCGAAAAGAGCGTGTGCTACGATGAAGCTCTATATAGTAAGAGGATCGCAAAGGCGCTGTCAAGGCTACCCTTCGGAAAAGAAGGCGTGCCTTTGAAGATCACGATCGACGGCGACGGCGGCGAGGAATACGAGCTTACCGTTTGCGAGGATCTTATCAGCATAAAAGCGTCGGGCGAGGCAGGTGCATTTTACGGAATACAGACTCTGCGCCAGCTTTTTGCCCACGACACCGTGCCTTGTCTTCACATTGAAGACGCACCGGACTTTGAATACCGCGGATTTTATCACGATATGACACGTGGCAAGGTTGCAACGGTGGAGACCCTTAAAAAGCTCATCGACCTGCTTGCATACTGCAAGATGAACTCTTTGCAGCTTTACATTGAACACACCTACGAGTTTCGCGGACTCTCCGAGCTTAACGAAAAAGCCGGATATATCTCAAAGGAAGAGCTGATGGAGCTTGACGCATACTGCCGCGAAAACTTCATCGATTTCATTCCGTCCCTTGCAACCTTCGGTCACATGTATGAGATCCTTGAGGTTGATGAATACAAGCATCTTCGCACGCTTTCAAGCTTCGAGGCAGGGGATAACCGCTGGGACGAGCGTATGGCGCACCACACCATAGATCCTGAAGATCCCGAAAGCATTGAGCTTGTAAAAAGCCTTATCGATCAGTATTCGGAGGCGTTCACGAGCGATACCTTCAATATCTGCGGCGACGAGACCTTCGATCTCCGTTATCATAAATCGAAAAAAGACCCCGGCGAGCTGTACGTGGGGTTCGTCAATAAGATCATATCCCACGTTACCGAAATGGGCAAACGGGTGATGATGTGGGCGGATATCGTTCTCGCACATCCCGAAACCATCGATATAATCCCCGAAGAAACGGTGTTTCTTAACTGGAACTACGCCTCCGACCCTTGGTCGGGAGGCATTGAGCGCCTTGCCGCTCTCGGCAAAAAGCAGATCGTGTGCCCCGGCACGGGCACTTGGAGCCGCCTTGCGGAAAGCGCCGATAACTCGGAATCGAATATAGCGAAAATGACGAAATACGGCAAGGAAAACGGCGCTCTCGGCGTCCTCAACACAAACTGGGGCGACTGGGGCAACCCTTGCTCCCTTGAGCTTTCGCTTTACTGCACCGTTTTTGGCGCGGAGCGCTCCTGGTCCGCTTCCACGGAGCCCGACGAGAGCTTCAGGGAAAATATTGACTATCTCGTATACGGCGAGACGGGGACTGCCGACCTTGTGAAGGCGGTGAGCCGTCTTCACGACAGGGTAAACTGGAACAGATTCTGTGCTGCATATTTTGAGCATCGCCGCACGGGCAAAAGCTCATACGAAATAACGGAGGCGAGGATCGACGAGATCACGGAGGAGTATAAGCGCATCGAAAAGCTCCTTTCGGAGAAAACGTGGCGGCACGATTCCGTGAGACGTGAGCTGCTCTTAGCCGCTGAGGGAACTGCCCTTATGGCGGAGCTTGCAGGCGTGATGGCGGGACTGAAATTTGACCGCGTTACCGACACTGTGGCGTGGTGCGATAGATTCTCCGAGCGCTGGCTTTGTAATAATAAGCCCAGCGAGCTATACCGCATCCGCGATATGTTTCTATACCTTGCGAATATATAAACGGACGTAAATAAAAAATCCGATAAACATCGGTAAAATAAGCTGCCGCGACCTTTTAATAATGCCCCGGCAAAGAAAGGAACGCTATGAAAGTTACTTTAGAACATCTGACGAAGAAATTTCCCAACAGAAACAAAAACGCAAAGGGCGACGTTATTGCCGTCAACGATTTTACATTTGAGATCCCTGACGGAAAGCTGATCGGTCTGCTCGGCCCCTCGGGATGCGGTAAAAGCACTATGCTCAATCTCCTATGCGGACTTCTGAAGCCCACCTCGGGCAAGATATACTTTGGCGACGACGACGTTACCGAACTGCCTCCCGAAAACAGAGGAGTCGGCTTCGTGTTTCAGAATTACGCGCTTTACCCCCACCTCACCGTCAAACAGAATATCACCTTCCCCCTTGAGAATCTGAAGGGAAAGGCAAAACTTACGAAGGAGGAGATGGGAAACCGCGCCCTCGAGACTGCAAAGCTCGTTGAGATCGACGGTCTTATGGACCGCAAGCCTTCGGAGCTTTCGGGCGGACAGCAGCAGAGAGTTGCCATCGCCCGCGCTCTCGTGAAAACGCCCCGTATCCTTCTGATGGACGAGCCCTTATCGAATCTCGACGCGCGCCTACGTTTGCAGACCCGTGAGGAGATAAAGCGCATCCAGGAGGAAACGAAGATAACGACAGTGTTCGTCACTCACGATCAGGAGGAGGCGATGAGCATCTCCGATCTTATCGTCGTGATGAAGGACGGTGTGCTTCAGGCGATAGGGAAGCCGCAGGACGTTTACGACGATCCCACGAATCTTTTCGTTGCGAAGTTTTTGGGCACGCCGCCCATCAACGTCTTTGATGGACGTGTGGTTGACGGTAAGCTTTATATAGGCGACGACTCCGTTATGGACGTGACGGGCGTGAACAACGGGGAAGTGTACGTTGCCATCCGCCCCGAGGGATTCATTCTCCGCCAGGGCGGCAGACTCAACTGCACCCTTCGTGCAGTTGAAGTCATGGGACGTGATATCAGCATCGTTTCGTGTAATTCGGCGGCAAAGGGAACTCTTCGCTCCATTATCGATTCGGACGCGGCGGTGGACGTAAGCCTTGGCAATGTAAGCTTCGATATAAAGCCGAATAAGATATTCCTTTTCGATAAGACCACCGAGGAGCGCATCCGCTTCGGCGAAGGAGAGTAAGGAGGCTTTATGGAAAATAATAATCCCAAGGGCTGGCTTTATCTTTTGCCGGCAATACTGTTCCTGCTCGTCTTTATGGTGTATCCTCTCGTTGACGTTTTCGTTTATTCTTTTGAGGAGGGATATAACTTTGCATCCCAGACCTTTTCGGGAGTGGGCGGCTTCAACTATTCCTACATCCTTCACGACCCATACTTTTTACAGGCGCTGAAGAACACATTTATCCTCGTCATTATCACAGTTCCGCTTTCAACGGGACTTGCACTTCTTATCTCCGTGGGACTTTCTTCCATAAAGAAGCTCCGTGAGCTTTTTCAGACCATATATTTTCTTCCCTACGTAACGAACACCCTCGCCGTTGGTCTTGTCTTTATGATACTTTTCAAAAAAACGCCCTACAGCGACGGACTTGCAAATCTCGTTATCAGCTTTTTCGGCGGCTCTCCCGTTGACTTCATCGACGGCCCCTATTGGGCAAAGATGCTCGTTTTGAGCATTTACACCATCTGGACAGTTATGCCCTTTAAGGTGCTTGTGCTCACGAGCGCCCTTGCCTCTGTCCGCGAGGATTATTACAGCGCCGCCAAGGTGGACGGCACCTCCCGCTTCAGGATCTTTTATAAGATCACCCTGCCAATGATCTCGCCTATGCTTTTCTATCTCGTGATCACGGGCTTCATAGGCGCCTTCAAGGCGTACAGCGACGCCGTTGCGCTTTTCGGCACGAATCTGAATTCCGCCGAAATGAACACCATCGTCGGCTATATCTACGATATGCTCTACGGCAACAGCGGCGGCTATCCTTCATACGCCTCTGCGGCGGCAATCGTGTTGTTTGTTATCGTTCTGACCATAACGTGCGTGAATCTGCTCATCAGCAAAAAGCACGTTCATTATTAAGGGAGGCGGCGTATGGATAAAAAGCCTGATTACGTAAAAATCGAAAGAGCCGCGAAAACGAAAAAGAACGTTATCAACGCCGTAGTGTACGGCTTCCTCACCGTTTGGGCGTTGATCGTTCTGTTTCCGTTTTACTGGATGATACTCACATCCTTCAAAAGCTACGGCTCGTATAATGCGGAATTCATTCCGAAGCTTTTCACACTCTCTCCCACCCTTGAAAACTATAAGGAAGCGTTCACCTCCGTTCCTCTTGCGGACTATTTTCTGAACACCATTATCTTCACCGCCGTCACAACGGTCCTTATGCTTTTCGTGACGGTAACGGCGGCGTTTGCCTTCGCAAGACTTGATTTCAAGGGCAAGGACCTTGTCTTTGCAATTTTTCTTTCCCTTATGATGATACCGAGCGAGCTTGTCGTTATCACAAACTACGTTACGGTGACGGATCTTGACCTGCGAAACACCTTTGCGGGACTTATCCTCCCGTCAGTTACGTCGGTATTCTACATTTATCTTCTGAAGGAGAATTTCGCTCAGGTGCCCGACGAGCTTTACTATGCGGCTAAGGTGGACGGCACCTCAGACTTCAAGTACCTTTGGCGTGTGCTGATCCCTATCTGCAAGCCCACCATCGTAACGGTGACGATACTGAAGGTTATCGAATGCTGGAATTCATACGTGTGGCCGAGGCTTGTAACGGACGATGAAAAATATTTTCTCGTTTCAAACGGTATCCAGTCTATCCGCGAAAACGGCTTCGGCAGAGAGAATATACCTGCTATGATGGCAGCGGTGGTAGTCGTCTCGGTGCCTCTTATCGTGATCTTCATAATCTTCCGCAAAAAGATAATGGAGGGCGTTTCGAGAGGGGGAACAAAGGGATGAGGAATATGAAATTCAGAATATTAACACTCCTGCTTGCCGTCGCTTCGGTTTTGCCTCTCGTGCTGACGGGATGCCACGGCTCACGCGGACTTGATCCCTTCGTTATGCCCGATGAGTTTGACACCTCAAAAGAATACGAGATATCCTTCTGGGCGAAAAATGACACCAATCATACACAGGTGGAGATATACAAAAATGCTATTGAGGAATTTGAGAAGTGTTATCCAAACATAAAGGTCAATCTCCGCCTTTATACTGACTACGGAAAGATATATAACGACGTTATCACTAATATCTCAACAGCAACTACGCCTAACGTGTGTATTACCTATCCGGACCATATCGCAACGTATCTCACGGGAGCGAACACGGTCGTTCCTCTCGACGAACTTTTTGATAACGAAAAATACGGTCTCGGAGGAAGCCTTGTGAATTTTGATTCACCCGAAAAGGACGAGATAATTCCGCAATTTCTTGAAGAATGCTCCTTCGATGGACATTATTACGCCATTCCCTATATGCGCTCAACGGAAGCCTGCTACGTGAACAAGACCTTTGTTGAAAAGCTTGGCTACGAGCTTCCCGAGGTCTTGACCTGGGACTTCGTTTGGGAGGTATCAGCTGCTGCAATGGAGAAAAATGAAGACGGCGCCTATAAGGTCAACGGGCAGGAGGTGCTGATCCCCTTTATCTATAAATCGACTGATAATATGATGATACAGATGCTCAGGCAGAGCGGCGGCGGATACTCAACCGAGAACGGAGAGATACTTCTCTTTAATGATGTGACGAAGGAAAAGCTTTATACAATCGCCGAAAGCGTTGGCATCGGTGCATTTTCCTGCTTTACCGTGTCGGGTTACCCTGCAAACTTCCTGAATGCAGGCCAGTGTATTTTCGCCGTTGACTCGACTGCCGGCGCCACGTGGATGGGAAGCGGCGCGCCTCTCGTTGATATAGCAGAGGATGCTCTCGTGGAATTTGAAACGGCGGTTATGACGGTTCCGCAGATGTCATCCGACGATATCTCTATGATATCGCAGGGTCCTTCCGTTTGTGTTTTCAACAAAGCGGATCCCGATGAGGTTCTGGCGTCGTGGCTCTTTGCGCAGTTTCTTCTGACGAGCGAGGTTCAGATCGCGTATGCGATGACAGAAGGATATGTGCCGGTAACGTCAAAGGCGCAGACTTCGGATGAGTACGTTGATTACCTTGCCCGTGAGGGCGAGGACGGAACGGAGCACTACGACGTGAAGATAAAAGCGTCGAAGCTTCTCCTCGATAACGTTGATAATACCTTCGTCACACCCGTGTTCAACGGCTCCGCCTCTCTCAGAGACGCGGCAGGGCAGATGATAGTCAACGTGACAAAGTCGGTACGCCGGCGCGAGACGGTGGACGATGCATATATGGAAAAACTTTATAAGGATATGATATCGCTCTACCGTTTGAACATTGAGGGAAGCGGTGCGTCTTCCCAAGCCGAAGATCTCGGACCGTTGCCAACAGCTTCGGTTATTTTGCTGACTGTGTTGGCTCTGGTGTGGGTGCTGATTATCACTTGTGCTGTTTTTGATCGCTTGAAGAAGAAAAAAACGAATTAATATTGATTTATTCCCATTTTTAAGTATAATAAAAATGTGAACGGACAAAGAAAGTCCGGCACGAATTTGATTATTTTAAGGAGAATGAAAATGAAGAAGATCACTGCATTAGTATTGGCACTCACCTTTATGTTTGTGTTTGTCGGCTGCGGCAAGGAAGATCCCAACGCAAAATCCGAAGGCGTTATGACGTATGATGAATACGCAAGCGCTGCGGACGATGCCGAGGTCGTCATCGAAGCTTATGTTCAGGCAAAGCAGGCGTGGAATTCCGAGTATCAGAACGGCTCTCTCTATCTTGCAGACCCCTCCGGCGCATACTTCGTATACCGCATCGCTTGCGGTGAGGATACCTATAACAAGCTCGTACAGGGGACTAAGGTAAAGATCAAAGGCTATAAGACTCAGTGGGCAGGCGAAGTTGAGATCATCGACGCAACTCTTGAGATCCTTGAAGGTAACTGGATCGCAGAACCCAAGGATGTAACGTCTCTCCTCGCTTCCGAAGATCTTATCAAGAGTCAGAATCAGCTCGTTTCCTTCAAGGGAATGACCGTTGCTGCATCTACCGATGCTAACGGCAACGAGGTTGCGTATCTCTACGGCTGGGACGGCTCCGGTCAGGAAGGCGACGACCTTTACTTCAACGTTTCCGTTGATGGCAAGACCTATAATTTCGTAGTTGAGTCTTCGCTTTGCGACAGCTCCTCCGACGTTTACTCAGCAGTTAAGGCGCTCAAGGTTGGCGATGTGATCGACCTTGAAGGCTTCCTTTATTGGTATGAGGGCGCAAACCCCCACATCATCTCCGTATCTTCTGCAAAATAAAAGAAATATCACCTCCCTCGGGAGGTGATATTTCTTTTTGAAATTGTATAATTATTCGAAAAAAGTGTAAGATATAGTTTAGTATAGCAAATATATATTGACAAACAGTGTATTTGAGTGTATAATTTTCCCACATGGTTTTTACCTGAAGGAGAAAAGAATATGGCTAACTATTATCAGCCCGAAATCGAATGTGCGTCACGCGAGGAGATGCTGGCGATACAGAACGAAAAACTCGTAAAGCAAGTTAAGCATGTTTATGAAAACGTAAAATATTACCGCGACCTTATGGACGAAAAGGGCGTTACCCCCGACGATATAAAGTCCGTTGACGATCTTCATAAGCTTCCGTTCCTCACGAAGGCAGACCTGAGAGACGCATATCCCTACGGTCTCTTAGGCACAGATCTTAAAAATTGCGTTCGCATCCAGTCTACCAGCGGCACTACCGGCCGCCGTGTCGTAGCGTTTTACACGCAGGAAGACGTTGAGCTTTGGGAAGATTGCTGTGCACGTGCTATCGTTGCCGTTGGCGGCACGAACGAGGACGTTTGTCAGGTCGCATACGGCTACGGTCTTTTCACGGGCGGTCCCGGTCTCAACGGCGGTTCTCATAAAGTAGGCTGCCTTACGCTCCCAATGTCCTCCGGTAATACCGAACGACAGATCCAGTTTATGCGCGATCTGCACTCCACTATTATCTGCTGCACTCCCTCTTACGCTGCATACATAGGCGAAACACTCAAGGATATGGGACTCACCCCCGACGATATCGACCTTAAAGCGGGTATCTTCGGAGCAGAACCTTGGACGGAAGAAATGCGCCGTGATATCGAAAAGTCTCTCGGAATCAAGGCATACGATATCTACGGTCTCACGGAAACCTCCGGTCCCGGTGTTTCCTTTGAATGTGAGGAGCAGACAGGCATGCACATCAACGAGGACCACTTCCTTGCTGAGATCATCGACCCCGAAACGGGCGAGGTCCTTCCCGAAGGCTCAAAGGGCGAGCTTGTGTTCACCAGCCTTGATAAGGAAGCGTTCCCTCTTATCCGTTACCGCACAAGAGATATTTGTGTTCTTTCAAGAAAGAAGTGCTCTTGCGGACGTACGCTTATCAAAATGTCAAAGCCTATGGGCAGAAGCGACGATATGCTCATCATCCGCGGTGTGAACGTATTCCCGTCCCAGATCGAAACGGTTCTTCTTCAGGAAGGCTACACACCCAACTACCTTATCGAGGTAGACCGCGAAAAGAATACGGATACTCTCGATATTTCCGTTGAGCTGACACCCGATCAGTTCTCCGACACCGTTAAGGATCTTGCGATCAAAGAAAAGTCTCTTGCGAACGCTATCAAGACTATGCTCGGAATCAACCCGAAGGTGCACCTCGTTGCTCCCAAGTCCATCACGAGAAGCGAAGGCAAGGCAGTTCGCGTTATCGACAGAAGAAAGCTTCACGATTAAGAAATTGATAAAAAAGGAGAGAAGACATGAGCGTTAAACAGATTTCGGTTTTTATTGAAAACAAGAAGGGTAAGCTGGCAGATGCAACGAGATACATCGCCGACCACAACATCAATCTGCGTGCCCTCTCCATTGCCGACACACAGGACTTCGGTATCCTTCGCATAATCTGCGACGATCCGAAGGCGGCAAAAGAAGCCCTTGAGGCAGGCGGATTCGTCACCACCACCACAGACGTGCTTGCAGCTGCCATCGACGATAAGCCGGGCAGTCTTGCAACGATCCTTGAGGTTTTGGCTGAGGCTCACGTTATCGTTGAATATACCTATGCGTTCCTTTCCGCAAAGGCAGGCGCGTATATGATATTCCGCGTTGACGATAACCAGAGCGCTGCCGCTGCTCTTGCAGGCGCAGGCATCAAGACAGCAAATCAGGAAGACCTATTCTGATAAAAGCAAAAAATCCCCGCGTGCGGGGATTTTTTTCGTTCTGTCTTTGTAAAAGTAACGAAAAAAGAAGAAGCTTTTTCGCTTATCTTTGATATAATATGGAATTTTACAAAGCGGTGTCGAAAGTTGTTGACTTTTCTCGAATCAAGGTTATAATACTACGTGGAAAAATAATTGAAGGATAATATAAAATGAACACGGAATACAGACCCGAGAAAATACACGTTGGCACCCGCGGAATGAAAACGGCGATCACCGTTGCAGTTTGCACGCTTGTGTATATGCTCATCGACAGAAATCCTACGTTTGCTTGCATCGGTGTCGTCTTTGGCATCGGCTCAGACCTGCCCAATTCAAAACTTAACGGTGGAAACCGCTTCTTTGGTACCGTTTTCGGCGGACTTATCGGAATGGGACTTTTCAGCCTTTATATTCAGATATACCCCGATGGAGGACTTCACCCTCTGATGCTTCCTCTTATTTTCATCGGTGTTATACTCCTCGTTCTTGCAAGTGTTGCTTTCCGGTGGCCCGGTGCCGTGCAGCCAGGCGGAGTTATGCTCTGTATTATGATGTTCAATCAGCCTGTGGATTCCTATGTCAGCTATTCGCTGAACAGGATTTTCGACACGGCGATAGGCGTTATACTTGCTCTTATAGTCAGCTATTTCTTACCTAAGGAACGCATACTAAAGTTTTTTCATAAGCTATCAAAGACTGACGCACCTATAGTGACCGAGGAATAATAGGTGAAAAGAAGCGCACGAAAGTGCGTTTTTCTTTTATTAACGGTAAATGTCTTGATTTTTCGTCACGCTGCGGCTACAATTATATAGTAAATAACAGATCAGTGAGGATAGTATTTGAAAATAATCGTTTGTCTTGATGATAAGGGCGGCATGCTTTTCAATCACCGCCGCCAGAGCCGCGATTCCGCACAGCTTCATCATATGCTCGCCTTGGTCGGAGGTTCGCGCCTTTATATGAATGAATATTCCGGCCGCCTTTTCAAAAGCGCGGAAAAAAACGTAACGGTCGATGATAATTTTCTTTTCTTTGCGGGTGAGGGAGATTATTGCTTTGTTGAAAACGAAGACGTTTCCGATTTTCTCGACGTTATTGAAGAGGTTGTGATCTACCGTTGGGGCAGGGTGTATCCGTCTGATGTTAGATTCCCCGTTTCGATGTTTGCGAGCCGATGGACGCTGACTCATACGGAAGAATTTCCCGGCTCCTCCCATGAAAAGATCACGGTTTCGAGGTATAGCTTATGAGTGCAAAGAAAAGGACCGGAGGTACTTCCCGTGACTTTCCCGTGGTGGGAATACTGTTTTTGGTTTTCATCGTGCTGTTTTTCCTCAGGTCGTATTTTCTTGACCGAGTTGAGGAGAATAGCGGTAACGACTCTGGCGCGGTTTCTCTTGGCGAGATCCCCGAGTTTTCGGACGAGCCCTTCGTCGTACTCAATGATAATAAGCCGTATTTCACAGAGGATCAGATCACAGCCGAATCCTTTGAAGTATATTCCGAGCTCGACTCCCTCGGACGCTGTGGCACGGCAGCCGCTTGCATCGGCGTAGATCTGATGCCCACCGAGCCGCGTGAATCAATAAGCCAAATAAAGCCTACCGGATGGCAAACGTCAAAATACGATTTCGTTGACGGCGGATTTCTATATAATCGCTGTCACCTTATCGGATTCCAGCTTTCCGGTGAAAACGCGAACGAAAAAAACCTGATAACGGGAACCCGTTATTTGAACGTGGACGGGATGCTTCCTTTTGAAAACATGGTGGCAGACTACGTTAAGGAAACGGAAAATCACGTTATGTACCGTGTTACTCCCGTGTTCGCGGGGAATGAGCTTGTTGCCCGCGGCGTCGTTATGGAGGGATACTCCGTTGAAGATGACGGAGAGGGTGTATGCTTCAACGTTTACGTTTATAATTGTCAGCCGGGCGTCGTTATCGATTATGCCACCGGTAACAACAGTCTTGCAGAAAGTGATCCGGAAACCGATGGCGAAACGGGAACGAATGAGGCAATGAACTACGTGCTCAATAAAAGTTCAATGAGATTCCACAGTCAGGATTGTTCGCAGGCAGCGACCATAAAAGCGGATAATCGCGAGGAATACAAGGGGCAGAGAGATGACCTTATTAATATGGGGTATAAGCCCTGCGGCTTCTGTAATCCGTAAATCAAGTAAAAAATGCTTCGGCAATGTTGCCGAAGCATTTTTGTTGTGAAAAACATATCAGGTGGCGATTCCTGCAAACTGTGTCTGATAGAGCTTGTGGTATTCGCCTTCGTGGCGGAGAAGTTCCTCGTGATTGCCCGCTTCTGCCACGTGTCCGTCTTTGATAACGACGATACAGTCCGCATCGCGGATGGTGGAGAGGCGGTGAGCAATGATGAGAGACGTTCTGCCCTTCATAAGATTGAGCATTGCTTCCTGAATGTGCATCTCTGTGCGCGTGTCTACGCTGGAGGTAGCCTCGTCGAGGATGAGTATCTTCGGATTTGCAAGCACGGCGCGGGCAATGGAGAGAAGCTGGCGTTGACCTTGGCTTATGTTGGAGCCGGATTCGGTGAGCTCAGTATCGTATCCGTCGGGAAGACGGGATATAAATCTGTGAGCGTTTGCCGTCATCGCTGCCTGTCGGATCTCTTCGTCGGTAGCGTCGAGCCTGCCGTAGCGGATATTGTTACCGATGGTATCAGAGAAGAGAACGGTGTCCTGAAGCACGATGGCGATGGAAGAGCGAAGCGTCTTTTTCGGTATGTCGAAGAGATCGACTCCGTCTACGGTAATGGAGCCGCCATCAATATCGTAGAATCTTGTGATAAGGTTGACGATGGTGGTCTTGCCCGATCCGGTCGCACCAACGATGGCGATCTTTTGTCCCGCCTTTACGGAAAGATCAAGCTTTTTCAGCACCGGTTCGCCTTCTTTATAGGAAAAATCAACACCCTTGATCTCAATGTTGCCCTTGATATCGTCAACGGTGATGTCGCTTTCGCCGGCATCGGGTTCGCTTTCGGAGTCGAGGATGGCAAATACGCGCTCTGCGCCTGCAATAGCTGTAAGGAGCGTTGCATACTGATTCGCAATCTGTGAAATAGGCATTGAGAACTGACGGGAATACTGCAGTATCGACTGGATGTTACCGACGGTGATGAGTCCGGAAAGACAGAAGTAACCACCAAATGCCGCAACCAGCAGGTAATTGAGATTGTTAACAACGTTCATAACGGGACCCATAATGCCGCCCCAAACGTTTGCTTTGACGCTGCAGCGTCTGAATTCTTCGCTGGTCTCGTTGAAGACTTCAATAGCCATATCTTCCTTGCCGTACGCCATAACAGTCTTAAAGCCGGTTACCATTTCTTCGACCTGACCGTTGAGACTGCCCAAAAGCACCTGACGGCGGACGAAATACTTACGCATAAGCTTGCCAAGCATTGCGGAAAGGAAGAAGGTGAGCGGAATGGTACACATAGATATGAGTATCATTACGGGAGCTTTACGGCAGTACCAGATGATCATCGCCAATGAGCCGATAAGGGTCAGTACGCTTGAAATTAGCGAGGTGATCGACGAGGAGATAGCGTTTGAAACGTTATCAACGTCGTTTGTCATACGGCTCATAAGGTCGCCGTGCTTATGGGTGTCGGTGTACTTGATGGGAAGATACTCGATCTTGTTAAACAGATCGCGGCGGAGACTGTATACCGTCCATTGCGAGAGACGGGAGGAAACAAGCGTCTGTATCAACTGTAGCAGGCAGTTCACTATGAATACCGTTGCCATAAGAGAGAGCCACTTGACAAGACCGTCGAAGTCAACGGCAAGTTTTTTGTCGTCGATGGTGATACAGTCGATGATCTCGCCCTGAATAGCGGGAGATATAAGAGACGTTGCCGTGGTCATAAGCATTATGACCACGAGAATGATCAGGAGATGCTTGCTTCTGCCGATGTATTTGACAAGCTTAACGATGGTCTCTTTTGCGTTTTTAGGCTTTTCACGGATCATTCCGCCTCTGCCGGGAGGGCCGCCTCTGCCGGGACCGCCGCCCTTTGCAGCATCGCGAAGCTCATCCATGGAGAGCTCTTTTTTCTCAGTACGGTAAAGACTTTTCTTTTTTTGCTTGTCAGCGGGAGGATTCATATCTTTGGAGAGTAATCTGCTGTCCATTATTCTATTCCTCCTTCCGAAGATTTCATCTGTGAATTATAAATATCGCGATAGGTCTCACTGGTCCTCATAAGCTCGTCGTGAGGGGCGAAAGCGGTGATGCTGCCTTGCTCGAGAACGGCAATGCGGTCTGCGTTCTTGACGCTTGCAATACGCTGTGCGATCATAATAACGGTCGTGCCGTCAAGCTCGTCACGCAGAGCCTTCTGGAGGCGAGCTTCCGTGCTCAGGTCAAGAGCGGAAGTGGAGTCGTCGAAGATGATTATCTCAGGGGCGCGAACGATGGCACGGGCAATAGACATTCTCTGCTTCTGACCGCCGGAAAGGGAAGACCCTTTTTCGGAGACCATAGTTTCGTAGTCATCGTTGAAGCCGGTGATGAAATCGTCGGCCTGAGCGATCTTTGCCGCGCGGATAACCTCCTCGTCGGTGGCGTCTTCCTTGCCCCAACGGATGTTGTCAGCAATGGTACCGGAGAAAAGCTCGGACTTCTGTAAAACGAAGCCGAATTTTTCACGAAGAGCGTGCAGATCGTAGTCGCGGACGTTGATGCCGTCTACCAAAACCTCGCCCTCGCTAGCGTCGTAAAAACGGGGAAGCAGAGAAACAAGCGAGGATTTACCCGAGCCGGTTGCACCGATCACAGCGACGGTTTCACCCTTGTTGACGGTGAGATCAATGTTTGCGAGAACATAGTCGCCCTGCGCGCCGGGATAGCGAAAGCTTACGTTGCGAAGCTCTATAGCAGGTACGGAGTCGGACTTGTCGTTTCCTTCACGTTCGCCGCCGAGAATGACGGGGTCTGCATAAAGCACTTCCGTCACGCGTCCGGCGCTGGCTTTGCCGCGGGCAAGCTGTTGGAACATCATACTTACCATCATAATGGAGGAGAGTATCTGTGTGATATAGCTTGCAGCTGCCATAACGTCACCTGCGGCGAATTCGGCAAGTGTGGCATTTGCTGCTGAAGCATCAACAAGCTGAGCGCCGAGCCAATAAATTGCGATGACCGACATGTTCATCACGATGGAGAGGGCGGGCATAAGGAAAGCCATAGTCTTGAACACCTTGTAGGCGGTATCGCGGTAATCGGTGTTTGCGGTGTCGAATCTGTTGATCTCGTATTCTTCCCGGGTGTACGCCTTAACGACTCGGGCGCCGGATACGTTTTCCTGAACGATAGCATTGACGCGGTCCAGCTTTTCCTGCACCTTCAAAAACATTGGATTTACTCGCTTCAGCATAACGATAACGCAGCCTACGATAAAGGGGAGTGCTACCAAAACAACATAACCGAATCTTGCGTTAAGTGTCAGCGTGAAGTAGATACCGCCAATGAAGAATATGGGCGCACGGACGAACATACGAAGAAGCATATTCACGAGGTCCTGAAGCACGGTCACATCGTTCGTGAGACGTGTGACGAGAGAGCCGGTAGTGAATTTGTCCGTCTGCTCCTCGGAAAGATACATAACGTGCCGGAACATATCACAGCGCAGATCGTTTCCGAAGCCTTGCGCCGCAAGGCTTGCGGTCCAGGCGCAGAAAATACCCATAAATCCGCCTACTGCGGCTATGCCAAGCATCAAAAGTCCGGTTTCTATTATAACGGATTGATCGCCTTTGAGAACACCGTCGTTTACGATGTCTGCCATAAGACGTGTGAGGATAAGGTCTGCCACGACCTCGCCAAGCATAAAGAGCGGAGAGATAATGGCGGGAAGCCAATAAGGCTTCAAATAGTCAGATAGTTTCTTTTTTTTCATTCAACACTCCCTCGTTATATTCCTTTGTTCTCTTCGAGGAAATTGTTGCGGATGCGTTCGAGAAGGGAGGCAAGAGTTGCTTTGTCTTCTTCGCTGAAGCCACGGAGAGCAACTGCGTCTGCGCTTGCGATGCGTTCATGGAGTTGTTCGTTCATAGCTATGCCTTTGGCGGTGAGATAAACGCGTGTGGCGCGCATATCGTCACTGTCTATGGAACGGGTAACGATGCCTTCGCTTTCCATTTTGTTGAGAGCAACGCTGATGGTGGGGGGCTTCAGGTTAGTTGCTTTTGCAAGATCTAACTGACATACACCGGTTTTGAAGGAAAGCTCTCTCAATATTGCACGGCTGCTGTTTTGCAGGAATTGGGTTTGAGCGCCGTCATCAACAAGATGGTGCCAACGTCTTGCAATGTCGTTGAGTATCATTATAGGGGTGATGGGTGGACGGTTATCTTTGCAGTGATCCGTATTCTCCGTTTGGATAAGGTCGCCGCCCGTGTAGTTGGTTCTTCTTTCAGCCATAGTGGTTCCTTTCATAATATTTCAGAATTTTTAGTTTACACATAAATTATATTGCATTCTTTAATGCGTTGCAATAGATAAAATAATTTATTAACAAATTATTTTCAAACAATAAGTTTGTGAATAAATTGTGTGAAGCCAAAACCGCACCGCTTTGGGCGGTGCGGTTGCTTATGATCAGTTTTCGGATTCTTCCTTACTGCGGCGGGGAGAGCCGGGAAGCGTGATGATGGGAGACTGACCCGACGAGGAGGTGATCTCCGCTATGAGAAGTGCGGCGCGTGAGGCAAGATTGTGAAGCACGACACCACCCGAGGAACGGAACTCATTTGCCAGATCGGTATGCCGCCAATCGACCTCATCCTTAACTTCTTCGCGCCAGCGCATGATAACGGAAAAGGAAACGGAAAGATAGAAGGGGCCCTGCGGTTCAAAGGTGATGGCGCGGTTGAAGGTGAATTTCACACCGACAGGGTCAATAACACGGGCAACTATAGTGTCCTTGCAGTTCATTTTCATTTTGCCTGACGTGGGAGTGCCCACCTCGTAATTTACGTTTTCGAGAAATATCTGATGCTCGGGATGAAAATATCGGTTAAGATCCATAGTGTGCTCCTTTGTCGGGTATGTACGTATTTTACCACAAAACTAAGTCGCCGTGTGGGGATAGCGGAAAATTTTTCTGATTATGATCATTTAGCGCGGTAATAGTTTGCGAAACGGATGATAATTTGATATAATACGGTCAAATACTCTTCGTGCCGAGGTGATCATTTATGGAAAGACTGAGGGAAGGCTCACCTGCCATATACGTTCCCACCGTCCCGAACGATACTGACGAGCTTGTAATAACCGTTGGCAAGCGTCCTCTGCTTTTGGGGAGACCGTATTCCCACAGAGGCGACGACGATCATCGCGGACTTTTCTCCTGCGGATTTTCGCCCCGATGGAAAAACGGCGTTTCTGCCGCTATGCTCTGGCGCATCGAATATGCGGACGGCGGTTTTTATATTAAAAATGCAGGTACAGACGAATATCTCTCTGCTGAAGGGGAGATCGTTGAAGACGAAGAAAAGGTGTCGCTTTCTTTTGGCGAAAAAACTGAATTTCACCTCACGAACGAGGGATTTATCGCGTTTAATACCGCGAGCGGCGAATTTTATCTTTCATATCATCATTCCCGCGGCTTTATAGCTCCTTCTGCCTGGACGTCGTCTATGACGGATATGAGCGACGCGGAGTTTTTCGCAGCAACGTATTCCTGCGGAAAAGCAGCGCTCTCCTTTGATAGCAACGCCGTTACCGTATACTCCGGTAAAAGACTTCTTGCAAGCGGTGACGAGGTGGAGGCCGGTACAAGTGTTAGAGTAAAAGGTAAGTATGATGATATTGCAGGTTGGAGAGCAAACGGATACGCTGTGAATGCGGGCGGAGAATACACCGTGTACCGCGACACGAAGATAGAGCCAATCGTAAAAAGGCGTGACGGCGGCAAGTATCTTTCATTTATATCAGACGTGCACGATCTGCCTCACCGACTTGATAAATGGCTTTTTTCCTTGCCCGTTGAGCTTGAAAGATGCGTTTTCGGCGGCGACATAACCGCAGGCAACGTGAAATCTATCGCGGCTCAGCAGTCGGCTCACGACGACGTTTCCCGTGTGGTGGCAAAATATACGAAAAAGCCGTCCATTGTCACCATCGGCAACCATGAATACGAGTACTCGTATCGTTGGGGCGGCAGAGAAATATCGGAGATATTCACCGATACCCTTGCTTTCGGCGGCGTGATAGAGGACGATCACGCAATATACAATTTCGGTGCGTCGGAGTTTGACCACGACGATTTTCAGTCTAATTTCCCCGATGAGAGAATTGAGGAGCTTGGTGCTTTCCTGAAAACGGTGCCCGCAGGCATTCCCGTTTTTGTGAACGCACACTATCCGCTTCACGCGGTAAAGAGACGTCCGAGTCCCTGCGGCGCCGAAAAAATGATAAGGCTTTTGTCGGAATACCCGAATGCTGTTTACCTTTGGGGACATAATCACGGTCAGCGCACGGAGGATGGCTACGGCAGGATATTGACTGTGGGCGATGAGATACTTTATAACTATGATGAAGGAAAAAAAGCCACCCTCGGCTTCACATACGCAAGCCACGGCGCTATGTACGACGCGGCACGGACGGTGGCGCCGTATTACGGATTGACGGCAAGGCTGACGAAAGGGAAAACGGAGCTGACGTATTACGACCTTTCGGGCACCCCCGTGCCTTATAAGACTGCCCGCGGCGTAGGCGAAAGCGTGACGTTCACGCTTTTGCATGAATGAGAAATGAAACCGCACTTGCGTTATGTTGTTATTTATATGGATATTGAAAAACACCGACAGAGAAATGGTTGTTGTTCTTAACGGAGAATTTGAAAATCCTTCAACTTCAGTCAAGAACCAGCATCGCCTTTGTAAGTAC
>CAYXHC010000042.1:0-18959 GCA_964464905.1 uncultured Lachnospiraceae bacterium
GTGTTGTTGATCTTACCGCCGAGCGCGAATACCTTGGTGCCCTTGGACTTTTCAGTACCCATGGATGCGAACCATTCAGCGCCGTTGAGGATGATCTGAGGAATATTTGCGTAGGTTTCTACGTTATTGATAATGGTGGGTTTTCCGAAGAGACCCTTCACTGCGGGGAACGGAGGACGGGGTCTGGGTTCGCCGCGGTGACCTTCGATAGAGGTGAGCAGAGCAGTTTCTTCGCCGCAAACGAACGCGCCGGCACCGAGACGGAGCTGGATATCGAAGTTGAAATCGGTTCCGAAGATGTTCTTGCCGAGCAGACCGTATTCGCGAGCCTGTTCGATAGCGATCTGGAGGCGCTTAACTGCGATGGGGTACTCTGCTCTTACATAGATATAGCCTTCATCAGCACCGATAGCATAGCCTGCGATAGCCATAGCCTCGATAACTGCGTGAGGGTCGCCCTCGAGAACGGAACGGTCCATAAATGCACCGGGGTCGCCCTCGTCTGCGTTACATACAACATACTTTTTAGGTGCCGGAGGCATAGCAAACAGCCACTTTCTTCCGGTGGGGAATCCTCCGCCGCCGCGGCCGCGAAGTCCGCTCGCCATGATAATGTCAACGACGTCCTTGGGAGTCATTTCGGTGACGCACTTACCAAGTGCTTCGTAGCCGCGAAGACCTATGTACTCATCGATGTTTTCAGGGTCGATAACGCCGCAGTTGCGGAGTGCAACGCGCTTCTGGGACTTATAGAAAGCGGTTTCGCCGAGAGATGCTGCAGGAGCTTCGCCGGCAGCGGAATCGTTATAAACGAGTCTCTGCACGGGGCGTCCCTTAAGGAGATGCTCTTCAACTACTTCGGGAATATCCTCAGCGGTGATCCTTGAATAGAAAACGCCTTCGGGATAAACGATCATAATGGGGCCCAGTGCGCAAAGGCCGAAGCAACCGGTCTTTACTATTTTTATTTCTTCAGTGAGTCCCTTTGCCTGAAGCTCACGCTCGAGAGCCTCTGCTACCTGCGCGCTTCCTGAAGACGTACATCCGGTACCTGCACAAATAAGAACGTGTGCGCGAATCATATTAATATATCCTCCGATCCTTAAAGCTTGTAGCTGCCGATGGTGTATTCGGTCACGACCTTGCCGCCGCGGATGTGCTCCTCAACAACGCGCTTGGCTGCTTCGGGAGTCATCTTAACATAAGTTACCTTTTCCTTGCCTGCTTCGTACACTTCAACAACGGGTTCGTACTGGCAGATCCCGATACATCCGGTCTGGCTCACAGTCACTTTATCGGAAAGCTGGCCGTTGGTGATCTCCTCAACGAATGCGTTGAGAACGGGTCTTGCGCCGGCTGCGATACCGCAGGTTGCCATACCAACAACTATGCGTGTGGAATTGGTTCCCTCGCGCAGTGCAACCTTGTCCTTCATCCTTTCGCGGATCTGGGCAAGTTCTTCAAGAGTTTTCATAAACTTTTCCTCCGTTACATTAGTAGAAAATATATTATTTTTATTATTTACCGATTCCGTACTGCTCCTCCAGATTCCCGCGGATCCAATAAATGATCTCGGGCTCCGAGAGCGGAATGTCGCCAAGCACAGCTTTAAGCTCGCGTGTGTCCAGCGTTACGTGTATCTCGCCGCTCGTCTTCACGATATCGTGCGTATAAACGACGTCGATATCACCGCATCCCTGTATTAGAGTGCACACGGTTGAGATAACGTCGCCGAGTGGAGCGCAGTCTATACTATCCGTATAAAAAAGTGCGCTTGTTGTGGTGCCGCAGCTGTCGGGATATTCCTCGCGAGCTCGGCTGACGATGGAGAATTCGCCTCCCGTTTGCTCTGCTGCGAGCTTAAAAAACGGGATACCAAGTCCGACCTTACGGGTCGTGCGCGAGGTGAAGAAGGGATCGGTCACTCTCGACACCTTTTCGGCGTTCATACCGAAGCCGTCGTCAGAGATCGTTATCCTGAGCGAACGATCGTCCTCGGTGAGAGCTACCGTGATCAGCGAGGATTCGGCTTTCACTGAATTTCCCGCTATATCGAGTATGTTAAGTGACAGTTCTTTCATATTTCGCCTCGCAGAAGCCTGATCAGCGCCCGTCTTATCTCATCGTGACCGGCATTCTCCGGTACGTCAAGCTTCAGGGTATTTTCAGGTTCGTTGATATCCTCAAGTCTGTGAGCGTCACTGCTCACGATAACGTGTCTTTCGCCGATGCCGCATCGGTCTCTCGCTTCCCTGTCGCGGAGTTCAACGTAATTGAACTTCGGTGACTCGGGCATCGTGCCGAGTATGGCGAGAATTCCGTTTGACGGACGATCGATGTGTGCCGGCATATAAGCCGCGCCAAAGGAATCGGCAAGAGCCACAGCATCGTCCAGCGAAAGCATCGTTGCCACGGGCAAGAGATACTCATCCGTACCGATGATTTCATCATCGGTGTTTACTATAAATTGATTGCCGAAGATGTCCGGCTTATTTTTAATTTTCAATCGATATTCCGAAAGCTCACCATCAAAACGCATAGCATCGTCAAGAGTCGGAAACAAACAAAGGAGATGTATCTCCTCCGCCGTCGTCACCTCAACTCCCGCCACGGGCACGATGCCGTAATTCTCGCAGGCTTCAAAAAAGGCAGGTGCGTTTTTTGCGGTATTATGGTCGGTGAGAGCAACGATACCGAGCTCCTTGATATACGCCATTCCGGCGATGTTTGCCACCGTCATTTCGTCGTCGCCGCAGGGTGACAGACAGGAATGGATGTGCAGATCATAAAAAAACGTTTTCACGACAATGCTTTGCCGACAGCCACGCAAGCTTCATAGGTGGAAAGTCCGGTTCGGATAACGTTTATCCCCTGAGCCTCGGCGATTCCGATGAAATCGTCATCCGTCTCGGCGGCGTCGGTGATCACAACGCAGGAAAAATCATGAAGCGACGCCACAGCCAATACATTGCGGTTCGTCATTATAGTTATCCAGAGCGCACCCTCGGGAGCGCGTCCCATTACCCATGAAAGCAGATCTCCGGCATAAACCGAATCTATCGTTCGTTCACCGTCCTCAAGGTTCAGCGTTTCAGCGCCCAGAAGGGCGATAAGCTCATTTACCGTCACAGCCGTCTCCTTAGTCTTTTTTCATCATAGGACAACCCTCTATCGTGATATGTCCTTTCACTACATCTTCTGCAAACGCTCTGCAGGTAGGAGAACCGCAGGAGCCGCAATCAAGCTCCGGAAGCGTGGCGAATATCGATCTTATCTCCGACATCATACGGATAGCCGTTTTCTTATCCGAAGAAAGATTGGAAACGGCGTCGTATTCAGGCTGCTCCTTCACGAGGAAATCATCGGGTATCACGTCACCCGTCACTCCCTGAGGGAAACGGAACTGTGACACGGGAAGAAACCTTCTGATGTTTTGAAGCTTGACTCGTGAGATGTAGGGATTTTCCACTGTGAGAACTCCACCGACGCAGCCGCCGTTGCAGGCGTTGAGCTCTATGAAGTGCAGTTCCGGAAGCTGTTCGTTTTCGATCTGATCAAGGACGTTTATAACGTTCTCGATGCCGTCCGCGTAAAGATAATCCTCGTTCAGCAGAGCCGTTGATTCTCCTCCGCTGACCGCCCAGTTCACACCGATCCTTCCCGTGCGGGACACGGGATTTTCGGGATAAGTGCGCTTCATAACGGAAAGAAGCTCGAAGTATATCTCCTGCATCGCAACAACTACGTCCACGTTGCTTTTACCGTTGGTGTTGTTTTTTATGTAACTCACCTTACCGGGGCACGGGGAGATAAAAACGGTCCTTATGTCATCGTATGACAGTTCGGGATGACGCTGCATCGCACGCTTCTTTGCAAGATAGCCCGCAAGCTCCACCGGCGGCAGTATCGGCATCATATTATCGACGAGAGACGGAAATCTCAAAGAGATCAGTCTCACGATAACGGGACAAGCCGAGCTGATGACGGGAAACAGAGTGTCGCTTTTCTGGAGATGTTTGCGCGTATACTCGGTATACATCTCCGCCGCGCACGCCACCTCGTAAACGTCGTCGAATCCAAGATCGAGAAGCCCCTGCAAAAGGTAATCTATATCGTCTAGATTCGCAAACTGGCCGTACAGAGACGGAGGCGGAAGGGCGATGTTATACTTCGTTTTATCTATTGCCGAAAGCGGATCGAAGGTTGCCGTTTTCGCATCGTGCGGACACAAACGGATACATTCGCCGCAGTCGATACAGCGCTTCGAATCGATGACGGCATGACCGTCGCGTATGCGGATCGCTTCCGTGGGGCATCTGCGCAGGCAGTGCGTACACCCCTTGCATTTCGAAATATCGAGGGAAACCGAATGCTGATAATTTGGCATGACCTTTTCCCTCCTTAAATGTAATAAAATCAGATATTAAAGGTCAACGTGATCGTCGTCCCCTCGCAAAGCTTCGTTTCGATCTTGAGATCGTCAGCGTAGCGTTTCATATTCGGCAGTCCCATTCCGGCGCCGAATCCGAGATTCCTTATGCTGTCAGGAGCCGTTGAGAATCCCTCCTGCATAGCAAGCTCGACGTTTGCGATACCGGGACCGTGGTCGCAAAGGGTGATGACGATGGTCTCTTCGCTTATAACGATATCGACCTCTCCTCCGCCGGCATGGATGACCATATTGATCTCCCCCTCGTACATTGCTATCGCAACGCGTCTGATGGTCTGAGGGTCGATGCCGATACGTCGAAGTATCTTTTTCGTTTCAAGGGAGGCGTGACCTGCCGATGTAAAACTGTCACCGCTTACATCAAAATGGTATGTGAGGTTTTCGTTTTTATCCATTGGCGGCAAGGGAAGCTCCGAGGCCGTTGTGATAAAGTATGCCGCACGCTTCAAACATACGCAGAGACGAGGTCATAATAACTATGCCGTTTTCCCTTGCAAGCTCGATCATATCGGGCGTAGGCTTTTTATTTCTGACAAAAACGATACAGCGCATATCCATCATTTCGGCGGTCCTTATCGCCTGAACGTTCATAAGACCCGTCAGAAGGACAGCCTGATTTTTGACGTACATCAAAACGTCACTCATCATATCGCTGCCACAGGCAGAATTCACTTCACTGTCGGCCTCTTCGTGACAGCAGAGTATTTCCGCACCAAGCAGTTGGGCAATCTCACCGATCTTCATAAATCAGCTCTGATATTTTGCTAGAATATCCTTGATATCCGCAGGGGTAAGACGGCCGTAAACGTCCTCGTTAACGGTCATAACGGGAGCAAGTCCGCAGCATCCGAGACAACGGGTATCCTGGATCGTGAATTTGCCGTCGGGAGTGGTTTCGCCAACACCGATGCCAAGGATCTCGATAACCTTATCGAGAACCGCCTGAGCACCCTTAACGTAGCAAGCTGTACCGGTACAAACGCTGATAATGTATTCACCCTTGGGTTTAAGGGAGAACTGCGCATAGAAAGTAGCCACACCGTATACTTCGGTCATGGGGATCCCGAGGGAGTCGGCGATGAGCTCCTGAGTCTCAAGTGAAAGATATCCGAAAAGCTCCTGAGCCTTCTGCATTATGGGCATCAGCGGGCCGTCTACGTTTTTATGCTCCTCGATAAACGCAACAAGCTCGGCCGTTTTAGCCTGCTTTTCTTTCTCTGTAAGTGCCATTTGAATTAGCCTCCGTGAAATTGGTGTTTATTTCTACCCTACATTTTAACACAAAACCACCCACAAAATCAACACCTTTTCAACAAAACAATATATGGTTATATCAAAAAATATATTTCGGCGATATATTTCGATATATACCTCATCAACGCCGCGGGAACAGTCACGTTAACGGAAGGAATATAACCATCAAAACGAGCATATTCACACATTCCCGAAAAGTTTTCTCCCTATTTTTCGCAAATATCAACGAAAACTCCCCCCTTTACTTTCAATTTCGAAAGTGATATAATGAATGTTATCAATTTTATCAAACGGGTAAAAGCTGTTATGTTCAGAATCGTATATAAAAAAGAACTCAACCCCACCGTCACGCTTATGACAGTGGAAGCGCCCCGCGTGGCGCGCAAATGCGAGCCGGGTCAGTTCATCATTTTAAGAGTTGACGAGCTTGGCGAGCGCATCCCCCTCACTATCGCAGATTACGATCGCGAGGCAGGTACCGTCACCATCATATTCCAGGTGGTTGGCACCACTACCATGAAGCTCAACGAAAAAAATGAAGGCGAATACATCTCCGACTTCGTAGGTCCTCTCGGACGTCCCACGGAAACAAAAGGCATCCGTAAGGTCTGCGTCATTGGCGGCGGCGTAGGCTGTGCCATCGCATATCCGGTATGTAAAAAGCTTCACGAGGAGGGAGCTGAAGTCCACTCCGTCGTAGGCTTCAGAAGCCGTGATCTCGTTATACTTGAAGATGAATTCCGGGCAGTGTCAGATGAATACCGCCTCATGACGGACGACGGCTCTGCAGGCGAAAAGGGACTTGTGACTACCGCTCTCGAAGCTCTCATAAACGATGGAAACGAATACGATCTCGTTATCGCCATCGGCCCTCTCGTTATGATGAAGTTCGTTTGCCTTCTCACCAAAAAGTACGGCATCAAAACGACTGTCAGCATGAACCCCATTATGATCGACGGAACTGGTATGTGCGGCGGTTGCCGTCTCACCGTTGGCGGCAAAACAAAGTTTGCCTGCGTTGACGGTCCCGAATTCGATGGTCACGAAGTGGACTTTGACGAAGCACTCTCACGTGGCGGTATGTACCGCGAAACGGAGGCTGCATCACGCGAAGCTCACTGCAATCTCTACAAAAAAGGAGAATGATCGGTATGCCTAATATGTCTGCCGTTAAAAATCCGATGCCCCATCAGGCACCGGACGTAAGAAATAAAAATTTCAACGAGGTGGCTCTCGGATACACCGAGGAGCAGGCCATCGACGAAGCAAAACGCTGTCTCAACTGTAAGAATAAACCCTGCGTCGGCGGTTGCCCCGTTAAGATACACATCCCCGCCTTCATTGCAAAGGTGGCTGAGGGCGACTTTGAAGCCGCATACTCCGTTATCGCCGAGGCAAGCTCTCTGCCCGCAGTTTGCGGACGGGTTTGCCCTCAGGAATCACAGTGTGAATCAAAGTGCATCCGCGGAGTAAAAGGCGAACCGGTTGCCATCGGCCGTCTTGAGAGATTCGTTGCCGACTATCACAACGCACATTCCGAAGGCTCAGCTCCTGCTCCCGAAAAGAACGGACACCGCGTTGCCGTTATCGGCTCCGGCCCCTCGGGTCTCACCTGCGCCGGAGATCTCGCGCGTCTCGGCTATGACGTCACCGTTTTTGAGGCGCTCCACACAGCAGGCGGCGTTCTCGTATACGGAATTCCCGAATTCCGTCTTCCCAAAGCTATTGTAAAGCGCGAGATCGAAGGTCTCAAGTCTCTCGGCGTTACCGTTGAAACGAACACCGTTATCGGTCGCTCCATCCTCATCGACGAGCTGATGGAGGAGGGCTTTGAAGCCGTCTACATCGGAACGGGTGCAGGTCTTCCCAAGTTTATGGGCATTCCCGGAGAAGCGCTGAACGGCGTTTGCTCCGCAAATGAATTCCTCACCCGCGTAAACCTTATGAAGGCCTACCGCGACGACACCGACACCCCCGTACAGCACGCACGCCGTGTTGCCGTTATCGGCGGAGGCAACGTTGCCATGGACGCGGCACGCTGTGCTCTCCGTCTCGGCGCCGAGGAGGTTTCCATCGTTTACCGCAGAAGCGAAGAAGAGCTTCCCGCACGTCACGAAGAGGTTGAACACGCCAAGGAAGAAGGCATCGTATTCCGTCTTCTCACAAATCCCACCGAGATCATCGCAGACGAGAACCGCCGTGTACGCGCCATCCGCTGTGTAAAGATGGGACTCGGCGAACCGGACGCATCCGGCAGAAGACGTCCCGTTACCATCGAAGGCTCCGAGCACGAGATCGAAGTCGATTCTGTTATCATGGCGCTTGGTACCTCTCCCAACCCCCTTATCAGATCCACCACAGAGGGACTTGACACCGAAAAGTGGGGCGGCATCATAACCGATGAAAACGGACTAACCTCCCGTACCGCCGTTTACGCAGGCGGCGACGCCGTTACCGGCGCCGCTACCGTTATCCTCGCGATGGGCGCCGGCAAAACAGCCGCCGCTGCTATCGACGAGTACATCAGAAATAAATGATCGCTGATACAAAGCAGCGCCGCATCTTACGATACGGCGCTGCTTTTTCGTATTTTTTGGTTATACGTTTGCATAACTCAGCCATTTGAGGGCGATCTGCGCGCATTCGGTAGATTCTCGTTTTTTCTTTATATTGCTGTACAATTAGCATTTTTGGCACTTGTACATTTTATGTTCTGCGAGTATTTTCGCAAATACCACCCCACCCCTTGAAAATCCGGCCGAATAACTATATAATATCCAAAAGAACAAAGTGTAATTCAAAAAGGAGACTGACTTGAACTACGAAAAACGGTATAATACCCTCTCACCGTATCTTCGCAAAAGATACGGCGACAGAGTTGGTAAGATCTGCATCGACGGCGGCTTCTCCTGCCCGAACCGCGACGGCACCTGCGGTGTCGGCGGCTGCATCTTCTGCGGTGAGCGTGGCGCCGGCGAGCATATAAACAAGGAATACACCATCGAGCGTCAGGTCAGTGCTTTCATGCATTCGGGTGCCGTAAAAAAGGCAAGCGTTTACGTTGCCTACTTTCAGAATTTCACGAATACCCACGAAGCGCCCGACGTGCTTCGTCAGCGTTACGACGCCGCGCTGACGGATGAAAGAATAAAGATACTTGCAGTCGGTACACGCCCCGACTGCATTGACGAAGATCGCGCCGATCTTCTCGCGGAATATACCGACAGGTACGACGTGTGGTGCGAACTGGGATTTCAGACATCAAACGACGATACCGCACGTTTTTTCAACCGCGGATACGAGACGCGCCGCTTCACCGAAGCGGTGGAGCTTCTCCACGCGCGAGGCATCGACGTGATCGCGCACGTTATGATCGGTCTCCCCGGCGAGACGGAGGACGACGTTTACGAGACGGTACGCTTCGTTTCCTCCCACCCGATCGTTGGCGTAAAGCTCCATTCGCTCTACGTCACCGAGGGTACTGCCCTTTGCGATATGTACCGCAGAAACGAATACACACCGGGTACTATGGACGAATACGTGCGCATCGTTTCCGGCGCCATCGCAAGGCTTCGGCCCGACATTATCCTTCACCGCGTTATGGCTGACGCTCCACGTGCCGAACTCGTGGCACCCCGATGGAATCTCGAAAAAGACACTGTAATCAAGAAGATCGACCGTTATATGAACGAAAACGGACTTTACCAAGGATCCCTATGGCAAAAGTAAAAGATCGCAGAGCTTATCTTGGCTCTGCGATCTTTTTTTGCAATATTATCAGCCGATGGAATCTGCTGCAGCGTGCTCAACTGCAAGGCATTCACGATATGTCTTGATGTAGGAGCGGAAGCCTTCCACGTCAGCGGGATCGGGTGCAAGGGTGGTACCGGTCTCGCCGCAGAACACCTTATTTGCAAGGAATGCTTCGAGAGTTTCGCCATCTTCCTTGTTCACAAGGTAGGATGCAAGAAGCGCCATACCCCAGGGACCGCCTTCGCCCGCCGTCTTCATAACGGAAACGGGAGAATTGATCGCTGCTGCAAGATAGCTCTGACCAACGCGCTCGGTCTTGAAAAGACCGCCGTGACCGTAGATCATGTCTACCTTAACGTCTTCCTGCTCAAAGAGGATATCAAGTCCCATCTTGAGTGCTCCCATAGTGGAGAAGATGATGGAACGGGTGAAGTTTGCAAGGTTGAAGTTGCAGTCTGTGGAACGGAGGAAGAGAGGACGTCCGGAATCTACGCCGGTAACGTGCTCGCCGGAGATGTAGCCATAGGACATAAGTCCGCCGCAATCCTTATTACCCTTTTCGGACTGGAAGTAGAAGATATCGTAAAGCTTCCACATGGGGATGTCGCAGCCTGCTTCGCGGAGAAGCTCTGCAAACATTTCTACCCAACCGTTAAGATCGGAGGTACAGTTGTTGCAGTGTACCATCGCAACGAGCTTACCTGTGGGAGTCGTAACGATGTCGATTTCGGGATAGTAATCCTTCAGCGCCTTTTCGAGAACGATCATGGCGAAGATGGAGGTGCCTGCGGAAACGTTACCGGTGCGAGCAGCTACGCTGTTCGTTGCGACCATACCGGTGCCCGCGTCACCTTCCGGAGGTGCGAGGGGAATACCTGCCTCAAGGTTACCCGTGGGATCGAGGAGCTTCGCGCCTTCAGCGGTGAGCTTGCCTGCGTATTCGCCGGCGGAAACCGCCTTCGGCAGAATGTCCTTAAGCTTCCATGGGTAGTTTTTGTATGCAACGAGCTCGTCGAACTTTGCGATGAGCTTTTCGTCGTAATCCTTCGTATCGAGGTCGATGGGGAAAAGGCCGGATGCATCACCGATGCCAAGAGTGAACTCGCCCGTCAGCTTCCAGTGGATGTAGCCTGCAAGAGAGGTTATGTATTTAATCTCAGGAACGTGAGTCTCACCGTTCAGGATAGCCTGATAGAGGTGGGAGATGCTCCATCTCTGGGGAACGTTGAACTTGAATTCTCTGGAGAGAACTGCAGACGCTTCGCCCGTGATGGTATTACGCCAGGTACGGAAAGGAACGAGCAGCTCGCCTGCTTCGTTGAACACGAGGTAACCGTGCATCATTGCGGAAAAACCGATTGCACCGACCTTTGTGAGGTTGCAATCGAACTTTTCCTTAACTGCGGCAACGAGCTTTGCATAGCTGTCCTGAACGCCCGCCCAGATATCCTCGAGGCTGTATGTCCAAACGCCGTTTTCAAGTCTGTTTTCCCAGTCGTGTGCACCGGAAATGATGGGGGCAAAGTCGCGTCCTATAAGAACGGACTTGATTCTCGTCGAACCGAGCTCGATGCCGAGAGCGGTCTCGCCGTTGATTATGGCTTCTCTGATTTCGTTATATTCCACCTTGTGATTCCTCCGAAATATGTAATTTTTAATATCGGTAAAGGTTAACGGCACAAAACCGTTACACAAAGTATACCACGGTTTTTAGCAATAAGCAACAAAAATTTTCCGGTGCTTCGCCTTGATATATTACAGAATATTTCCGCCGCCTTTAATTGACACTTTCCGATGTTTATAGTATAATGATCTATTGTAAATGCAACAATTATTTTATAAAAGCGAGTTAAAACATCTTTCTATGGAGTTCCGCCTTAACAATCTCATATCTCCCGAAAAAACGGTGCTGTTGCAAAAGGCTATCGCTGACGTTGCGCGAAAAAACGCTTCCCTTGCATCGCCTCCCACCGCATATATAATGACCTTTGGCTGTCAGCAGAACGAAGCGGACAGCGAACGCCTCGCAGGCATGGCAGAGGCTATGGGCTACACCGTCACCGACACACCCAACGGCGCGTCGCTCGTTTTGGTGAACACCTGTGCCATCCGCGAGCACGCAGAAAAGAAGGCCCTTTCCTCTATTGGTCAGCTGAAGCATAGAAAAGCAGAAAATCCCGATATGATCATAGGCGTCGGCGGCTGTATGGTGTCGCAGCAGCACCGTGCCGATACGCTGAAACGAAGCTATCCTTATGTTGATTTCTCCTTCTGCACCACGGAGCTTTACCTTGTTCCCGAGCTTATCGCTTCACGTCTCAAAGGCGGAAAGCGACATTTTCCGCAAGTCAAAGAGTCACTTGCCGACACCGATTTTTCCGAGGACGTTCCCGTTCGCCGCACCTCAAAGGCTAAAGCCTGGGTCAGCATAATGTACGGCTGCAACAATTTCTGCTCGTATTGCATCGTTCCCTATGTGAGAGGGCGCGAGCGTTCACGTCTGCCCGAGGACATCGAAGCAGAGGTAAGAGCCCTTGCAGAGGACGGTTGCCGCGACATTACCCTTCTCGGACAGAATGTGAATTCATATGGCCGCGACCTTACAGCAGGCGTTGATTTTGCGGCGCTTCTCGACCGTCTTGCCGCCATACCCGGAGACTTCCGATTACGATTCATGACGAGTCACCCGAAGGATGCCATCCCAGAGCTTTTCGCCGTTATGGCAAGGCACGAAAAGATCGCGCGCCATTTCCATCTGCCGATGCAGTCCGGCTCCGACGACGTGCTCCGCCGCATGAACCGCCGCTACAATACAGAAAAATATTTGATGAAGATCACTTCCCTTCGCGAAGCAATGCCTGACGTTGCCATCACGAGCGATATTATCGTCGGTTTCCCCGGTGAGACGGAGGAGGATTTCGAGGGTACACTCAATATGCTTCGCCGCGCACGCTTCGACATGATCTACGCCTTCATCTATTCGCCGCGTGTGGGCACGCCTGCCGCGGAAATGGAAGATCAGATCCCCGACGAGGTGAAAAAGGAACGTTTTGCGCGGCTCGTAGCCTTGCAAAATGAAATATCAAAGGAACAAAACGCCCGCGAACTGGGACGCACCCTGCGCGTTCTTGCCGACGACGGCGATACCGTTACCGAAGGACGCACGGACGGAAACAAGCTCATCAGATTTTCAACTCCCGTAAAAGGCGGCGAGTTTGTAAACGTAAAAGTGACCGACACCGACACGTTCGGTCTTACGGGTGACCCCGTCACCGAATAATCATTCAACAATTTTCAAGGAGAAAACACAATGGAAAATGTAATAATCGAAATGGCTCACAAGCTGGGCGAAACAATCAAATCCACCCCCTGCTACGAACGCTACACCGAGGCTGAAAAGTCTTTCCGTGAAAACGGCGACATCGCACGTCTGATCACTGAATACAACGCACAGCAGACAGCGCTCGCAAAGGTCTATTCCGACAAGGAAGTTGACCGCGAGCTTATCACCGCTATCGAAGGCAGAGTAAACACTCTCTATTTAGAGATAACCGAAAACGAAGTATATAAAGAATTCGTTGCCGCTAAGGAAGATATCGACGGTCTCATCAAGTCCGTAAACGACGAGATCCTCTTCGCTATCACCGGTGAGCGTCCCCACTCCTGCAGCGGCGACTGCTCCGCCTGCGGTGGCGGCTGCTCCCACTCCCACGACGAGTAATATCAAAGACCGATAAATCCGATTTTTCCGAGGTAACGCTATGACGGCAATGATGGAACAATATCTCCAGATCAAAAGTCAGTACCCTGACCATATTCTTTTTTACCGGCTCGGCGACTTTTACGAGATGTTCTTCGACGATGCGAAGCTTGCGTCACGTGAGCTTGAACTGACTCTGACCGGCCGTGACTGCGGAGAAGCTGAACGCGCCCCTATGTGCGGCGTTCCCTTCCACTCCTGCGAGCCGTACATCGACAAGCTTATTGCAAAAGGCTATAAGGTTGCCGTTTGCGAGCAGGTAGGCGAGCCCGGTGTCACAAAAGGACCTATGGAGCGCAGGATCGCCCGTGTGATCACTCCGGGAACCGTTGTTGATTCGGGACTTCTTGACGAAAAGCAGAACAACTATCTTGCCACCATCTATTACCGCCGTGAGACGGGATGGGTAGCGATAGCGTTCTGCGACATCACCTCCTCTACCATGTACGTTACCTCCTTTGAGCTTGAGGACGAAGCGCGTCTCGTGAACGAGCTTTCCGCCTACAAGCCCAGCGAGATCCTTTCAAACACCGACGAAACGGTGCTTCCGCGCACGTTCACTTATATTGAGGAGCGCCTCGGCGCCCTCACCTCGAAGCGCGACTCTGACCGCTTCGCCTTTGAGCCCTGCCGCCGCCGCTGCGACGATCAGTTCGGCATCTATTCCGACGGGGAAAGCACCCGCACCGACGAGATGATATCTGCGGCGGGCGCCCTTCTTTCCTACGTTGCCGAAACTCAGCTTGCGGACATCTCCTACATAAAGGAGCTTTCCGTTTATTCCGGCGGCAACTATCTTGAGATAGACTCGAACACACGCAGGAATCTTGAGATCACGGAAACCATGCGCTCAAAGGAAAAGCGCGGCTCTCTGCTTTGGGTGCTTGACCGCACCTCGTCCTCTCTCGGCGCAAGGATGCTTCGCTCCTGGCTTGAGCATCCCCTTGTGAACACATCGCACATATCACGGCGTCAGGATGCCATTGAGGAGCTTGCTGAAAACTTTATGCTCCGCGAGGAATGCACGCGGCTTTTAGCCTCCGTTCTCGACCTTGAACGTCTTATAACAAAGGTTGGACTAGGCACCGCGAACGCGAAGGATCTGCGCGCCATCCTCACCACCATTGACGTTATTCCCGAGCTTCGTTCGCTCCTTGAGGGTGCTGAATGCTCCGAGCTTAGGGATATTTACAGCGGCCTTGACGAGCTTACGGATATTTCCGAGCTTATCAGAGCCTCCATTTCCGATCAGCCCCCCTTCTCGCTCCGCGAGGGCGGTCTTATTGCCGACGGTTACGATCCCGACGTTGACTATCTCCGTTCCGTTATGAACGACGGAAAGGGGTGGATACACGAGATCGAGGAGCAGGAGCGCGAGGCAACAGGCATACGAACCCTGAAAATAGGCTATAACAAGGTATTCGGATACTATATCGAGGTGTCAAAATCCTTCACGAATCAAGTGCCTGCCCGCTATATGCGCAAGCAGACTCTCGTAAACGGCGAGAGATACATAACGGAAGAACTTAAAGACAAGGAAGCCACCATCCTCGGAGCCGAGGACAAGGTCCGTTCCCTTGAATACGAGATATTCTGTAGCATCAGGACACGTGTGGGCGAGGCTACCTCCCGTATCAGAGGTGCGGCGCACCTCCTTGCGCTCACCGACGTTTACTGCTCCCTTGCGGACGTTGCCAAGCGAAACAACTACGTTCGTCCCGAGGTTGACTACTCCGATGTTATCGATATCAAGGACGGCAGACACCCCACCGTTGAGCAGTTCGTTAAGGACAAGTATTTCGTTCCCAACGACACGCTTCTCGACACGGACTTTAACCGTCTCGCCATTATCACAGGCCCCAATATGGCAGGTAAATCAACCTATATGCGTCAGGTTGCCATAATCGTGCTTATGGCGCAGATAGGCTCATTTGTGCCCGCACGCGAAGCGCGTATCGGCATCGTTGACAAGCTTTTCACCCGTGTTGGCGCGTCTGACGATTTAGCATCGGGACAGAGCACCTTTATGCTTGAAATGTCTGAGGTATCATATATTCTCAGCAATGCCACCAAGCGAAGCCTCATCATCTACGACGAGATAGGCAGAGGCACCAGCACCTACGACGGACTTTCCATTGCCCGTGCCGTTGCGGAATACACTCACGGCAAAAAGATCGGCGCGAAGACCATGTTCGCGACCCACTATCACGAGCTTACCGTTCTTGAGGATATCCTTGAGGGCGCCGTAAACTACAACATCGCCGCCAAAAAGCGCGGCGGAGACATAACTTTCCTCCGTAAAATCGTTCGCGGCGGCACCGACGACAGCTACGGCATCGAGGTCGCAAAGCTTGCGGGAGTGCCTGCAGAGGTACTCAAGCGTGCAAGAGAGATACTTGCGGAGATCGAGACGGACGCGCCGAAGGCATCGCCTTCGCCGGACTACACGCTAGATATGATATCCACCATTCCCCTTTTCTCGTCCTCGGAGCACGACGTTGCCGAAAGAATAAGAGAGGCGGACCTTAACACAATGACGCCCATTGAGGCAATGAACCTGATATTTGAGCTGAAAAAACAGCTCTAACTCACGATAAACGAAAGGAGACGCGATGGACGAGATCCGTGCAAATGAAAAAAACAAAATACACGTGCTCGATTTCGAAGTCGCGAATCTTATCGCGGCAGGTGAGGTCGTTGACCGCCCTGCCTCCGTTATCAAGGAGCTTTTGGAAAACGCCATCGACGCCGGTGCCACCGTTATCACGACGGAGATACAGCACGGCGGAATATCCTATATGCGCGTTACAGATAACGGCTGCGGCATCGATTTCGACGACCTGCCAACGGCAATTCTCCGACACGCAACGAGCAAGATCTCCTCTGCATCCGACCTTGACGGCATTATGACTCTCGGCTTCCGAGGCGAGGCCCTTGCCGCTATCGCGTCCGTTTCCAAGATGCGCATCATCAGCCGTCCCGAATACGCTGAATTCGGCGGTCTGCTCTCAATAGAGGGCGGTGAGATCGTGGAATACACGGAAACGGGATGCTCGAAGGGTACGAACATCATCGTTGAGGAGCTTTTTGCAAACGTCCCCGCAAGGCGGAAGTTTTTGAAAAAGGACGCGTCGGAAACGGCGGCGATATGCACCATCGTCGAAAGAGTTGCTCTCTCACGTCCAGACATTTCCTTCCGCCTGATCACAGACGGCGTGATGCGGTTACGCACCGAAGGAAACGGTGACCTTAAAGGCGCTATATATTCCGTTCTCGGCCGCGGCTTCTGGTCCCGCACCATTCCCGTTAAGGCGCAAAGCGGCGGCGTTTCCATCGAAGGCTACATCGGTATGCCCGACACCGCCCGTGCAAACAGAAACGGGCAGATATTCTTCATTAACGGAAGATACATTCGAAGCAAAACGGCGCAGGCTGCCATTGAACAGGCATACAACACCTTTGCGCCGCCCGACCGCTTCCCTGCCTGCGTTCTTTCAATAACGGTGGCACCGAACACCGTTGACGTAAATGTTCACCCTGCAAAATTAGAGGTGAAATTTTCAAACGAAAAGCTCATTTTTGAAACTGTTTATTACGCCGTCCGTCCCGCCCTTGAACGGAATATGACGACGGCGGAGATACGGCTTGCAGAAGAAAAGAAGTCTTCCGTCACAGCCGTCCCGCAAGATTATATGCGCCGCGCTGAGAAAACGGCGGCGGCTTTCGTCCCCGTTCGTGACGGCACGCCCGTACCGAAAACGGAGGAGATCAGCTTCCGTCCCGAATGGGAGCCTCTCGCGACCAAGGATCGTCCCGTCCTCGGCAACGTCACGCCACCCCCCGGGCGAAGCAGCGTTTACACCGTACACAGCGAAAGCTCGCCGAGGGCAAACTACGCAAACGTAACGGCGAAGATTGCCGAGGTGATAAGGATCACCGAACCCGCCGCGGCTCCCGTATCTGCGGAAGAAAAGCAGGCATCGCACCCCGTTGAAGAGGTAAGGACCGCCGAAGCGCCCTCCCGTTCCGCGGACGAAACGGCTCCAGAAACCGATAGCGCACCGAAAAACATTATACCCGACTACCGCATCGTGGGAGAGGCCTTCAACTGCTACGTTATCGTTGAATACGAGAAAACTCTCCTTCTCATAGATAAGCACGCAGCACACGAGCGTATTCTTTACGAAAGGCTCAGGGAGAATATGCGCCGTCGGTCGCTTGAGTCTGCGTCGCAGCTTCTTATCGTACCCGTCACGGTTGAGCTGACGCCAGACGAGGCTGCTGCCATCGCGGAATATGCCGACGAGATCAAAGCTGCAGGCTTTGACTTCACCCTTAACGGCTCCACGGTGTCGGTATCGTCGCTCCCCCACAATTTCGGCACAGACACGGTACACGAAATATTTGAGGTCTTCGCAGACGGACTGCGCACCAGCGCCGCCGAGGCACGCGACATAATATTTGAGCGCACTCTTTACACCTGCGCCTGCAAGGCGGCGATAAAGGGCGGCAGAGTATACGGCCCCGAGCACATCAAATGGCTCTGCGACGAGCTTTTCCGCTTGCCGAACATCAAATACTGTCCTCACGGCAGACCCGTTGCCCTTGAGCTGACGCATTCCGGACTCGACAGACATTTCAAACGCACGCAATAAATCATCTATAGACAAAAGATAAAGGATAAGATATGTTCAAAGTACTGAAAACCGAGGGCGACGCACGCCGCGGCCACATGGAGACAGTTCACGGTCCCATCGAAACACCCGTATTCATGAACGTGGGCACCTGCGCCGCTATCAAGGGCGGTGTTTCCGCCCCCGAGCTCCGCGAGCTTAACTGTCAGGTGGAGCTTTCAAACACTTACCACCTCCACATCCGTCCCGGCGACAAGCTCATTCACGATATGGGCGGACTACACAAGTTTATGAACTGGGATAAGCCGATCCTCACGGACTCCGGCGGATTCCAGGTATTCTCCCTTGCAGGTCTTCGCCGCATAAAGGAGGAGGGCGTTTATTTTGCATCTCACATAGACGGTAAGCGCATCTTTATGGGTCCCGAGGAAAGTATGCAGATCCAGTCCAACCTCGCATCCACCATCGCCATGGCGTTTGACGAATGCGTTGAGAACCCTGCTCCTTACGATTACGTCAAAAAGTCCAGCGAACGCACGATGCGCTGGCTCCTCCGCTGCAAGGAGGAAATGGCACGTCTCAATTCCCTGCCCGACACCATAAACAAAAATCAGCTTCTTTTCGGTATCAACCAAGGCGGCACGTACGACGACCTGCGCATTGAAAACATGCAGACGATCCGCGAATACGATCTTGACGGCTATGCGATAGGCGGTCTTGCTGTTGGTGAGGAAGCGGACGTTATGTATCACATTCTGGACGTTACCCTTCCCCACGCTCCCGTTGATAAGCCCCGTTATCTTATGGGTGTCGGCACGCCCGTGAACATTCTCGAGGCAGTTCACCGTGGAATCGACTTTTTCGACTGCGTAATGCCCAGCCGTAACGCGCGCCACGGCAATGTTTTTACCTGGCACGGCAAAATGAACGTACTCAACGAAAAATATATGCGCGACCCACGTCCCATTGATGAAAACTGCGGCTGCCCTGCCTGCAGACTTCACTCCCGTTCCTATATCCGCCACCTCATCAAGGCCAAGGAAATACTCGGTATGCGCTTGACCGTTCTTCATAACCCTTATTTCTACAACGAGCTTATGCAGAAGAT
>CAYXHC010000043.1:0-18668 GCA_964464905.1 uncultured Lachnospiraceae bacterium
AGGACTCGGTCTTCCGTGTGCGCGCAAGTGCGTTCACGGTCTTATTGCGGAGGATCCTTGAAAGCCAGCCTTCGATCTTTTCGGGATCGCGAAGCTCGTATAAATGCAGGTAGCCATCGATGAAGGTCTCCTGAACGAGATCCTCTGCAACCGTTGCGTTTCCGCACAGTATCAGCGCGGTGCGGTAAAGCCTTTGCATATACGTCGTAACGATAACGGTGTAGGCATCGGGGTTGCCGTGAATTGTGCCTTCAATGGCGAGCGATATCTTTTGAAGTTCGTGAGGCTCCATTTCGGTCCTCCTTTCTTTTGCGATAGTGAATCGGCCGATTCATATAATAAGACACGGAAAAAAGCCGAAAGGTTCGGTGAAAAAGCGAAATTTCAAAAAAGTCCGATATGAAATCGGACTTTTTTCTTATTTTTCTCGTGCGATGAGGCTGTCTATATAGTCGAGCGCTTCGTCGATTGCGGAAAAGTTGCGGCTGACTTTTTCGGGATACCTATAATTGATGCCGAGGGAGATGCCTGCAACACGGAACATAGGCCCGTCGTTTATGCCGTCGCCGACGGCTATGACATCGTCGGTGGAAATGGAAAGCATGCGGCAAAGGGCGGTGAGTCCCGCACCCTTGTCTATCCCCGCAGGCACGATATCGTAGCAGTCGCATTGACGATACACGATAACATCGCTTATGGAGTCCTCATTTTCCTTGAGGAAAAGAGCGATCTTGTCTGCGTCCTCGTCAGAGGTGAAAAAGGGTGTCAGCGCAACTCGGTTCGGCTGATACCAAAGGTGTGGAAGCTTCTCTTCAAGTCCGCGGCGAATGAGATCGATAGTATTTTTTGCCGCATCGCTTTGGGAAAGCGTCACCGATACCTTCGGCGGCAGATCAACGCCGAATTCGATGGCTGCGCCATTTTCGCCGATAAGGATGGCGTCAGGGAGCGCCGCCTGGCGGCAAAGACCGCAAAGATAGTAGGTAGGCTTGCCAGATGCGATGGCGATGCGTATGCCGTTTTTGGCGTATCCTCGCAGATGTGAAGCGGTGACTTCCGAGATCGGCTTTCCGAGAGGGGCAAGAGTGCTGTCAAGGTCGAAAACTATAAGCTTTATCATAGGGCGCTACACCTGATCGTCCAGGTATTTTTGTAGGTCTCGCCGCAGGGGAGGGAGATAAGGTCGGTTTTTTCTTCGAAAACGGTGACTTCGCCGTTTGATGAGGGAAGCGAGCACCAAGGCTCAATGCAAACGTAGGGGGCGTCTGTGCGCGGCATATGCCATATGCCGAGATAGGGCATATCGGGGAAGGAAACGGTAACGCTGTGGCTGTCTTTGTCGGAGCCGAGCGTTACCTCGCGTGCCATATTCCGAAGAACGATGGCGTCGTCGTCGAAAAGACTGTGAGAAAGCGAGAGAATGAAGCCACCGTCAAGGGGGAAGGGAGCGAAGGTCCCGTCGAGAAAGCAGTCTTTCGTGAATCCCACTCTTTCAGGGGCGCATTTTCCCGAAAAACGCAAGCAATAGCTTGAAAAATCGTTGCTGCCCGAAAGGGGGACGTTGAAGCCGGGGTGACCGCCGAGTCCGAAATACATAGTTTTTTGTCGTGGTTTTCAACCTCGTAAGTGACGGCAAGGGTGTTGCCGCAAAGCTCGTATCGAATGCGGAAGAGAAAATCGCGGGGGTACTCGGTTCGCGTAGCCTTGTCTGAGGCGAGCACAAGAGAAAGGGTGGCGTCGCTGTGAGCCTCAACCTTGAATCGGCGATAAGGGGCGATGCCGTGTATCTTCATTTGACGACGTTCACCGTCAAGCTCGTATTCACCGCCGAAAAGACGGGCAACGAAGGGAAAGATGTTGAGAGCGCGGTCGCTCCAATAGGCAGGATCGCCCTGCCACAGATACTCGGTGCCGTCAGCGCCGAGTATGGAATGAAGCTCCGCCCCGTCTTCGGAAACGGTAACTGTCAGAAACTCGTTTTTTATGGTCTTAAGCATATATTCTCCTTTAGTAGATGCTTTCGTAAAGCACGCCGTCGCGCTCTGTGAAGCTTACCTTGCCGATACATACGCGACGGTTTCCGCTGGGCTTTTCGGGGTTCGTCTGAACGTGGAAGGATGTCATAAGCGCGCCGCTTGCGTCTCTGAAAAAGGCGTTGTGACCTGCGCCGAAAAGATTCTCTTTGGATCTGAGCACGGGGTTTGCCTCGTCTGCCTTCGTGAATGGACCAAAGGGGGAGGCGGCTGTTGCGATGCAGATTGAATAGTCGTTTGAAGCGTAGAAGTTGGCGGAATAGTTCATCACGATCTGACCGTCTTTTTCAATGAGAGTCGGCCCCTCGTTCCATATAAAGTTTCCGGGGAGGGAGAGAAGCTCCCAACTGTAGGTGGGAGTGGTGACGAGTACGTGCTCGCCAACGGTGCGCGTCAGCGTTTCATCCAGACGAACGCAGTATAACTGACTCGTATGAACGCCGTTGATGACGTTTTCACTGCAGTCGCGGGAATAGTAAAAGTAGTTTTCGTCCTTATATTTGAAAACGGAGCCGTCGATGGTCGCGTAGCCAAGATCAAACATAGGCGTGTTTTTGACGTCAACTAAGGGGCCAAGGGGCGAATCGCTGACGGCAACTCCGATACGGAGGCTGCCGCTCCTCTTCATCCGCGCAGAATAGTGCATAACGAATCTGCCCTCGTGGTAAACCACCTCCGGTGCCCAGAAATCGCGGTCTGCCCAGTGAGAGTCATCGGCAAAAAAGCAAAGCTGAGGTTCGCTAAAGCTATATAGGTCGCGACTCGTCCAAACACAAAATCCGCGTCCGTGACTCGTTGCGTAGCAGTAATATGTTTCATTGTGGAGGAGAATCTGCGGATCTCCTATCCCCGTGATATCTGTGATTATCATAATACGCTCCTGATCTTGTTTTATATTGAAACTTGCCGTTAATCGAACGACAGCGTTTTGGTTAAACTAGAATCTCAAATCAGCCCGTGTGTTTTTTTGCGGATGATGCACGTTTGTTTTTGTTAAGCTGTTATGCTTGGTATCACGATACGCCCGCCACGGAGAGACGGGGAAGATTCAACGTCGTTGCCCTTTCTACCGTTTCGGGAATGTATCGTTCATAAAGATGTTTTCTCGTATTACGGGAAAATCGTTATTTTCTGCGAGCTTCACCGTGTAAAAAGTAGCCGAGATTGATTCGTACTTCCCGCCTTCCTATGTCGTCATTCGTATAGCAGCACGTATCAAATCCGATGATCTCAAAGCCTTCGTGAAGATAAAATCCGATCGCATTTGTGTTGCATGACTGTGTTTCCAAAATGATGGCGCGTCTGCTCTGTGATTTTGCTATCTCCTTCGCTTTGTTCATAAGCCTTTTGCCCACGCCCATTCCGCGAAGGTCGTTTGAAACCCAAAGCTCCGTTACTATCAGTCGGTTTGACCATTCTTCGGGACATACCTCGATGCAAGCCATCAATTCTCCCGTGTCGCTGACAACGCCATAGGCTTCCGCCTTATCCCAATGATCCTGATATAATGAATCCGGAAAGTCGTATTCCTCCGGAGTGTGGATTATTTCCTTTTCAGCAGGCTTTCTGACTATTTTGATCGTACATCCGTCAGAGTTCAGCGGGTCGATATCAAAGTCGTAATAGCTGTCGCTTCGAGTTGTAAGAGGTATGCGTTTTCCCTTCCACAGTTCCTTGGTTAACGCCACGATATCCATATAGTTATTCATCATAATCTCCATTCCGCCACCCCATGGCGGCACAAATATTCTTTGAAATCAACCCGTGTCGCTCTGCGGCAAAAATGGGCTGGGTCCTATTTTTAGTGGTGATTTGTGCGTGAAACGTTGACCTTTCGGTTCAGAAAGGTTGAATTTTCACGCTAAACCTCTTTCGTATAGATCCTTTTCCGACTTGTATTTTGATCCGTGTCTACGATGTCATGCAGAACTATCCTATCAGATCTTCCGGATTCACATCAAACTTGATATGGTCGTCGGCTTTTTGCCGACTTAAAAGTGCTACCGTCTCGACATGCCCCGTACGGGGGAACATATCAACAGGCGTGACCTTTTCGATATGATATGTTTCAGACAGCATTTTCAGGTCGCGCACGAGAGTTGCGGGATCGCAGGAAATATAAACGATGCGTGGCGGAGAGGTTCTCATAAGATGCGAAATAAGCCTTTTGCCGCAGCCTGCCCGAGGCGGATCGACGATGACGCAGTCTGCTTTTTTACTGAAGCTCGCGGCGTCTCCGCAGATGAAGCTCGCTTCGATCCCATTTGCCTTTGCGTTCGCTTTTGCATCCTCAACGGCGGATGCAACGATCTCAATACCCGTAAGGGAAGCTTTGACTGCGGAATTTTTGATGACGGAAATGCCGATAGTGCCTGTGCCACAGTAAAGATCGGCAACGGTGTCGCCGTCTCGGAGTGCGGCGTATTCCCGTACGAGAGTGTATAGTATCTCAGCGGAGTCGTGGTTTACCTGATAGAAGGCGTCGGGTGAAATGAGGAAATCACAGTCGGTAAGACGGTCTTTGATGCGTTCGTCGCCGAAGACGAGGGTGTAATTGCCGTTTTGCGCGTCTTTTTTTCGGAAACAAAAATAAAAACTTTTTATCTCGCCGTGTTCGTCTGAAAGCGACAGCGAGGCGCTTTTTGCAAAGCTTATATCTTCTTCGCGTTCTGAAATAAATATGACCATCAAGCCGTCGGTGCTGCGTCGGATGCAAAGGTGGTGAAGTCCTTGCGGTCGATACTTCTTCACCAAAACGGAAACGTCGGCAATTATAGCGTTTGTGAGGCGATCGTGAAGTCTGCAGTCCTTTTGAGGAATGATGCTGTGTGAATTCTTTTTATAATATCCTATCTCGCCGTCCCGAGAAACGGGAACGGTGACCTTTGTGCGCACGGCGTCCTTGCCTGCGGTGCGAATGGGTGATACCTCTACGTTGAGTCCCGCTCTCTTGAAAAGAGATCTGACGTGTTTCTCCTTTACGGAAAGTTCGTGTTCGTAGGAGATGTGACGGAATGTACAGCCACCGCATTTCTCCCCGAATGCAGGGCAATCGGGAGTTGCTCTGAAAGGAGACGATGCGTGAAGCTTGTTTAGATTGCAAAGACTATATGAAGCAAAGTTTTTTGTGAGAATGGCATCGCATACGTCGCCCTCCACGGCGCCGTCAACGAATATTGCACGGCCGTCATCATCGCGCGCAACGCCCGCTCCCAGATTCGTCGTTTCCGTTATCATCAGATCATTAAAAATTTTCGTGTCCATAGCGGCGTACCCTTCAAAGGAAAAATATAGGCTTTCGAATGTAAATATAATATTAATTAAACCCTTCGTTATTGCAAAAATTGCGGTCGGGATATATAATAATATAGTGGTTTTGAACCATTTATCAACTACGATTATATAATAAGCTGTGATATAATGTCAAGCGGAGAGGGGGAACCGATGGATAACGAAAACGTTCTTGAAGCAGAAAATACAAACGGTGAATGTTCCGGCACGGTCGCCCCCGAGACCGAAGCCTTCTGCGCGGACGATGAGGGGGGCGTCGATGACGCATCTCACGCCGAAACCGAACCGGATTCTGAGGCAGAGCCTGCACCGGTAGATTTTCTCTTTGACGGAGCGGGAGAGAGCGGACTTTTCATTGATTCCGTAGTGGCGATAACGGCGGACGAAATGGGCGGAGCCATAACGAAAAAACGATTCTCCGTCAGCACCTTCGTGAGCTATCTTTTTGAAAAGCTCGTTCTTCTTCTTGCGCTCGGCGTTTTTATTTATTGCTCAGTTGAACTCGTTATCATATTCACAGAACAGTATTCGGGCGACCGATACTACGAGGAACTGCTTGATGGCTACACGTCGATCCTCGATTCGGGGAGCGTTGGCGCCTATACTATGTCTAAGATGCAATCTTCGGACGCTTTTGTTGCCGGCGTTTCACAGCCTGATAACGGAATCGTTATCGAGATGGAGCAGTACGATCAGGAAGTTGAGCTGATGAAGGCGAAGATATCGGCACTGATGCACGCATATCCGGACGTATACGCCTATATCGTTATCGAGGATACCGTCATCGAATACCCCGTCGTCAGAGGCGATGATAACGATTTTTACCTTAATCATGCGTTTACGGGTGAGCCAATGTCCATCGGCTCGGTGTTTGCCGACTACAGACTCAACGACTATATCCTTGATAACTATAATACCGTGTTTTATGCACACAACAGCTCAACGGGCAAAATGTTTGCAGATGTTATGAAATTCGCACAGAGCGAGGAATTTTTCAACACGCATAATATTTATGTCTATACATCAACGGGCAAGTATGTGTTCGAACCCTTCAACCTCGCTATATTCAGATCCGATTATCAGTATTTCAGAACGAGATTTTCAAGCGCCGCAAGCTTCGTTGCGTTTGCGAATGAGATGCAGTCTCAGTCAATGTATTCAAAGCGCACGACGTTTGACGAAAACGACCGCATCATCACGCTTTCCACCTGCACGAAGCTTGGGATCAAGAATCTCCGTTATTGCCTGCAGGGCAAGCTTATCGAGGTAACGGAATGATAAACGATATCTTCATCTGTCCTGTTTGCGGGGAAGGCCTCACTGTCGTAGATGGTGCTTTGGCTTGCGGCAGCGGTCACAGATTCGATCTTTCAAGTGCAGGCTACGTTAATCTTTTACGTCCCGGAAAGATGAGAAACAGAAGCTCCGGCGACGACAAGGGGATGATAACGGCGAGGACTCGTTTTCTTTCGGCAGGGTACTATAAGCCCAACAAAGAAGCGATCATTTCTGCCATAGGAGAGCTTTTGCCTGAAGGTGGCGTCGTTCTCGACGCAGGCTGCGGAGAAGGCTATTATACGAATGGTATTGCCGAGACGCTTCCCGGCGTGACTGTCGTTGGCATTGATGCGTCCAAGCACGCAACGGAAGCCGCCGCTAAGGCAGCTCGCAGGCTGGATGTCGCCGAAATAACAGCGTACGCAACAGCATCTCTGGCGTCGATGCCTTTTCCCGACAAGAGCGTGGATCTCATCCTTTCTTTCTTTTCACCCTGCGACTACGTTGAGTTTGCCCGTGTTTTGAAGGACGGCGGTAAAGTGCTTATCGGGTCCGCCGGCAAAAGCCACCTTTATGAGCTCAAGGAGGTACTTTACGGCAAGGGGAACGTCCGCGATAACGAAAAATTCCTACACGGTGAAAGAGCTCAGGGCAGCGGACTCGTTTTTGAATCGGAGAAGACGATCAAATACCAAAGCCACATTGCCGGCAGCGATCATATTAACGCACTTTTTTCAATGACGCCTTATTATTGGCGTACCCCGAGATCCGGCGCGGAAGCGCTGACCCTTCTCCGTGAACTCAGCGTCACCGTAGAGGTGGATTTCACGGTGCTTTCCTTATCACGCTGACGTGACGATCTTTTTCATATATTGGAGCAACAATGAAACTTTCTTTATGTATCCCGATGTATAACGAATCGGGCATCGCTGCGGAGGCGGTGAAGATTTATACCGAGGCCCTTGACACGATAGTTCCCGATGACTATGAGATAGTCTTTTGCGACGATGGATCGAGTGACGGCTGTGCCGATATCGTACGCGGGATAGGACATCCACGTGTTCGCGTCGTTGGCTACGGCGAAAATCGCGGCAAAGGCTGTGCCGTAAGAACTGCTGTGCTTGCTGCCTGCGGCGACATCGTGCTCTATACTGACTGTGATAACGCATATGGTACCGAAAAGATACGCGAAGCCGTGGAAAAGCTTGACGAACTGCCTGAGACCGACGTGCTCATCGGTTCAAGAAACGCCGATAAAAGCGGATACGAGGGGTATACCTTCGTGCGCAGGCTTGCCTCGAAAACATATATCGTAATCCTGAAGCTTGCGGCAGGTCTGCGCCACAGCGATTCCCAGTGCGGATTCAAGGCAATGAGAAGGGAAGCGGCTCACGATATTTTCAAAAGATGCAAGACCGACCGCTTTGCCTTTGATATCGAGGTGTTGCTCTACGCCGACAGACTTGGATACCGTGTGTCGGAGCTTCCCGTTAAGATCATAAACCATAGGGAAGCAGAGTCGAAGGTGCATATCGTGAAGGATACCGTCCGCATGCTTCGGGATCTGAAGGCTATTAAAAGAAGAATGAAAGCGGGAAAATAAACAGCCAATGGACGGCTCCCGTGTCTTGAAGGACACGGAGCCGTCTTCTTGTTTTTTGTGCAATATTATAGGTTCGTGTATGATTAAATTTTGCGGATTGGTTAATCGTTATATTGACGGAAGCATATCTTGTGTATATAATAAATAGGATGAAAAATGTGTCGAATAAATGTACGTGTATTTACAATTAGGAGATATTATGTTACTGCTTTTGTTTATTTTCTGGCTTATACTGTCGTGCAAAATAACCGTTGAGATAGTTCTTTTCGGCGTTCTTATCACCGGCGTTGTGTTCGCCTTTTCCTTCGCTTATCTCGGATGGACGTGGAAGCGTGAGATGAATCTATATAAGCTTCTCCCCTTTGCCGCGGCGTATGTTGCCGTTCTTGAATATGAAATACTGAAAGCAAATTTTGCTGTTATCCCGTATATTTTCGGGAAGAAAAAGCCTGACGGTGTCGTCGTGCGTTTTGAATCCGGCCTTAAGAGTCAAATGGCAAACGCTGTGCTGGCAAACAGTATAACAATGACACCAGGTACTATAACCCTGAATAATAAAGGCGAAAACTTTACGGTCCATTGTCTTCACGGAGCAATGGCTGAAGGAATGGATAGCTCCGTGTTCGTGAAGCTCCTTGCGAAAATGGAATCCAAGCTTGAAGGAGGAAAGAGATGACACCGGACGTTGCTTATAAATATCTTTTTCGTTTTACTTTGATATTTTTATCGCTGTACGCCGCCGTCGGTATATACAGAAGCTGTAGGGGGCCTGAGGTGTGCGACCGTGTGCTTGGCGTGAATATGATCGGCAGTGCCGTCATTTCCAGTATGCTCACGCTGACCGCACTGCTTGACGAGGATTATCTTGCTGATATCGCCGTTATATACGCTCTCGTTAATTTTCTTTCTGTTATCATTTTGAGAAGAGTATACGGTAAGAACAAAAACAGAGGTGGAAAATGATCGGTGAATGGATTTGCTTCGGCTTCAGTGCCGTTTTGACTTTGATCGGCGCGCTTGCGTTTTTTTCTGCAGCGCTCGGCGTCGGACGCTTCAAATTCTGCCTTAACAGGCTTCACGCTGCTGCTGTTGCTGACACCATCGGTGTCACCTGCGTGGCGCTTTCAGCCATAGTATACGCAGGACTGCAGTTCGTATCCTTGAAGGAACTGATGGTCCTTATGATAATGATACTTACCTCTCCCGTTTCCACGCATCTTCTCGCCGAGCTTGAATATACGGTCAGCGACAGTCTGGATGATAATTGCAGGATAGAAGAGGAAGAGGAGGGACGATAATGGAACTTGTTGAGATAGCGAAGATCGTTCTTCTTGCAATGCTGGTGGTCACCGCGGTGTGCGCGGCTTTTATCAAGCGGACCCTTCACGCAGTGATCGTGTTTACCGGTTATAGTCTTATTATGGCGATACTCTGGGTGCTTATGGAGTCCCCTGACCTTGCCGTAACGGAAGCCGCTGTCGGTGCGGGAGTTTCCGGAGTCCTTTTTTATATGGCGCTTCACAAGATCGGTCGAATGGAGGCTGAAAACAAGAATGAAAACAAGAATGAAAAACAGAATAACAAAACTGAAAAATAAAATCTCTCTTTGGGTGGACGGCGAATACGATCTTGATACTGTAGCCGAGCTTCCCGAACACGCAAATGACGGTGAGAGGGAAGTGAAGCGTCGAGAGATCGTGCTTGGAGAACTGAAGCATCGCCGGCTGATCCACGTCGTATATGTTGTGTTGGCTGTATTTTGCCTTGTTTGTATGGCAACTCTCTTGCTTTGCACCATCGACGGTATGCCCAGATACGGTGAATCCTCGGAGCATATGGATATGGTCACATACGAATACCTTGCAAATGGTATGGAATACACCGGAGCCGTCAATATCGTTGCCGGTATAATACTTGAATACCGCGCCTTTGACACCCTCGGTGAATCCTTTGTGCTTTTCTGCGCTCTCACCTGCGTGCTTGCGCTTCTCTGGGCAGATACCTCCGAAAAAACGGATACGGTAGGTGCGGATATCCTTGATCTGACGGGCGACCCTATCCTCAGGAAAACCGTTATTGCTATCGTACCCCTTATCCTCGTTTTTGGCGTTTATATGCTTTTGAACGGACATATTTCTCCCGGAGGCGGATTTTCGGGCGGAGCCGTTATCGGAGCGGCTGTTATACTCCTTTCGTCTGCATACGGCGAAGACGTTGCCGGCAGATTCCTTTCTGAAAAGAGGTTCAAAACTGTATCCTTTATTGCGCTTTCATTCTATTGCCTTTCCAAGAGCTATAGCTTTTACACGGGAGCAAACGAACTCGAAAGCTTTATCGGAAACGGCACTCCCGGTAACATTCTCTCTGCAGGACTTATACTTCCTCTCAATATTGCTGTCGGAATGGTCGTTGCCTGCACTATGTACGGTATCTACCGTATGATCGGCTGGAGGCGTTTTTAATGAATAATCTGATTTATAACTACGAAGAAGCCGTTGCACTCATGCTTTTTTGCATTGGCTTTATGATGCTCCTTTTCGGTCGAAACATCATAAGGAAGCTCATCGGAATGAACATTATGGACACGGGGATCTATTTGTTTTTGGCATCCCTCGGCTATATCTACGGCGGTAAGCCTCCCATAATCGAAAACGGTGACACGAACCCCCTCACCTATATCAATCCCGTTCCGTCGGCACTGGTCCTCACGGGTATCGTCGTTTCCGTCAGCGTTACGGCTGTTATGCTTTCGCTTTCGGTGCGTCTGTACGAGCGTTACCACACGCTGAATCTGGATGAAATATACGTTATGGCGAGAGAAAGGCGTGAACACAGATGATGGATTTTGTTTGTAATTTTCCGTTCTTTTCGGTGGTGCTCTGCCTTTTCGCAGCAGTCACCTGCTCGATACTGAAGCCTCGCGCGGCCCGTGTGTTTACTATCGCGGTTGAGGTCATCCTCGTTGTTATGTCGTGCGCCGTGTTTCTTTACACGAGGGAGCTTGGTACGTATTTCACTTATAATATGGGACATTTCGATGCTCCCTGGAGCAACCAGCTTCGCGCAGGCGTTGCGGAAGCCGTTGCGGCAATAATGTTTTCATCCGTTTTGCTTCTCTCGCACGTTGGCGGCATCAGATACATAGTGTCGGATATCACGGAGAAAAAGCAGAATCTATATTGCCTTTTACTCAATCTCATCGGTGCGGCGCTTATGGCTCTTGCCTACACAAACGACCTTTTCACCGGATATGTATTCCTTGAGATCATGACGCTCGCATCCTGCGGACTTCTCGTTATCAGGCAGTCCGGACGTACTGCGCTTGCCGCAACGAGATATATGATACTCAATCTTTTAGGATCGGGTCTTTTTCTTCTCGGTACAACGCTTTTCTATGGTATCACCGGACATCTTCTTATGGAATATATCGGTGACCGTACCGCTATTCTTGATGCAACGGGCGACTATGCGCTTCCTTTGACGGTAACCGTAGGTCTTGTGTGCGCAGGACTTGGTATAAAAGCGGGACTTTTCCCGTTCCATACATGGATGCCCGATACCTATGGATGTGCAACGCCTACGTCGTCCGCGGTGCTTTCCGGTATCGTTTCAAAGGGGTATATCTTCCTTCTCATTAAGATAATGTACCGCGTTGTCGGTCTTGAGACCGAGGCACTTGTAACAGCTCGTCACATTCTTTTAATATTCGGCCTTATGGGTATGATCTTCGGGTCTTTCTCCGCTATGCATTCGCGTCATTTGAACAGAATGATAGCCTATTCGTCAGCCGCGCAGATAGGATACATCTTCGTTGGTATAGGACTTGGCGGCGAAGCAGGCTTTATGGCGGCTCTTTTCCAGATGTTTGCCCATTCCTTCACGAAGCCGCTTCTGTTCCTTTCGGGCGCAAGGCTTTCCGAGGTCTCCGACGACAACCTGGTGTTCCACGACCTGCAGGGCTCCGCACATAATAACAGACTCGCAGGTATTATGTTCACTATCGGCGCACTTTCTATGACCGGTGTTCCATCTCTTGCAGGTTTCACGGCTAAGCTCTATTTTGCCGTTGCATCAACTGAACATCGCGGTATCGTTGAGATAGTGGTGCTGACAGCGCTTGCCATAAGCACGCTTCTCAATGCACTGTATTTCATACGTACCGTTATCCGTATCTATACTCCCACCACTCACGGTGCTATTTATCACGAAGAAACGGCTGTGAGCGCTCCTCCTGAGGTGGTACACCCGAAGCGAGATCCCGGACTTATCGTATCTTCTCTGGGATTCGTTATCGTGATCTTATATCTGGGTATCAACGCGCAGCCTATTGCGGATATACTCACATCAGGACTTTCAATGTTTTCTTAATCAATCGGAAAGGAATTTGAATTATGATAATTATTCCGATACTTTTAGCAGCGGCGGCAGGCGCGATCTTGCCGCTTCTTAAACTGAATGATATATCTCGCCGCGTGTATGTTTCCGCGGCAACGATCGTTACCTGCGTATTAACCGTGTTTTTTATGTTGAATGGCGGGGAATGGACTCTCTTATCAATGGCAGAGGGACTTGACGTTTCATATGCCGTTGACGGAATGGCGAAGCTTTTTGCCTCCGTCTTTATGATGGCTTGGGTCCTCGTTATGGTGTACGCCTTCGTTTATATCAAGCACGAGGGACACGACGACAGATTCTTTGCTTTTTATCTTATTTCTTTGGGTGCGCTCATATCCCTTTGCTTCTCGTCCAATCTTGTGACGATGTATCTTTCCTTTGAGCTTATCACCCTTATGTCTATGCCTCTCGTTCTCCATTCCGGAACGAAGGAGGCTGTCTCCGCTGCGCTCAAATATCTCTTTTATTCCATTGCCGGCGGGTTTATGGGACTTTTTGGCATATTCTTTATACACGCGGCAACGGGTGGCAGCTTCGTCCCCGGCGGTGCCGTACTTACCGACAGTAAATGGCTTCCCATTGCTGTGTTCGTTGCCATTCTTGGCTTCGGCACAAAAGCAGGTATGTATCCTATGCACGGATGGCTTCCCACGGCTCATCCCGTTGCACCTGCACCTGCATCCGCTGTGCTTTCCGCAATAATCGCGAAGGCGGGCGTCGTTGCGGTGGTGCGAATCGTGTTCTGGTCCGTTGGCGCCGATTATATCCGCGGCACTTGGGTGGCTGACGCGTGGCTCATCCTGGCTATGATAACGGTAGTTATGGGCTCCACCATGGCTTATCGTGAGAAGATACTGAAGAAAAGACTTGCGTATTCAACAGTCAGCAACGTCTCTTATATAATGCTCGGACTTGCAACACTTACGGCAGATGGCGCCACGGGAGCTTTCCTCCACGTGATCGCTCACGCGTTTGCAAAGAACGCACTCTTCCTTGCGGCAGGCGCTATTATATATAAAACCGGATGTACGACCGTCAGTGAGCTTGACGGTATTGGCAGACGTATGCCTATCACTATGGCTTGCTTCACAGTTTCGTCTCTCTCGCTTATTGGTATTCCTCCGCTGATGGGATTTGCATCAAAGTGGTCGCTCGCTCTTGGCGGCGCTCAGCTTGAATCCCCCGTATATAGCGTACTGGCACCTCTTTGTCTTATAATATCCGCGCTTTTGACAGCAGGCTATCTCTTAAAGCCCGTGATCAGCGCGTATTTCCCCGGCGGCGAAGCCGTGTCTGATGAATCTCGTAATGAGGCGCCGCTTGCTATGACGATCCCTATGGTTGTGTTCACCCTTCTGTCTCTTGTCTCGGGAATTTTCAGTGGCGAGATATCGTCGGTGATTACCGAGATCATTGCACCTTTGTTTTAAGCTATGAACGAACTATATTTACTTTTACCGATAATAATCCCCATCGTCGGCGCCGCCGTCGTATGGTGCTTTAAGCCTCGTTCCACCGTTTTGCGAAATGGCGTCGTCTTGTCCGTAATGACGATCAATGCGGTAGCGACCTGGTTATTGATACTGAACCGCCCTGAGGGTGAGCTTCGCCTCTTTTCCTTTGGCGACAATTTCCCCATAGTACTATCCCTTGACGGATTCGGTTCTTTCTTCGCGGCGATGACGTCTACTCTTGCCGTGTTCGTGACCTTCTATGCTTTCTTTTATATGAAGGGCGAAAAGCATACCCGTATATTTTATACGTTCCTTATCCTCACCTTTTCCGCCACGGGAGGCATCTCCACGGCAGGAAACCTTATAACGCTCTATTTCTTCTATGAAATGCTCACCATATCCACCATCCCTCTCGTTATTCACGGATGCGAGAAGAAAGATATGCACGCAGGACGTGTTTACGCGGCGTATCAGCTTGGCGGCGCAGCGCTTGCCTTCGTCGGCATCGTTGTCGTTACGTCTGCATTCGGAAGTACGGATTTCGTTCTCGGAGGACTCACTCTTCCTGATGGCGGATCGCATCTTTTGCTCCACATCATTTTCCTTTTTATGCTCGTTGGATTTGGTGTGAAGGCTTGCCTTTTCCCCTTCTTCCATTGGCTTCCCGTCGCATCCGTTGCCCCCACTCCCGTTACTGCACTTCTCCATTCAGTCGCAGTCGTTAAGGCGGGTGTCTTCGCTATAATGCGGATGATATATTATAATTTTGGAACGGACTGCATAAGCAATTCACTCGCGGGTGATATCGGTCTTGTGCTTGCGATCATCACGTGCGTATACGCCGCGATCCTTGCGGTGCGTGAACGTCATTTCAAGCGCAGACTGGCATACTCCACAGTAAGTAATCTTTCCTATATTCTTATCGGTGTTTTGCTCTACAGCGAAGCGGGATTTGCCGCAGGACTTTGCCACATGCTTTTCCATGCGTTAATAAAAATGAATGCATTCTTGTGCGCAGGCGCTTTTATGAAGCAAACGGGGAAGGCGTACGTTTACGAGCTTGACGGTATTGGATATAAGATGCCCGTCACCTTTGTGTGCTACACCATATCCGCCCTTGCTCTCACCGGCATCCCCCTCACGTCGGGATTTGTGTCAAAGTGGCAGTTGGTGTCTGCCGCCGTCGATAAGAACACCACCCTTTCAGTGATCGCCGCCGCAGCGCTTCTCGTTTCCGCTATGCTTTGTGCCGTTTATTCACTTTCTCCCTCCGTGCGTGCCTTCTGGCCAAAGAGAGATGAAAACGGTGCTATCGTGTACCGCGCGGAAGGAAAGGATTCGGTCGGAATGTGTATACCGATCGTTATATTCGCCGTCGTGAACGTTGTTCTCGGATTTTCCTCCGGCTATATCGTTGAGCTTTGCTCAAAAATAGCAAGCGGACTTTGCTAAAGGAGGGAAGACGATGAACTATATTCTTCTTTTACTCGTTATACTTCCCGTGGCTGCATCGGTTTTTGCATATTTCGTAGGAAAAAAGCATCTTAACCTGGCTTACGGAGCGTCGTTTGCCACGGCACTCATAGAAACCGTCGCGTTTGCGATACTTTGGCAAACTGAAAGCGAGCTTTCCATTTGCCTTGGCGGCGGTGCCGCAACCTTTTCCTTGGGACTTGACGGCTTCCGTTCCCTTTACGCTCTCGTCGCATCGTTTATGTGGCTGATCACGTCGGCGCTTCTGCCCGAATATTTCGCCCACTATAAAAAACGTCCGCGTTTCCTTTTCTTCTATCTGCTCACCTTCGGCGCCACCCTCGGCGTGTTCCTTTCAAAGGATCTTGCAACCACCTTCATATTCTTCGAGATCGTGTCCTTCGCATCCTTCGTGTGGGTGCTTCACGATGAGACCGAGGAGGCGCTCGCCGCCGCAAAAACTTACCTTGCAACGGCGGTGTTCGGTGGTATGATCCTGCTTATGGGACTCCTGTTCCTATATAAGTACACGGGCACTCTGGCACTTGATGAAATTGCTTCGTCAGTTGCCGAAATGCCAAACGGGGTTAAGCTCGCAGTCGGTTTATGCTTGCTTTTCGGCTTCGCCGCAAAGGCAGGTATGTTTCCGCTTCATATATGGCTTCCTAAAGCGCACCCTGCCGCACCTGCTCCTGCATCTGCGCTTCTTTCGGGCGTTCTCACGAAGGTTGGCGTGTACGGCATCGTTGCCGTAAGCGTAACGATGTTTTATGCAAATGTAGAATGGGGTAAGATACTTCTCATATTTGGCGTTATAACGCTTCTGCTCGGCGCGTTTATGGCGCTTGTGTCCGTGAATCTAAAGCGCACACTTGCTTGCTCGTCCATGTCGCAGATAGGCTTCATCCTCACGGGTATTGCCGCTGCGTCTATACTCGGGCATCACAATTCCTACGCTGCAACGGGCGTGATCCTCTATATGCTGAACCATTCCATGATGAAGCTCATCCTTTTCTCCCTTGCAGGCGTGCTCTATATGAACGTTCACAAGCTTGACCTTAACGGCATAAAGGGATGGGGCAGAGGAAAGCCTTTGTTCTGTGCCGCATTTTTGCTTGGCGGTCTTGGTCTTGCAGGTATCCCCGGCACCGGAGGATACATAGCAAAGACGCTGATTCATGAAGCTATCCTCGAATGTGTGGAAGCGGTGCCTTTTGCAAAGGCGGCGGAGATCCTTTTCCTTTTGGGAGGCGGTTGCACCCTCGCTTATATGACTAAGCTTTTCGTGATCCTTTTCATTGAAAAGCCCGATGGGGAAGCCCATTGCTCCGGAAAAAGATATATGAACCCGATAACGACGGCGGCGCTCGTTCTTGCGTGCCTGCCCGTGCTTTTCACGGGAATACCCGCCGTGTCGGAGTTTATTGCAAAAAATGCCGCTGCATTCGCGGGCGGTGAGGTTGCTCTTGGGGTGCACTATTTTGAGTGGGTGTGTCTGAAGGGCGCTCTTGTGACCGTGATCATCGGGACTCTCGTATATTTCCTCTTCGTTCGCACCGTCACAAGGCGTGAAGGAAAGTACGTTGATATCGTGCCTGCGTGGGCGGAGCTTGAAAAGCTCGTGTACGTGCCGTTGATAAATTCCGTCACCTCCGTGATGGGGTTCATTCTCCGCTTCTTCGGCGAAAACGTTATCACCGGCGCCGTTTACCGTATCGGCAAGACGGTCCTCGTAACGGTGGCACACGCACTTTCCGATGCACTGGATGCGGTTGTGTATCTGTTGCGTCGCACAGTATTCCGTGCATCCGACGTAAAGCGGTCGGAGAAGACAAATCCCATAATGGAAGCGCTTCACACGGAGTGGAGCCTCTTGTCCTCGGGGATCACGGATAACTTCTCTTACGCGCTTATCGTAACGGCAGTCGGTGTTTGCGTGATACTTCTTTATCTCATATTTATGTTCTAAAAAAACGCTGTGAGCATCGCTCACAGCGTTTTTACTTTATTTAAGCTCGTATTTCCATTCGCCGCTGTCGAGATAATAGTAGAATTCGCTAAGATCGTCGCGGAGAAAGATCTTGAGCATATCCTCCATATCACTGGCGAGAGGCATCGTGTGGAGAGAGTTTATGTCTGCCCAAAAGACCTCGCCCTCCTTGGAGGACTTCAGCTCACCTGAAAAACTGTCTGTCTTGTAAAAAAGAACTATGTACCGTCCGCCGCCGTCAAGAGGCCAGTCCTTGATGCCGCAAAGCCGGGGCGACTTTATCGTAAGTCCCGTTTCTTCGTACACCTCGCGGATAACGGCGTCGGTGAAGGATTCACCCTTTTCAACGTGCCCGCCGGGGAACGTGATGCCTCCCCAGTTTTTATCGACGCGGTTCAAGACGACAGCTTTGCCGCCGCTGTAGACCATACACATATTCGATAGTATGCATAATTCTCTTTCTCGCATTTTTGCCTCCTGTAAACTGAAAAGAAAAGGGGAGTCCCCGCGGGGGCTCCCCTTGAAAAAGTATCGATTACTTAACTTCGATTACGGATTCGCACCACATTGCGGGAGCTTCATAGCCCATGAGAGTAAGCATGGTAGCAGCAACGTTTGCAAGACCGAATTCGCCCTTGTCTTCCTTGATCGAGTACTTATCGGAGTATTTGTGATCGTAAACGATGCAGGGAACGCGGTTGAGAGTGTGGGATGTCTTTGCCTTGGGGGTGCCGTCCTTGTTGTACTTGGGACCCTTGGTCTTCTTGTCAAGCTCGTACATCTCATCTGCGTTACCGTGGTCAGCGGTGATAACGGCAACGCCGCCAAGCTCGTCGATAACGTCAAGAATTCTCTTGAGCTGGAGATCGAGAGCTTCCATGCTGCAACGGGTAGCTGCATAGTTACCGGTGTGACCGACCATATCGCCGTTGGGGAAGTTTACGCGGTAGTAATCATACTTGCCGGAGCGAAGAGCCTCGATGAGAGCATCGGTGATCTCTGCGCACTTCATCCAGGGGCGCTGTTCGAAGGGAATAACGTCGGAGGGGATCTCAACGAAGGTCTCAAGCTCATCGTCAAACTTGCCGGAACGGTTGCCGTTCCAGAAATAAGTTACGTGGCCGTACTTCTGAGTTTCGGAGATAGCGTAG
>CAYXHC010000044.1:0-17797 GCA_964464905.1 uncultured Lachnospiraceae bacterium
TGCGAGGCTGTTACAATGGTAGCAGTTCAGGTAATGGGTAACGACGTTGCAGTTTCCATGGCTGCATCTCAGGGCAACTTCGAGCTTAACGTATTTATGCCCGTTTGCATCTACAATTTCCTTCAGTCCTGCCGTCTTCTCGCAGAGGCTATCGTTTCCTTCAACGATAACTGCGCTGTAGGAATCCGTGCAAACGAACAGAAGATGCACGACAACCTCCACAATTCCCTTATGCTCGTAACCGCCCTCAACCCCTATATCGGCTACGAAAATGCAGCAAAGACTGCTAAGAAAGCATATAAGGATAACATTTCTCTCAAGGAAGCTTGTGTTGAGCTTGGATTCCTCACCGCTGAGAGATTTGATGAGGTCTTCAAGCCTGAAGATATGGCATAAAGAAAGGATCGATCAGAATAATGAAAATAGCATACTATCCCGGATGTACGCTAAAGAATAAGGCAAAGGATCTCGACCGCTATGCGATCGAGTCCTGCGCCGCACTCGGCTGGGAACTTTGCGAGATCGAAAATTGGCAGTGCTGCGGAGGCATGTACACCTCAGCCGCCGATGAGATCGCAACCAAGCTGCCCGCAGTACGCGCTCTGGCAAACGGACGCGACAATGGCGGCAAGGTTCTCACCGTATGCTCTGCGTGCTACAACGTTTTGAAGCAGACGAACCACGAGTTTTCAAAGAATCCCGATTTTGACGCTCGCGTAAATAACTATCTCAAGCCTGATTTCGAATATCACGGTGAAGCAGAGGTCGTTCACTTCCTCGAATTTCTCCGTGACGAGATCGGATTTGAAAACCTTGCAAAAAAGGTTGTAAAGCCCTTGACCGGCAAGAAGATCGCCGCTTATTACGGCTGCCTCCTCCTCCGCCCCTCCGAGGTCTTACAGTTTGACTCCCCCGAAAATCCCAGGATCATGGAAGATTTTATCCGCGCTCTCGGCGCTGACCCCGTCATCTATCCTATGAGAAACGAGTGCTGCGGCGGATACATCACTCTCGAAGATAAAAACGCTGCCGAGAAGAGAAGCACCGCAGTCGTTTCCTCTGCCGATGAAATGGGCGCAGAATTCATGATCACGGCTTGTCCCCTTTGTCAGTATAATCTCACCAAGAACGCTCTCGGTGAGCTTCCCGTTAAATATTTCACTGAGGTCCTGGCAGAAGCTCTTGGCCTCATAGAAAACTAAAGGAGTGTCTGATATGGATAACAAGAAAAAAGAACAGATCCTCCGCATCAGCGGCGCGGCTGTACAGAAATGTATGCGCTGCGGCAAATGCTCCGCGACCTGCCCTTCTTACGATGAAATGGAATACCATCCTCATCAGTTTGTATATATGGTAGAAAAGGGCGAGATAGAAAAGCTTATGGAGTCCGAATCCATATATAAGTGCCTCACTTGCTTTGCCTGCGTTGAAAGATGCCCCCGCGGCGTTGAGCCTGCGAAGGTGATCGAGGCGGTACGCCTTGAAAAGATCAGAAAGCAGGGCGCAAATCACCTGACACCCGACCAGATACCTGCCCTTCTCGATGAGGATCTCCCCGGACAGGCGCTTATGGCGGCTTTCAGAAAATACGCGAAGTAAGGAGGAACGATCAAAATGCAAAGAATTGGCGTATTCGTATGTCATTGCGGTACCAACATTGCTGGCACCGTTGACGTAAAAACGGTAGCAGAGACTCTTTTGAAAGAGCCCGGCGTCGTTTATTCCAAAGACTATACCTATATGTGCTCCGAAGCAGGTCAGAACCTTATCAAGGACGCTATCAGAGATTATAAGCTCACCGGCGTTGTTGTTTGCTCCTGCTCCCCCAGAATGCACGAAAACACCTTCCGCAAGGCTGCTGCTTCCGCAGGTCTTAACCCCTACATGGTTGAGATCGCAAACATCCGCGAGCAGTGCTCCTGGATACATAAGGACATTACCGAGGCAACTGAAAAGGCTGTTATTCTCGGACGTGCCGCTATCGCAAAGGTACACCTTAACGCACCCCTGATCTCCGGCGAATCTCCCGTAACAAAGAGAGCTCTCGTTATCGGCGGCGGTATCGCAGGTATTCAGACTGCGCTCGACATCGCTGACGCAGGCTTCGAGGTTGACATCGTTGAAAAGCAGCCCACCATCGGCGGCAAGATGACTCAGCTCGACAAAACCTTCCCTACCCTCGACTGCGCTGCTTGTATCCTCACTCCCAAGATGGTTGAATGTGCGCAGAACGAGAACATCAACATCTTCGCATACAGCGAGGTTGCTGAAGTATCCGGCTTCGTTGGCAACTTCACCGCGAAGATAAGAAAGAAAGCTCGTTACGTTGACACCACCAAGTGCACCGGTTGCGGAATCTGCACCGAAAAGTGCCCTCAGAAGAAGGTTCCCAACGAGTTCAATATGGGAATGGACAACCGCCGCGCGGTTTACATCCCCTTCGCACAGGCGGTTCCGAAGGTTGCTACCATCGATGCAAACTACTGCACGATGATGAAGACCGGCAAGTGCGGCGTATGCTCCAAGGTCTGCACCGCAGGCGCCATCGACTACACTCAGAAGGATGAGATAGTTGAACGCAAGTACGGCGCTATCGTCGTTGCAACCGGCTTCAACCCAATCAACGTTGAAAAGTACGATGAGTATGCTTACTCCCAGTCCAAGGACGTGATCACTTCCCTTGAGTTTGAGCGCCTCACCAACGCGGCAGGTCCCACTCAGGGTAAGCTTCTCCGCCCTTCCGACGGAAAGCATCCTCACACCATCGTGTTTGTTCAGTGCGTTGGCTCCAGATGCACCGCAGAAAAGGGCAAGAGCTATTGCTCCAAGATCTGCTGTATGTACACTGCAAAACACGCAATGCTCACACGTGAAAAATATCCCGACACAGACGTTTACGTATTCTATATCGACGTGAGAACGCCCGGCAAGAACTTCGACGAGTTCTATCGCCGTGCGGCTGAGGAATACGGCGTTCACTACATCAAGGGTATGGTCGGCAAGGTCGCTCCTCGCGCAGACGGCACCCTTGACGTTCAGGCATCCGACCTTCTCATGAACGAGCAGCTGCACATCAATGCAGATATGGTAGTTCTCGCGGCTGCTATCGAGCCTGACAAGAGCGCAAGACCTCTTGCAACTATGCTCACCGCAAGCATGGATACCAACGATTTCTTCACCGAAGCGCATCCCAAGCTTCGTCCCGTTGAGTCGCCCACAGCAGGTATCTTCCTCTCCGGCGCTTGTCAGGGTCCCAAGGATATCCCCGAGACCGTATCTCAGGCAGGTGCGGCAGCGGCAAAGGTTATCGGTCTCCTTGCCAAGGATAAGCTGGTCACCAACCCCTGCGTGGCAAAATCCGACGAGAATCTCTGTAACGGATGCTCTCAGTGCGCAAACGTATGTCCCTACGGCGCTATCACCTATCTGGATAAGGAATTCAGAATGCCCGACCGTACCACGAAGATCCGCCGCGTAGCTTCCGTTAACCCTGCAGTATGCCAGGGCTGCGGCGCTTGTACCGTTACGTGTCCTTCCGGTGCTATGGACCTTCAGGGCTTCTCCAGCAGACAAATTATGGCGGAGGTTGACGCAATATGCAAGTAAACGAAACATTCAAGCCCACCATCGTAGCATTCTGCTGCAACTGGTGCTCATACGCAGGAGCCGACCTTTCCGGCACGAACCGTCTGCAGTATCCTGCTGACGTTAAGATCATCCGCGTTCCCTGCTCCTGCCGTGTTAACCCTATGTTCATTCTTCGCGCATTCCAGCGCGGAGCTGACGGTGTTATCCTTTGCGGCTGTCACCCCGGTGACTGCCACTACACAAGCGGCAACTATTTCGCACGCCGCCGTATGACTCTTCTCTTCTCGATGCTTGATTATCTCGGCATCGAACGCGACAGGACCCGCGTTGAATGGGTATCCGCCGCTGAAGGCGCAAAATTTGCTGCCACAATGAACGAGTTCACTCAGCACATCATCGCGCTGGGACCAAACCGTAGATTGGAGGATCTGAGATGCAGGAAGTAATGAAAAAAAGAGCTATAGAGCTTCTTTCCGACGGCACCGTATCCAAGGTGATCGGCTGGATCCCCGGCGAGTTCACCTATGATATGACTCCCGCTCTGTTTTCCACTGAAAAAGATATCACCGAAGGCTTCGTATATAACGAATTCTGCGGCGCAAACGTATCCAAATACGCTATGAACGTGCTTAAGGCAAACGACACCGATAAGGTTCTCGTTTTCCTTAAGCCCTGCGACACCTACTCCTTCAACCGCCTCGTTGCCGAGCATCGCATCAATCGCGACAGAGCCTACGTTATAGGTGTTGGCTGCGACGGCATGGCAGACGTTGAAAAGATCAAGGCAAAAGGCATCGACGGTATAATCGGCATTTCCAAGGACGGTGACAGCTTCAAGGTTGAAACCGTTTACGGCACTGAAACCGTTGCAAAGAACGACGCTCTCGCAGAGCGTTGCCTCAACTGCAAGTCCAAAAAGCTCGTCGTTTACGATGAGATCATCGGCGATGACGGCGAGGTAGCTGCTGATTCCGGTCGTTTTGACATGGTTGCAAAGCTTGAGAATATGACCTCCGAGGAACGCTATGAGTTCTGGCGCGGCGAGCTTTCCCGCTGCATCCGCTGCAACGCTTGCCGTAATGCGTGCCCCGCTTGCACCTGCGAAACATGTATTTTCGATAATCCCGCATCCGGTATTTCTCAGAAAGCAGCTGCAGACACGTTTGAGGAGAATATGTTCCACATCATCCGTGCGTTCCACGTTGCGGCAAGATGCACAGACTGCGGCGAATGCTCCAGAGTTTGTCCTCAGCATATCCCCCTCCACCTCCTTAACAGAAAGTTCATCAAGGATATAAACGAGCTTTACGGCGACTATCAGGCAGGCGCTGATACCGAGTCCAAGACTCCCCTCACCTCCTATACATTTGACGACGCAGAGCCCTCAATAGTTCACGAAAGGGGGAACGAATAATGCTTTATCTCCCCGCTAATAACCTTGACCTTTTCCTTCTAAAGGCATCCGAAAAACTCAATGTATACGTTCCCGTTGACGGCGAGAACGGCGCAACCTATAAGAAGTGGGAACAGGGCACTTCCGTATCTAAAGCACTTCACACCGTGAAGAGTGCCAAGGAATTCTTCTTCCCTCAGACGGAGAACATCGTAAAGTTCAAGATGGAAGGCAAGAAGATTGAAATCATCGATCCTCGCTCCGAAACTGAAGATTACGCTATCTTCGGCGTTCGCGCTTGCGACGTTAAGAGCTTTGCTATTCTCGACCGCGTGTTCCTTTCCGAGCCCGTTGACACCTACTACAAGAACAGAAGAGAGCACGGTATCATTATCGGTCTTTCCTGCTCCCGCCCCTCCGAGACCTGCTTTTGCACCACCTTTGGTATAGACGCGGCAACCCCTATGGCAGATGTTGACCTCACCGAGGCTGACGGCGGCTACTTCTTCCGTGCAAACACCGAAAAGGGTCAGGCATTCGTTGACTCTCTCGGCGACATTTTCGAAGACCGCGACGAGGCTATCGCCGAAGCCGCAAAGGAAAAGACCCGTGTGATCATGAAAAAGCTTCCTCTTGCTAATCTCACCACCGAGGGCTTCGGCGGAGACAAGCTTGATGAGATGTTCGAAGACGAAAGATGGTCCACTCTTTCCTCTGCTTGTCTCGGTTGCGGCACGTGTACCTTCGTTTGCCCCACCTGCCAGTGCTACGACATCCGTGACTACGACACGGGGCACGGTGTTCAGCGTTATCGCTGCTGGGACAGCTGTATGTTCTCTGATTTCACAAAGATGGCTCACGGTAACCCCCGTCTCACACAGAAGGAGCGTTTCCGTCAGAGATTCATGCACAAGCTCGTATACTTCCCTGCAAATAACGATGGTGAATTCGGCTGCGTTGGCTGCGGCAGATGCGTTGCTTCCTGCCCCATCAATATGAACATTGTTAAAGTAATGAAAAAGTTTTTAACGGAGGCTGACAATGACTAACGAAACCCTTATCCCCTATCTCGGCGAAGTTACCGATATTCGTATCGACACTCCCGACGTCAAGACCTTCCGTGTACTCACTCCCGACGGAAAAAAACCCTTTGACCATATGCCCGGTCAGTGCGCTATGCTCTCCATTCCCGGCGTGGGCGAGGCTATGTTCTCCATAACCTCCTCCCCAACAAACACGGAATATATGGAGTTCTCCATCAAAAAGTGCGGATGCCTCACCGAATGGCTTCACGCAATGGATGTCGGTCAGCAGATAACCGTTCGCGGACCTTACGGCAAACCTTTCCCCGTGGAAACCGACCTCAAAGGCAAGGATCTTCTTTTCATCGCCGGCGGTATCGGTCTTGCTCCCCTTCGTTCCGTTATCAACTACGTTCGTCACAACCGTCAGAACTACGGAAAAGTTCAGATCGTATACGGCGCACGTTCCATGGACGACCTTGTTGACTACAAGGAGATCCTCAACGAGTGGATGACCGACGACGGTATCGAGGTCAACCTCACCATCGACCGTGAGCAGGAAGGCTGGGACGGCCACGTTGGATTTATCCCCAACTACGTTAAGGAACTGAACCCCGACCTTAAGAAGACCGTTCTTATGTGCGGTCCTCCCGTAATGATCAAGTTCACCCTTCAGGGGCTCATGGAGCTTGGCTTTGAAAAGACTCAGGTTTACACCACCATGGAGCTCAGAATGAAGTGCGGCGTTGGTAAATGCGGCAGATGCAACATCGGTGATAAGTACGTCTGCAAGGACGGTCCCGTATTCCGTTTCGACGAGCTTGACGAGCTCCCCGACGAATATTGATCCTACACTATAGAAAAATGGAGAAAACAACAATGGAAAATATGGTTAATATATTCCTTTACGGTAAGAAATATTCCGTTCCTGCGAACCTCACCATTATGAGCGCTATGGAATATGCGGGCTATCAGCTCGTTCGCGGATGCGGATGCCGTAACGGTTTTTGCGGAGCTTGCGCTACCATTTACAGAGTCAAGGGTAACAACGAGCTGAAGGCTTGCCTCGCCTGCCAGACAACGGTTGAAGACAATATGTATATTGCCACCCTCCCCTTCTTCCCTCTCGTAAAGAAGGTTTATGACATAGACAAGGTCTCCACCACCGAGTCTGTGATGATGCAGCTCTACCCCGAGATCTACGCTTGCGTAGGCTGTAACGCCTGCACCAAGGCTTGCACTCAGGGACTTAACGTTATGCAGTACATCGCATACGCACAGAGAGGCGATTTTGAAGCTTGCGCTGAAGAATCCTTTGACTGCGTAATGTGCGGCGTTTGCTCTTCCAGATGCCCTGCAGGCATCTCTCATCCTCAGGTTGCTATGCTTGCTCGCCGCATCAACGGTAAGTACCTTGCACCCGGCTGCGGACACCTTGAGGATCGTGTAAAAGAGATCAAAGACGGCACGTTCACCGAGCTTATCGAAGCTCTTATGGATAAGCCCGTCGAAGAGCTGAAAGAGCTTTACAACACCCGCGAGATCGAAAAGTAAGGAGGAAAGAGAAAATGTATTCTGAAAAGTATCAGGAGTCTCTGGCAGCAGTTGCGGCGGCAAGAGCCGAGAATATCGCAATGGAACCCACCCGTATGACTGCAGAGCAGAAGGACACCCTTCTTAAAACCTATCACCCCGACTACAAGGAAGATCAGTTCTCCGTGCTTGAGATCGGCCCCAACAAGGGATCTAAGGTCCCCCACGAGCTGTGCGAAATGCTTCAGGCACACAGCAGGATCACTGCTGACAGCGTAGATCTTTCCAAGCCTGACTATGAAACCGACGTTCTCATCATCGGTGCCGGCGGCGCAGGCACCTCTGCCGCTATTGAAGCGCACGAGGCAGGCGCTGACGTACTTATCGTTACCAAGCTTCGTATGGGCGACGCCAACACTATGATGGCTGAAGGCGGAATTCAAGCAGCAGACAAACCCAACGACTCACCCGCTATCCATTTCGTTGACGCATTCGGCGGCGGTCACTTCGCAGCAAAGAGAGAGCTTCTCGCAAAGCTCGTTTGTGATGCACCTGAGGCTATCAAGTGGCTCTCCGATCTTGGCGTTGAATTCGACAAGGAAGCAGATGGCACTATGGTAACCACACACGGCGGCGGCACCTCCAGAAAGAGAATGCACGCGGCTAAGGACTACTCCGGCGCTGAGATCATGAGAACCCTCCGCGACGAAGTTCTCAACCGTGAGATCCCCGTCGTAGACTTCACTTCCGCCATCGAACTTATCCTTGATGAAAACGGACGCGCTGCAGGTGCAGTTCTTATGAATATGGAAACCAAGGAGCTTTTAGTTGCTAAGGCAAAGACCGTTGTTATCGCCACCGGCGGTGCAGGTCGTATGCACTATCAGGGCTTCCCCACCTCCAACCACTACGGCGCAACCGCAGACGGTCTCGTTCTCGGCTACCGTGCGGGTGCAAAGCTTCTCTACGCTGAGACCCTCCAGTACCATCCCACCGGCGCTGCATTCCCCGAGCAGATCTTCGGTGCACTCGTAACCGAAAAGGTTCGCTCTCTCGGCGCAAAGCTCGTGAATAAAAACGGCGAAGTATTTATGCATCCGCTGGAGACCCGCGACGTAACGGCTGCTTCCATCATCCGCGAATGCTCCGACCGTGAAAACGGCATCGACACCGGCAACGGTCTCGCTGTATGGCTTGACACTCCCATGATCGAGGCTATCGGCGGCGAGGGCACCATCGAAAAGAGAATTCCTGCGATGATGCGTATGTTTGAAAAGTACGGCATCGATATCCGTCGCGAGCCTATCCTCGTTTACCCCACGCTCCACTACCAGAATGGCGGTCTCGATATCGACGTTAACGGTATGACCACGAACGTTGAAAATCTCTTCGTTGCAGGTGAAGCTGTTGGCGGTATTCACGGTAAGAACAGACTTATGGGTAACTCCCTGCTCGATATCATCGTGTTTGGCAGAAATGCAGGTCAGAACGCTGCTAAGGTTGCTAAGGAAACCACCGTTGGCGCTCTCACCCTCAATCACGTTACCAAGTTTGAAGCTGAGATCGCTGCTGCAGGCATTGAGACCGAAGCTGTTTCTCCCAAGCTTCTCCCCAACTACACAAAGCAGAAGAACATCTGACGGAGGTACTAAAGTTATGGAATTTTTCGGCGGTGTTATCAGCGTCACGGGTGTTTCGTTCTTCCTCTTCTGCGTTTTCGCGATTCTTGCCGTTGGCTATGCCATCGGCAGGATCACCATCAAGGGGATCTCCCTTGGTGACGCAGGCGTGTTCATCATTGCACTTGTTTTCGGCGCTATATTCTGCAGCGACATTATGGCAGAGCCTATCGTTTTCGATGAAAAGTGGCTCTCCATCATTGAAAGCTTCGGACTTATACTCTTTGTAACGAGCGTTGGCTTTATTGCCGGCCCTAAGTTCTTCTCCAACCTTAAAAGAAACTTCAAAAGCTACGTTCTCCTCGGTCTTGTGATCATCATCGCAGGCGGCATCTCCGCTGTTGGTTGCATCTATCTTGGCGAATACGCATTGGGTTACGGTGCGGAAACAATCACTGACCGCGGCGGCTTCGTTGCCATGATCGTTGGTCTTCTTTCCGGCTCTCTCACGTCCACTCCCGCTTTCTCTGCCGCTAAGGCAACCGTTGCGGAGCATTATCAGAGTCTCGTTTCCGTTGGTCACGGTATCGCCTACATCTTCGGCGTTATTGGTGTCGTTCTCTTCGTTCAGCTCGTTCCCAAGCTCTCAAAAGCAGATATGGAATACGAGCGTTCCCTTCTTTCCACTCCTGCAAAGGAATCCGAAGGCAAGGTTAAAAAGGTTATCAAGCTTCTCCATCTGGATCACATGGGTGTTTGCGCGTTCTCTATCGCAGCAATACTCGGCACCGTTGTGGGTAAGATCAAGATCCCTATGACCGGCGACGGTCTTGACGGCACTTGCTTCTCCCTCACCACCACGGGCGGATGCCTCCTCGTGTCCCTTGTTATAGGTCACTTCGGCAGAGTTGGTAAGGTAAGCCTTATGCCTGCAGAATCCACGCTCAAGCTTTTCCGTGAGCTTGGTCTCGTGCTCTTCCTCGTAGGCGCAGGTATCCCCGGTGGCGCAGACTTCGTTGCCAACTTCAACGCAATGTACTTCGTATACGGCGTTATTATGACGGTATTCCCGATGATTATCGGTTATATCTTTGCAAAATACGTTCTTAAGCTGAGCCTTCTCAACAACCTCGGCTCCCTCACCGGCGGTATGACCTCTACCCCCGCGCTCGGTACTCTTATCAACGTTGCAAAGACCGAGGAGGTTGCAGCAGCATACGCGGCAACTTATCCCATCGCGCTTATCTCCGTTGTGCTTATCACGCAGTTCATCATCATTATTTTCTCTTAAGTTAAATAAAGAAAGATCCTTGCAAATCTATGTCTTGCAAGGATCTTTCTTTTTGTGCGAGCTGTTATTATATTCAATACTGCCTTCGCAACCAAAATTTGCGCTGTAGTTGGTAGACTGCAACCCGTCGTTTTACTATAATCTTATCGGAGGTATGGCGTGAACGTTCAGTCTTTCTACATCGAAAGTTCATTGTTTCACGCACAAATCACCCCTCCGCGTAGCGCCCCGGGCTAATTTCAAAATATATTTATACCGCCATAAGGCGATGGAATGGAGATTAAAATGTCAATAGGACGAAGAATCAGCGATCTGAGAAAAGGAAGCTCGCTATCACAGGAATACGTTGCCGAAAAGCTTGGAGTCACTCGTCAAGCCGTATCAAAATGGGAAACGGACGCAAGCGCCCCCGACACCTATAATCTGATCGCGCTTGCAGAGCTTTTCGGAGTTTCCGTGGAATATATCGCCACGGGGAAAAAGCAGGAATCGGAGAGTGTCGTCGCTCCCTCAGAAGAAAAGCACAGCTCGATAACGGCAAATAAAATACTCGGCATCGTGCTTTTGGGCGTGGGACTTTTATCCTTGATACTGGGTGCTATACTTTCAACTTCGCTACTTATAATATCCGTTTATCTGCTGATGGCGGGAATCATTTATTTTACTGTAAAAAAAGCGCCTTTTCTCACCATAATGTGGACTTTTACCATCTTCACTTTCCTGATGATATCAATATTGACCAGAGCAAACCTGTTTTCGGTGTTTGATCCCTCATTCTATCAGGGCGAAACGTCTATGGCAGGGATAGTCATATACACCTTTTGGTTATGGGTGACAGCAACGCTGATATTCACCGTTATAAAAGTGTTGAAAAAACGAAAAAAACAAGCAAAGCCGCCTCCCACCGATCGATCCGAATAAAAAAACAGATTGCAATCGTGCCCCGTGTGTGATATCCTATTTATTAATGATAATAAATTCGCTCAGAATAAAGGGGCAACCGCAAATGAATATTTTTGATACCGCTATAATAAATCTCACCACACTCGGATACAAGGTCTCCGTTTTTGAAACGTCAAAGGACGCTGTCGAATATCTCACCGCCACCATAAAGGGTAAGACCGTAGGCTTCGGCGGCTCTATGACCCTTGCCGAAATGGGACTTTACGATGCTCTTTCGCAAAATAACCGTGTTTACTCCCACGCCAACATCCCCGAGGGAATGACGGCAGACGAAGTACGCGCCGCCGCTAACGCCGCAGACGTTTATTTTTCCTCCGTCAACGGACTTGCCGAAACCGGAGAGATCGTGAACATCGACGGCCACTGCAACAGAGTTGCCTCCGTCCTTTACGGTCACAAGAAGGTGTATTTCGTTGCAGGCAAGAATAAGCTTGCCCCCGACTATGATTCTGCACTTTATCGTGCGCGCAACGTTGCCGCACCGAAAAACGCCAAGCGTCTTCACAAGAATACCCCCTGCGCCGTAAACGCGGACCGATGCTACAACTGCAAGAATCCCGACCGCATTTGCCGTGCGCTTTCGGTCTTCTGGTGCAAGCCCACGTCCTGTGAATACGAGATCGTGCTGATAAACGAAGATCTTGGATATTGATAAGGAGCCGTTATGCTTTCATTTGAATGTGACTATATAAAGGGCGCGCACGAAAAGATCCTGCGCCGACTTATCGAAACAAACGACGAATTCCTTCCCGGCTACGGCTGTGACGTGTACTGCGAGAGTGCAAAGGAAAAGATCCGCCTCGCCTGCGACGCCCCAGAAGGGGACGTATACTTCCTTGCGGGCGGCACTCAAACCAATCAAGCCGTTATCTCCGCTATGCTCCGCCCCTACGAGGGCGTTGTCAGCGCTGACACGGGCCATGTAAACTGCCACGAGGCAGGTGCTATCGAATATACGGGTCATAAGGTACTCACCCTTCCCGCACGGGAAGGCAAGATTGAAGCCGACAAGCTTGAAAAGTACCTTTTCGGTTTTTTCGATGATGCCAACCGCGAACACATGGTATATCCCGGAATGGTATATATCTCGCATCCCACGGAATACGGCACCCTTTATTCCCTCTCGGAGCTGGAGGCAATATCGGACGTTTGCCACCGTTATAGTCTCCCTCTCTACCTTGACGGCGCAAGGATAGGCTACGGTATTATGAGCAACGGCACGGACGTTACCCTCCCGGATGTTGCAAGGCTGTGCGACGCCTTTTACATCGGTGGCACGAAGGTTGGCGCACTCTGCGGCGAAGCGGTCGTCTTCCCGAAAAATAACGCTCCCGCTCATTTTTACACCTCCGTGAAGCAGCACGGTGCGCTCCTTGCCAAAGGCAGGCTTTTAGGCGTGCAGTTTGACACGCTTTTCACTGACGGTCTATACTATGAGATCAGCCGCCACGCCATCCTTATGGCAAACAGAATGCGTGACATATTCCGCGAAAAAGGCTACGAGTTCTTTATTGAGACCGTAACGAATCAGATATTCATCGTGCTTTCAAACGAAAAAATGAAAGCGCTTTCGAAAGAAGTGCGCTTCGATTTCTGGGAGCGTCACGGCAGTGATCACACCGTGGTCCGCTTTGCTTCAAGCTGGTCCACCACCGAAAACGACATTTCTCAGCTTGAAAAGCTTTTATAAAAACCGCAAACGGGAAAAACATCGGGTTCCAAAGGACAATCATATTATCGGTAGAGCCGTCAATCCTGCGGATACAGTCAGAGGCTCCCTCCGGGAGGGAGCTGTCGCCACAGTTCGCGAAGCGAATCTGCCGGCGGCTGAGGGAGAGAGCGTTACAATAAAGTTTATATAAATTCAAAATTACGCAGACTCCTTCCGTCACGCTTCGCGTGCCACCTTCCTCCCGGAGGAAGGCCTATATAGTACGCCGGCAAGTGCGCACTTACTCAACACCAAAGGTGGTAATGCAATAAAAAGAGCCGATACGGAAACAATTCCATATCGGCTTTTTTACTGTCCTTTAGCACCCAACGCTAAAGTTTACGGTGTTATTTCGTTTATTTCACGTCAACGAAGCGAGTCATATTCATCAGCGGATGGCGAAGCTTTATCGCCCCCTTGACGGGGCACGACATAACGCAGGAGCCGCAATAGTAGCATTCTCCGGGATAAAGCACTATGGGGTGACTTCCCTTCACGGGCGACGGGATCATTATATCCACCTGACATACCAATGCGCATTTATTGCAGCCGACGCAAAGACTCTCGTCAAAAGTGATGGGATTCGTGCTGGACGAAACGGGCACAGCAGTAAACTCAACCTTTTTCATAACGCTTCGCCTCCTCCTTATAGTCTCCGTTATGCGCTTCGTAACCAAGCTTCACGTCGCCGTAATAGTCCTTGGGCACTCGTCGGCTGACGATATTGCCACCCTCGCGGAGGATCGTGATGAAGCAGTCCTCGTCGTCTCTATTTTTGCTGTCGCTTCTTTCAAAGCAAAGCGGTACCGACGACGACTTACGCAAAAGGCACGCATTTATAATAAGCTTTGCCACCTCCAAAATGTCCAGAACCTCGTGAGTGCGCATAAGCTCGTGAGGATTTCGGCAGTAAAGCCTCGGCACGATATCGCGCTCGTAGTTTTCGAGAAGAGACAGTCCCTCAGAAAGAAGCATATCGTTTTTCACGCCTCCGCAGTAGTTCTGCATCGCTTTGCTTATGGCACGGTTAAGCTCGCGCCATTCGATGCCATCCTTCACGTAAAGAGGCGCATAGAGCCTTTCCTTCTCCTTTTCCACATCAGCTCTGTCGGGCGCTTCAAGCTCTAAAGATTCCGATGCTCTCGCTGCCTTTCTGCCGGCATAATACCCCGTTGCTGCTGCAAATCCGCAGCAATCGGAGGCGTACAACTGGTCGCCGCAAGCGTAGATACCGTCCACGTTCGTTTTCAGGTCCCAATCGTGGAATATGCCACCCGGCGCACCGAAGAGTTGTCGCTCCTGAGCCAAAAACGATGCAGACTGCCATCCCGTGCCGTATGACTGAAGTCTGTGACGGGTGGGATCAAATCCCCTCTCCGTGAAATTTTCAAGAACGGGTATCTTCGTTTTCCCCTCTTCGCCAACCATCATGCCCCAGATTACACGGCGTTCCGCATCGGGCATTTTTGAAAGATCAGCATAGAAGGGGAGCTGATATCCCCTTTTCATAAGCTCGTCAAAGGGGAGCGTTTCGGGGCCTCTGTATTCGTATTTGGGTTCGTCGATAACGCCGCCCTTTAGGAAAAATTTCTGTCCCTTTGCAGGGTAATATCTTTCCTTTACCGTTTTAAGCTCGTTACCGTCTCTGTCAACGTAAGGTATCTCAACACCCCTCGCATCCACCATCGTAGCTGCGTACCATGTGTTATGATTGTTTCCCGTACTGTATGGCGGGAAGCTTCGTCCCGCCGCGGAAAACTCTCCGCGGACGGACTTTTCCATCATAGTGAATTCGATACCTGCGCGGTATCCCATTGCGTGTCCGCTTCCGATGCTTTGTGTCGGTCTGAATTCGCAAAGACCAACGGCATCGGGATCGAAGAGCCACACTCTTGCGGGACGCGACATGGCAAGAACCGTCGTTTTCGCCGTGAATATCATAAATCGTCCCGTGTGAACGTTCATTCCCATAGCGCCGATGCCGCACTTTTTGCCACCCACCTCTTTCACCAGAAGTGCCGTCGCCTCCGTCCTGTCGCAAACGGTAACGCCAAGTCTCAGAAGCTCCTTATAAAGGGCAGGCTTGAAGGTGCTTCCCCACACACGTAGCGTGAATTTGTTTTTATAGTCGTAGGCGAACATAAGGCCCGTTTCACCATCGCGGAAATCAGCGCCTTCAAATTCGCCCTCCTTGTCGCGTATCTTACCGCCGAACGACTCCATATCGAGAAGTCGGTGCCACCCCTCCTCACATTCTATATAGTGTGCAATGCCGTTGCTGTAGCCATCCTGCTCGTTTATGTACGCTTTCGCTATCTCCTCCGCTGTGACCTCCGAGCAAGGATTTGTGCAGGCAGACTCCCAATGGTCAAATCCGCTTCCTGCGGCACCGCTTCGCACAGTGGCCCCCTTTTCAACGAGCACCACCTTTTTCCCTCGCCTTGCTGCGGCAATCGCGGCATAGCATCCTGCCATACCGCCGCCCAGCACCAACACGTCTGCGGTCAGAACGGTCTCTTGATCCAATTCATTTGGATAGGGCCAAACGTATTCCATATATCCTCCTCGCCGCCCTGTGGCTACTGTTTTTAACTACTATATATTATATAATACCGCGGCATTCAAATCAAGTGTCACCTTTCAGCTTGATTTTTTATTTATTGACATATTATTATCCATTCGTTAACAATTCATGCATATTTATCGCGTATAATACGATGGATTTTGTTAAAATGAGGCTTTCTTTCTTGAAAAATAAATTAATAATGTTTTTGAGCTTCATCCTGAATCCACGCCTTCTTTTTTGTGTGGGTATTGCCTGGATGATCACAAACGGCTGGTCATACGTTATGTTCGCCGTTGGCTCGCTTTTGAATATAGACTGGATGATCGCTGTGGGCGGCGCATACCTTGCTTTCCTTTGGCTTCCCGTTTCGCCCGAAAAAATAGTTACAGTCGCCATCGCAATGGGACTTATGAGATACCTTTATCCGAACGATGAAAAAACTCTCGGTGTTCTTATCAGCGTTCGCGTGTTTCTTGTCAAAAAGCTCGGGGCGAGACCTGCTCCCCGCAAGATTCTGGAAAAGCTCAACATAAACTGCAACACCTACATCGATCCTTCAAACGTTTGAGTATTCCACATAACATAAATACCCCTAAGCGACCGCAACACGGTCGCTTTTCTTATTCCCTTACGGCGAAAGGTTGACAATCTGCCAAATAGTTTTTATAATTTAATTAACGGAAATAAGATCACCGTAAGGGAGATTATATTATGACTACACGTAAATATTGGCTCGACACAATGCTGAAAATCGCGTCTCCCGTTATCGAGACGTTGGCTGAAGGAAAGCTTACAGAAAAAATGAACGTGCGCCCCGAAAGAGAGCGCCGCGACAAAAACGATTGCACGTATCTTGAAGCTTTCGGGCGTACTCTCGTCGGAATGACACCGTGGCTTGAATGCCCCGCCGTGGACAACGAGGAAGAGACCCTTCGCCAAGAATACGCCGCCCTCGCTCGCCGCGCCATGACTATGGCTGTGACTCCCGATTCCCCCGACTCAATGAATTTTGAAGCAGGCGGTCAGGCGATAGTTGATGCTGCGTTCCTTGCAGAAGCAGTACTCCGCGCTCCACGTGAGCTTTACGAAAAGCTCGACGCGGAAACAAAACGCAACCTTATCGCAAAGATGAAAGCCACGCGCACACGTAAGCCCTACGCTTGCAATTGGCTTCTCTTCTCCGCTATGATAGAATGCTTCCTCCGTTTTGCCGGCGAAGACGACTGGGATCGTATGCGAATTGACTACGCACTCCGTCAACATATGCAGTGGTATCGCGGAGACTCCATATACGGCGATGGTGAGGAAGTACACGTTGACTACTACAACAGCTTCGTTATCCAGCCTATGATGGTGGATATTATTAACGCCGTTGGAGACGAGGAGGGCGACTGGCGCGGGATGCGTGAGCCTATCCTCCGCCGTGCCGCAAGATACGCATCAATTCTTGAAATGCTCATCGCGCCGGACGGATCCTATCCCGTTATCGGACGTTCCGTCGCTTATCGTTTCGGTGCCTTCCACGGACTTGCCTCCGCGGTGCTCACACACAATCTTGAAGATAAGCTCTCGCCTGCATCCGTTCGCTGCGGTCTCACCGCCGTTATCAAGCGTATTATGGCATACCCCACACTCTTTGATAGCGACGGATGGCTCAACATTGGCGTTTGCGGAGAGCAGCCCCGTATGCGCGAGGGCTACATATCAACGGGAAGTCTTTACCTTTGTCTTTCGGTTTTCCTCCCCCTCGGTCTTTCCGAAAGTGATCCCTTCTGGTCGCTTCCCGACGAAAAATGGACGTCTGCCAGGATATGGGACGGAGAGGACACCGTTGTAGATCACGCTATGTAAAGGAGTATAGCGTGAAAGTATCGTCACACTATGCGTAACTTCACTGTTTCACGCCTTAAATCCTCGCAAAACGGGACCCAACCCGTTTTGCCGCATAAATGCGGTGCCGAGGATTTCGATATGTATTTGTGCCGCCACGGCGGCGGAATGGAGTATAGCGTGAAAGTATCGTCACACTATGCGTAACTTCACTGTTTCACGCCTTAAATCCTCGCAAAACGGGACCCAACCCGTTTTGCCGCATAAATGCGGTGCCGAGG
>CAYXHC010000045.1:0-17757 GCA_964464905.1 uncultured Lachnospiraceae bacterium
TCCAATGTCCGTTGTATTTGGCTTTCCATTCATAGATTGACTTGCGACTTACGCGGTGTCGTATGCTTGCGTTGGTCACTCCATATTTTTCTGCATACCGAATTACCCGTTGACGGAACCGTGCTCTTGATGCTATACTAATCATGAAAAACAACTCCTTTGTGTATGTGTTTGGTGTGGTTACTTAACATCATATCACATTTGAGTTGTTTTTCTCTTTTTATTTGTTACCTATCAATTGTACCATAACAATATTTTTTGGGTAACTATGTCGAAATTATAGATTCGTACTTGACATATCGGGTGAAAAATATTAATATTATTATTAATGAATCTTAGATAAAGGAGTGTAAAGTAATGCTTAAAAAGTATTTTCCCTACAGTTATAAGGCAAAATCCATTGGCGGTCTTATCACGTCCATTCTCTTTTATATTGTGATCGGTCTCGTTGCAGGAGTTGCTATCTGGCTCGCTACTCTTCTCACCGGTTGGATCCCCGTTATCGGTGCGATCGTCGGCTGGCTTCTCGGCATCGTTGCCTCTATTGTTGAAGTTTATAACGTGGTCGGCATCGTTCTCGCCGTTCTCGTTTTCCTGAAGATACTTGAATAATCAGCATTGGCGCGTATTCAGCTTGAATATTCGCCAATTTTTGTGATAACAAAGACGAAAATTATTATTAGCCGCAAAAGCGGCAGATAGGAGATAAAAATGAAAAACATCCCAAATGTAAAGCTTGGCATCATTTCCGTATCCCGAGACTGCTTCATTGTCACACTGTCGGAAAAGAGGAGAAACGCGGTCGTTGCTGCGTATGAAAAAAAGTACGGTGAGATCTATAACTGCTCCGTCACCGTTGAATCTGAAAAGGATATGCTTCGCGCTGTTGAAGAGGTGAAGGCAGCGGGCTGTAACGCTCTCGTCGTGTTCCTCGGTAACTTTGGTCCCGAATCCTCCGAAACTCTTATCGCAAAGTATTTTGACGGTCCCGTTATGTACTGCGCGGCTGCTGAAGAAAACGTCGGCGTACTCACTTCCGACAGAGGCGATGCATACTGCGGTATGCTCAACTGCTCCTATAACCTCGGACTTCGCAACCTCCGCGCGTACATTCCCGAGAATCCCGTTGGCGATGCGGACGATGTTGCAGACCTTATATCCGATTTCGTTCCCGTAGCAACCGCTCTCATCGGTGTTTCGAATCTCAAGATCATCACCTTCGGACCCCGTCCGCAGGACTTCCTTGCCTGCAACGCTCCCATCAAGCCTCTGTTTGATATCGGCGTAGAGATCGAAGAAAATTCCGAGCTCGACCTGCTCGTTGCATACCGCGAGCATGAGGACGACCCGAGAATTCCTGCCATAATGGAAGAAATGAAAGCGGAGCTTGATATTGCTCCCGCAATGGAAGGCATCCTTCCGAGACTGGCGCAGTACGAATGTACGCTCATCGACTGGGCAGAGGCTCACCGCGGCAGCTGCAAGTACGTTGCATTTGCAAACAAGTGCTGGCCCAGCTTCCAGACAGAATTCAAATTCTGCCCCTGCTACGTAAACTCCCGTCTCACGAGCCGCGGCATTCCCGTTGCCTGTGAGGTTGACATTTACGGCGCACTTTCCGAGTACATAGGCGTTTGCGTTTCCGGCAAGCCGGTTACCCTTCTTGATATAAACAATACCGTTCCGAAGGATATGTACGAAGAAAATGTCAAGGGCTACAGACTCAACGAGACCTTTATGGGTTTCCACTGCGGAAACACCCCAGCCTGCATGGTAAATGATCCCGCTATGAAGTATCAGCTCATCATGAAGCGCTCTCTCGAACCCGACAGCGAACCCGATATCACCCGCGGCACCATTGAAGGCGCTATCAAGGCAGGAAATATCACGTTCTTCCGCCTCCAGAGCAACGCAGAAGGTCAGCTCAAGGCGTATATTGCAAACGGCGAGGTGCTTCCCGTTAACCCCTGCTCCTTTGGCGGCATCGGCGTGTTCGCCATCCCCGAAATGGGGCGCTTCTACCGTCACGTGCTTATCGAAAAGCGCTATCCGCACCACGGTGCCGTTGCATTCGGTCACTACGGGAAAGCTCTCTTTGAGGTGTTCAAGTACCTCGGCGTGAAGGATATCGCGTACAATCAGCCCGCAGGCGTGCTTTATTCCACCGAAAATCCCTTTGCGTGAACTGATTTGTCTATGAAATGATCACAGCCGCCTCCATCACGGAGGCGGCTGTGTTTATTTCCAATCTCATTTCACGATCTTAACATCGGTGGTCAAGTCTGATGCTGCTCCGTACAAGAGCCGCATATTCTTTGCCGTTATCAACATGTCACCCAGATCAACGGAAGGCGGATCGTTGTACAGTTCCTTCAAATAATCGACAGCCACTCCCATAAAAGGATCTTCGGGATGTTTTTTTAATTCGCTCTTCATACTTTTCAATGCATTGGTTGCTGAGGTTTTCACCGAATGTGCAACATTCGCAAATTCAGGCACTTCCTTGGAGGCCTCTGCAAGATATGCCAGCGATTTTATGATAATTGCGTTCGCTGTATCCAATCTGGTAATACCGTTAAGGAGCAATGTTAAGAAGCCGTAGAAATACCCAATGCTGATCGTTATAGCTTTATTATTATCAGCATCCTCGAAGTTTTCGGATTTACCGATCACATCGATCGCGGTGATCGTTGCTTGCATAGCCATGTCGTCTGCGGACATTTTCTTTTTTCTGCCGAATAATCCCATGTGTCGTGCCTCATTTTATAATTATTTTATGGTGTTATGGAGCAATACAACAACACTATTTTGTCTTTAAGAATATTATTTATTCGATGAATAACAAAGCCGGAAAGGTGAGTAAAGACAAACGTGTTGCTCGGAGATTTTCTTTACCGCAGATCACAAGGAAATCATCCGTTGAGTTACGCAGATCATGTTCAGAACCGGTTTTCGCTACGGGTTTTGCGATGTCGGTCTTCAAACAAATCCCATCCTCAAAAATTTGAAAAGTTGCATAACCGAAATCATGCACCCAAAATGCACACTTTCGGTCAATGTTATACTTATGTAATTATGTCGCACGAATAGTTTATCACATTCATTCTTTTATTGCAATATAAAAAGCCGTTTTTCGTCATCTACTATAGATGCGTAGCTCTTGCCACGGGACAGGTGGCGGTTATCAACCGCACGCGAGCGATCAATGAGCGCTCGCACTATACCACCATTTGCAACGGGTTGCCCCCATTTGTACTACTCGCATACTACTTTCCAAAACATCCACATTATGCCCCCAAACATGACACGAAACAGCACAGCCGCCTCCATCACGGAGGCGGCTGTTTTCTTTTTGGTATGTGGGGGTGTCGCAATCACTTATAAGTATTTAACAATAACATTCCCATCATTCTTGGCTTTATATGAGCTATCAAGTATGAATCCCAATCGTTTGTAAAATTCAAGTGCATCATCTTCATAAGTTAGAATGAGCTTAGAGATTTCCTTCTTCTTGAAATAATCCTCGGCTATTTCGATTAGTTGCTTGCCATATCCAAGCCGCCGAAATGATGGAGCTACCCAAAGTTCACGAATAAACCCTACTGGCTCTTCAAAGAAGCCACTCTTTAGATACTCGGGTTGAAGCATGATGAATCCTGCAAACTGCGTTTCTTCCTCAATCACAAAGGTACGCATATTTTCTTTTTCATAGGATTTTGTTATGACATCGAATACATCTGTATCCGCTTTGAGCTTTACGCCTATTTCCAGAAAATACGCACGGAAGCATTGTGTGAATCTCTCGTCATAAAAATTGCTAAGTTCTAAAATTGCCATATAAACTCTCCTTATCAAATAAAAAATGCCCTTGATAAAATCAAGAGCACCCATTACCTACATAAAGAGATTTTAAGCAACGGACAAAACGGCTTTTGATTTTATCAACCTACAAATAGTCATTTTGCCCACCTCACTTTCCTTCGTCCATTATAACAATCGAGCGCTCCTTTGTCAAGGTACTTAACGTTTTATTTGTCCGCTGACTCGGAAGATGTTGGAGTATGTTAGCTGCTCAAAAGCCTTTTTTGTCAACTGCTATAGTTGCACACCACATGCCAATTTGATTGTCGATGGAAGCAAGCCCCGCCATCCGTTTCCCCGCGATAGATCGCTGTTTTGCACGTCTTTACTCCCGCCGAAAATTATGTTATAATATCCCCGATGAAATCAAGGATCTCGATTATTAACTTGTGCCGCCGATGGCGGCGGAATGGGAAATTCTATGACAAAAATTATGTTCGTGTGCCACGGCAACATTTGCCGCAGTCCGATGGCGGAGTTCATTTTCCGCGATATGGTTAAAAAAGCTGGACTTGAACGCGATTTTGTGATCGCTTCCTCAGCCACGTCCACCGAGGAGATATGGGGCGGCAGAGGTAATCCCGTTTATCCGCCGGCAAAGTCGGAGCTTGCCCATCACGGCATCAAATGCGACGGCAAGCGCGCCGTTCAGCTCAAGCTTTCCGACTACGAAAAATATGATCTTTTCATCGGTATGGACAGCGCCAACATCCGAAATATGCACCGTATGCTGGGCGGCGACCCTGAGGGGAAGATAAGAAAGCTCATGGATTACACGGGCAGAGGCGGCGACGTGGCTGACCCTTGGTACAGCGATCGCTTCGATATCGCATACCGCGACATCGAGGAAGGTTGCCGCGCACTTCTTAAAGCATTAACGGAATAAAGAGAGCGGAGCTGCGGCTCCGCTTTTTTTGACTGATAATATTGTCTTATGCCGCGAACTTCCGATTTTCAAATGGACAAAAGTGTGATATAATGTAATATAGTGTTTTTTTATAAAATCTCCAACGACCAAGATATTTATCATTTGACATCCCGAGGGCAGAATGAGAAAAAAAGAAAGTTACGTAACGGAAGATCCCGTGGTATCAAAAGGGAAATTCAAGTATAAAAAAATAGGGCGCGAGATCCGCTGGGATAAGCTCGATAACACTGCCCATCTCTTTCCTGCCATTGCCGGCGAGGAGATGAGCAACGTGTATCGGATCAGTGTCACCTTGACTGAACTCATCGACCCTGAGCTTTTGCAGAGAGCGCTTGATATAGTTCTGCCTCGGTTTGACGGCTTCAACGTGCGTCTTCGCCGCGGTGTATTCTGGTACTATTTCGAGGAAAACGGCAAGCCCGCCCCCGAGGTGACGGAGGAGAACACCTTCCCCTGCAGATATATCCACCATACAAGGAACAATAATTATCTTTTCAGAGTCAGCTATTATAAATACCGTATTAATCTTGAAGTCTTTCACGTGCTGACGGACGGAACAGGCGGCTTTAATTTCCTGAAGGAACTGACGTATCAGTATCTGCGGCTTCTTCATCCCGATGAGCTTCGCGGCTGCGACGATTACCTCACGCCCGGCACCACCCTGAACCGTGAGGACAGCTTTTTGCGCAATTTCAAGCGTGTGTCGCCTGCACAGTATAAAACGAAAAAGGCGTACCTCATCAAGGGTGAGAAGCTGAAGAACAACGAATACGGTGCGATGCACGGCTATGTTAATATTCCTGCCCTGAAGGAAGTATGCAAGCGCTACGGCGCCACCATCAACGAATATCTGACGGCAGTGTATATATACAGCATATATAACGAGTGTTTGCACGGAATGCCGTCAAAACTTCCCATACGTGTTGCAATTCCCGTAAATCTGCGTCCGTATTTCAATTCAACCACCACGAAGAACTTCTTCGTTATGGTGTCGGCTGAATTTCACCCTCAAAAGGAAAGCTACACCTTTGAGGAGGTAGTTGCCGCCGTTCGCGACAGCCTGCGCTCACAGATCACGGGCGGGCATCTTGAGGAGATCTTTTCATATAACGTATCCAATCAAAAGAATTGGTTTTTGAAGATAATGCCCCTTCCGATAAAGTCTATCGGAATGCGATATATTTACACGCGTGCGGCACTTGCAAACACCACCACCCTCACAAACGTAGGCAGGATAGACGTGGCTGAGCCATACCGTCCATACGTTGAGGCGTTCCACGTGCTGATGGCGATATCAAAGGGGCAGAACATAAAGGGAGCCGTTTCCTCATACGGCGACACGCTGGTTTTCAGCTTCAGCTACGTTTTATCCGACCCTTCCGTTCAGCGCGGATTCTTCCGCAAGCTTGCACAGGACGGTCTTGAAGTGGAGATAGAAAGCAACGGGGTGCATTATGAGTAAATGTAATAACTGTAACGTAACGATACTCGACGAAACTCAGAGCTGTCCCTTGTGCAGGTCCGTCGTCACAGCGGACGAGGAGCTTCTTAATATGTATCCCAACGTCCGTCTTATGATGCGGCGGCTGCTTTTCATCAGCAGGATATATCTTTTCTGCGCTATCGTCGCCGAGGCTGTGCTGCTCTTTCTCAATCATCTTCTTGAGTCGAAGATCTGGTGGAGCGGCATTGCCGGCATTGCGCTTCTATGCGGATACCTTGTGCTGAGATACGCCATCCTCAGCAAAGACGGTCATAAAAGCAAGATATTCACCATTGCTCTTATTGCGGTGCTGGTGACAATCGCTATCGATATGATCATCGGATATAAGGGCTGGTCGGTGGACTACGTTCTCCCTTCGGGAATAATGCTCGTTGATGCTATCATTATCGGCTGTATGATATACAACAGACGAAATTGGCAAAGCTACATAATGTGGCAGATACTGATGATACTTTGCAGCGTGCTTCCCATCGTGCTCTTCGTAACGGGTATCGAGCATAACGTTTATATGGCGTTTTTGCCTCTTGCAATATCGCTGCTCCTTTTCATAGGTACGGTCATCGTAGGCGACAGACGCGCCGTAACGGAGCTGCGCCGCAGATTCCATATCAAATAAAAGCGCAAAATGATCCCGAAGTGAGTACGTCAGAATATCGGATGGCTCCGGGATCGATGAAGAATGTGATGCTTCTCTTAAATGCAGATGAACTGTGTGCCAAAGAGCGTTGCATCTTTTTAACCGATAACACTGCTGTACACAATGTGTTCATATTCTTGTGATATAAATATAATAAACACAGTAACCTCCCGAAAGGAAATCGACTATGGACTACAAGGGATATTTATTCGTTCACTTCACAGGTGAGCATCGCGACGGCGAGCAGATATATTTTTCTATCAGCCGCGACGGTTTACATTGGCACGACCTTAACGAAGGCAAGCCGATCCTTTATTCAAAGATCGGCGAAATGGGCGTCAGAGACCCCTTCATTATGCGTTCTCCCTGGCAGGAGGAGGGCAAGCCCAAGTATTTCCTCATCGCAACGGACCTTCGCATCGAAGCCGGCAAGGGCTGGGGCGCGGCGCAGTTTGCAGGCAGCCGCGATATCATCGTTTGGAAATCCGACGACCTTCTGAATTGGGGAGATCCTACGGCTCACACCGTTGGCATTGAAGGCGCGGGCTGCGTCTGGGCGCCTGAATGTATCTACGACGAAGAAAAAGACGCCGTCATGGTGTTTTGGGCGTCTATGACGATGATGGACTACGATCAGCTTCATAAGCAGCGCATCTTCGCATCCTATACCAAGGACTTTGAGACCTTCACCAAGCCGGAGCTTTATATTGAACGTACTAATCACGTTATCGACACCACGATCATAAAGAATAAGGATGGCTACTACCGCTATTCCAAGGACGAGACAACCAAGAACATCCGCGTTGACTTTTCCGAGTCTCTGGAAGCGGACACTTTCGTTGATGTTAAGTCCCCCGTTCTTGATAATCTTTACGGCGTTGAAGGCCCCGAGATATTCAAGTTCAACGACAGAGAAGAATGGTGCCTTATTGTTGACAGATTTGCATCTCACAAGGGGTATCTGCCGCTGATAACAGACGATCTTGCGTCGGGAAATTTCAAGGTGCTTGACGACTCCGAGTTCAACATGGGCAAGACCCTCAAGCGCCACGGCAGTATCATCAATATCACGGAAGAAGAATATCAGCAGCTTGCGAAGCTTCTTTAATGAAACAAAAATTCCGCGTTTAACGCGGAATTTTTTTTGCTTTTTTAGAGGTGGCGTTCTTTTTTGAAGGGACTTTTGAGGCAGCCTTTTTCGCCACGTTTTTCGCCGCAGGGTGGGGAGCGTTCCTATCGTAACGCGCATTCCTGTCGGAACGTGCATTTTTCTCGGAATGAGATGCACCCTTGTCGGAGCGTTTTGCTCTTTCCACCTGCTTTTTGTTGCCCTTTTGATCGTTCGAGGGCGCACTCTTTGCGCTCTTTCCGCTTGCCTTAACGTCCTTGGCGGAGCTTGCCCCGTCGCGGTGCTTTCCGAGGGCAGGGCGAACGAGACAGTCCTCGCCGAAGCCGATAAGGTCCTCGCGGCCTGCGCGGCGAAGGGCTTCGCGCACGGACTCGGCATTTTCGGGACGCCTATACTGTAAAAGCGCGCGCTGAAGCTTCTTTTCTTCATAGGAGGAAGCAACGTACACCTTTTTCATCGTGAAGGGATCGAGTCCCGTGTAGAACATAACGGTGCTTGCAGTGCCGGGGGTGGGATAGAAATCCTGCACCTGCTCCGGGTTGAGCTTGCTTTTTTTCAGGTAAAGCGCAAGCTCAACGGCATCGTTAAGTGTACTTCCCGGATGGCTCGACATAAGATATGGCACCAGATACTGCTCCTTGCCAATGCTCTTTGTGAGCTGGAAATAGCGGTCCTTGAATTTGTTGTAAACCTCGATTGAGGGCTTGCCCATTGCGGAGAGTACAGCGTTACAGCAGTGCTCGGGCGCAACTTTAAGCTGACCGCTTACGTGGTCGCGGACAAGCTTTTTGAAAAATTCCTCGTTTTTGTCGTACACAACGTAGTCGAAGCGGATTCCCGAACGGATGAACACCTTTTTTACGCCCGGTACCTTTTCGATAGCCTTGAGAAGCTTTACGTATTCGGTGTGATCCACCTTCAGATTGGGGCACGGCTTGGGTGCAAGACATTTTTTGTTCGTGCAAACGCCATGCTTAAGCTGCTTGTCGCAGGCAGGATAACGGAAGTCGGCGGTGGGACCGCCAACATCGTGGATGTAACCCTTGAATTCAGGCAGGGAAGCGATCTTCTCCGCCTCCTTCACACAGCTTTCGATGCTTCGTGAGCGAACGGCTCTGCCTTGATTATAAGTGATCGCGCAGAAGTTGCAGGCGCCGAAGCAGCCGCGGTTGTGAGTGATGGAAAACTGCACCTCAGCGATACCGGGAACGCCGCCGTCCTTGTCGTATATAGGGTGGGGGCGACGTGCGTAAGGAAGATCGTACACACGGTCAAGCTCCTCTCGTTCGAGAGGCGGCATGGGCGGATTCTGCACCAGCATTTTATTGTCGTAATATTCAGTGATCGCTTTGCCGGATATCGCATCGTTGTTGCGATACTGCATCGCAAAGGCTTTAGCATAAAGAGCCTTATCCGTTTTCAGTTCGTCGTAGGAATAGCCCTCAACGTGATCGTAGTGTATCTTGTCCTCGCGGGACGTGAGATAAACGGTACCGCGAACGTCGTGTATCTTCTTCACGGGAATTCCCCGTGCCAAAAGCTCCGCTATGCGGAGAAGGATCTTTTCACCTTGTCCGTATGTGAGAATATCAGCACGCGAGTCAACGAGAATGCTGCGACGAACCTTGTCGTCCCAATAATCGTAGTGGGCGAAACGGCGCAGGGAAGCTTCAAGACCTCCGATGATCACGGGAACATCGCCGTATGCCTCGCGGATGCGGTTGCAGTATACGATAACGGCACGGTCGGGACGAAGTCCCATCTTGCCGCCGGGACTGTAGTAATCGTATGAACGCCGTTTCTTTGAAACGGTGTAGTGGGCAACCATAGAGTCGATGTTGCCCGAGGAAACGAGAAATCCCAGCTTCGGCTTACCGAATCGTTTGAAATCTGCGGTGGACTTGTAATCCGGCTGTGCGAGCATTGCAACGCGGTAGCCTGCGTCTTCAAGCACACGGGTGATTATGGAAGGACCGAAGCTTGGATGGTCAACGTATGCGTCTCCCGAAACGTACACGAAATCGGGAGCGTCCCATCCGCGCTCGCGGCATTCCTCGGCAGAGATGGGGAGAAATTCGTAATTCATAGTTATTTTATTATCCTTCGGGGATTTTATCGCTTGATCACGGGGCAAACGCAGTTTCCGTCCTCGTCAACGGTGGAGATCTTAATGTAAATATCCGCGCCGTCTTCGGGAAGTGTCATGATCTCCTTGACGGAAATGGAAGCGAGTACGTCAACGTAGATGCGGCGCTTGTCGGACGCGAGGACGGTGTCGTTTTTAATGATCTCAAACACGAGTGAAACGTCTCCGTTGCCGTCGTTATTCATAACAGTTACGTTGATCTCGATGTCATCGCCCTTTTTGAGCGAACAGTACGGACTCACGTTGCCGGAGGTGTAAACACCGTAGTGAACGGGTGCAGTGATGCCTTCAAGGGTGGGGACCACGGGGATCATGTTGCCGTTTTCGTCGAAACAGAGTCTGTCAAGAGCAGGCTCGCGGTGGCTTCCTGCGTAAAGTCCTTCGCCGAAGTCAACGGTCGTGGGGATGTTGAATCTGTGGTAACAAACGTACCATTCGTCGGTGCCGGGAACGTTCAGTATGCTGTGGTGTCCCGTGCACATGATGCGGGGGTCCTTTGCAAAGTCGCGGTGGATAAGCAGTTCGGAGCCCCGAGGACGCTCAATGGGGGAATCGGAAATGCCCCAGCGAACGCGGTAATCGCTGCGCTCAGTGTTGCCTTCGCTCCATGTGAAATAGTATTTACCGCCGCGTTTGATAACGAAAACGCCTTCGGTGAAGTGTTCCGGTGTGATCTCGTGTATCTCACCGTCAAGAGAGATCATATCCTCAGACAGCTTTGCAACGTAAAGACCGCCATTGCCCCAATAGAGGTAGGGGGTGCCGTCGTCGTCGATATAGGCCTGAGGGTCTATCATCTGACCGCGGCGGGTGCCTGCAGGCACGAGGGGGTGACCGATATCGGTGAAGGGACCGTAGGGCGTGTCGGAAACGGCAACGCCGATGTTGCGCCCGCCGTCGCGTCCTGTTTCGGTGAATCCATAACGGCCGCCGCTGTAATAGAAGTAATATTTGCCATTGCGTTCAATAGCAGAGGGCGCCCATGCCATAACACCGCCCGTCCAGGGGATGTCGGCGAAGTCGAGAATCACGCCTTCGTCGGTCCAATGGAGAAGGTCGGGGGAGGAGAAGGTGTGGAAAAGGGTGCTCTGCCAGCCGTTGATGCCGTCAGTGGTGGGATATATGTAGAATTTACCGTCAAGAGGAATGATTCCCGGATCTCCGAAAACACCGTGCTCGCCGAGAGGGGAATTTCCCCATTCAATCGTCTTCACGGTGACGGTCTCCTCGGTTCCGTCCGCATACTTGACAGCATATTTTAAGGGAACTGAGAAGTCGGTGCTGCCAATCGGTTCAAAGGAGAGAATGTCATCCGAAAACGTGAATTCGGGTGCGATATCTTCTTTGTGACCGGGTACGACGGGGATGATTATTTCATCCTCGCTTACGATGACGTTGTATGTTTTGACGTTTTTGCCTTTTACGGAGATAAGCTGTTCTTTTTTCATTTTCAGATCTTCCTTTCGGTTGGATGACGCTAATATATATTTTAATATAATATTTATTACAAGGCAAGAAGTATTTTTGTTTTTCTTTAGTTTGCAGTTAATCAAATGTCGAAAAGTGGCAAACGATGTTACGCAAATGCAAAAGAACGCTCCGTGGAGCGTTCTTTTATATAAAAAAATCCAGCGCGAGCATCAGAGCAAAGCCAAACAGAAGAGCGTAAGCTGAACTGCGGTTTTCTTCGTGGCTTTGGGGAATCATTTCCTCGCTGACAACGTAAAGCATCGTACCTCCTGCAAAGCAAAGGGAAAAAGGAAGAAAGATCAAAGACGCAGACGAGGCAAGATAGCCTATAAGCGTGCCAAGCACCTCCACGATCCCCGACATAAAGGCACAGAAAAATGCTCGCATAGGTGAAACGCCTGCGGCGCGCAAAGGCACGACCACGATCAGCCCCTCGGGTACGTTTTGAAGCATGATCCCTGCCGTGACCGTCAGCGCTTCCTCAAACGGGAAGCATCCGCAGCCAACGCCTGCCGCGATCCCCTCGGGAAGGTTGTGGATCGAGATAGCAGCAACGAGCAAAATGGCGCGGTCAATATCGGAGGTTTTTAGTGCGTCCGGACAAGACTCACATCCGACAAAACGGTAAAGGCAAGGGATGATCCTATCAAGGAATGAGACTGTGACAGCGCCGAGAAACAGTCCGAAAACAGCAAATATAAACCCCTTGGGACCAACATTCTCAACGGCAGGCACTATCAGTCCGATGATAGATGCCGCCATCATTACGCCTGCAGCAAACGATGTCATCATATTACGGTGACGCGGAGAAACACTCTTGAAGAGAAATCCCAAAAGAGCTCCTGCCACGGTAGCGCCGCCAACACCTGCCGCAGATAATATAACCGATAACATATATATACTCCTACCGCCTTCGCAGGCGGCTCGTGATCGAATAACTATCTATATACTATTATATTAAGCGGCAGCAGTTTTGTAGACAGGAGAGTAAGGCAAGGGAAATTTCTCCGCTTATCACGGAAGTGATATTGATTTTTTGTACGCTCATGTGTTATACTTATACGGATGTGTATATGAATGAACGGAGGAGCAGTTTGTGAAGGAAGAGTTATGCGGTGCAGCGCTTGCTTATCTCGGCGACGCTGTGATAGAGCTGTGGGTACGTGAGCTGCTCGTATCTTTCGGAATAACGTCTTCTGCCGTGCTTTCGTCAGAATCAAGACTTTTCGTAACTGCTAAGGCACAAAGCGAGGCTTACGAGCGTATAAAGAATCTTCTCTCCGAGGAGGAAGACGCCGTCTTCCGCCGCGGAAGAAACGTTAAGGTATCTGTACCGAAAAGTGCCTCTCCTGCTGAATATCACCGTGCTACCGGAATGGAAACGCTTTTTGCCGCACTTCACCTTGAGGGGGATAGTGATCGGGTGGATAAGCTTTTGCGCACAGCGTATGCTCACGTTATTTCCGATATAAAGAGCCGTCACGGTGTGTCGGGTGACGAAGTGAAATGAAAAGCAGGGTGAAAGTGCTATCTGTTTTCGGTACGAGACCGGAAGCGGTGAAGATGTGCCCCCTCATACTCGAACTGAAAAGGCGAAGTGAGATAGAAGCCGTAACGGTTCTTTCAGGACAGCACCGATCAATGCTTGATTCCGTTATGGCAGAGTTTGGCGTTATCGCTGACTACGATCTGGATGTGATGAAGCCGTCGCAAACGCCGTCGTCGGTTGCGTCGGAGGTGCTTCGACTTCTCGATCCCGTGCTTGAGTCAGAGGAGCCGGATCTCGTGCTCGTTCACGGCGACACAACGACAAGCTTTTCCGCGGCGCTTACGGCTTTTCACAGAAGGATACCGGTCGGCCACGTTGAGGCAGGACTTCGCACGTTTGATAAATACTCTCCATTTCCGGAGGAAATGAACAGAACACTCACCTCCCGTATAGCGTCGCTGCATTTTGCACCTACGGAGGATAATAAGCAAAATCTCATAGCCGAAGGCATTGCCGAAGGCATCGTCGTTACGGGAAATACCGTTATCGACACCTTTTCCTACACGGTGAAGGATGATTACAGATTCCGCTCGGAGCAGTTGGATTTACTTGATTTCTCATGTGGAAGATACGTTACGGTGACGGCTCACAGACGTGAAAATCAAGGCGGCGGAATCAAGTCCGTGTGTCGCGCTATCCTTAGGCTGACGGAAAAATATCCCGATATGAGAGTGGTTTATCCCGTTCATTTGTCCCCTGCGGTGAAAAACACCGTTTACGGTATGCTTTCGGGTTGTGAGCGTATAACGCTGACAGATCCTCTTGAACTTTGCGATATGCATAATCTCATTGCAAGATCATATCTTGTGCTTACCGATTCAGGCGGAATACAGGAGGAAGCGCCGTCTCTTGGTACCCCCGTGCTTCTTTTGAGAAACAATACGGAACGTCCCGAAGCAGTGTCGGCAGGTACGGTGAAGATAATAGGCACGAGCGAAGACGACGTTATTTCTGAGGTCTCGCGGTTGTGGGACTCCAAAGAAGCCTACGACCGTATGGCGAAAAGCGTTAATCCTTATGGTGATGGACACGCGTCGGAGCGTATAGCAGACGCGATCATTTCATATTTTAATATTTAATTGATTCGGAGGAAATCAAAATGAAAAAGTTATTCGGTGAATTCAAAGCATTCATCAGCCGCGGTAACGTGCTTGACATGGCAGTCGGTGTTGTTGTTGCTACTGCTTTCGGTAAGATCACGTCTGCCATTGTAAACAACATTCTGATGCCCACAGTCGGTCTTCTTTTCGGCGGCACCGATTTTACCGAGACCCTGAACTGGGTGGTAGTTAAACCCACTACAGACGCTCTCACGGGTGAAGTACTTGATCCCGGCGTTGTAATCGGTTTTGGTGTCCTCATTTCTGAGGTCATCAACTTCCTTATCATTTCTCTTTTCTGCTTCACACTCGTTAAGGCTTTCAATAGGGCTGCTGCTATGGCTGAAGCTGCAAAGGCAAAGCTTATGGCTGAAAAAGTTGCTGAAGAAGTCGTCGAAGAAGTTCCCGCAGAAGAACCCAAACCCACCACCGAAGATCTCCTTGCTGAGATCCGTGACCTTCTCAAAGCGAAGGCTGAATAATTTTGTTTACATAATCGAGGGAAGACGTATCAGTTTCCCTCGATTACTTTTTTGACGTGCAGGAGGTTAATGATATGATGATGATAAACGAAAAAACGCAGTTCACGGAAAAGTGAACTGCGTTTTACGTTTATTTTAACCAAAAGCGATTATAAGACCGCCGCGTTCTGCGTAGAAGCTGTCGAGACCGCGTGTTTCAAGAATGGTGACCTTGGCACTGTTCCATTTTTCAAGGATAGCGGCGCGAAGCTTTTCAGCCATCTCTGAGTTTGCACAATGGCTGATAGCTGCGAGACCGCCGTTAAAGCCACGCTCTACCATATCGTCAATGATGAGCCTGAGAGCGTTTTTCGGCCCTCTCGATTTGCCTTTGATCATAATGGTGCCGATATCGCTGGCGATACCAAAGCCCCACATACCGAGCTTTCGTGCAACGAAGCCGGTAAACTTGCTCATACGTCCGTTTTTAACGAGATTGTCAAAGGAGCAAAGAGCAAATGACGTTTTCATATTTTTAAGAAATTCTCTCGCTTCACTTGCGATATGCTCGAAGGAATGACCTTCCTTGATAAGATCGCGAAGCTTATATATGCAAAGAGCGGATTCGGGACCCGTTGAGAAAGAGTCCAGCACCTCGATCTTCTTTTCGGGGGACTCAGACAGCACCATATCCTTTGCTACTGCGGCACTGTTGTGGCTTCCGGAAAGATTTGATGAGATAGTGATGGCGAAAGTGTTTTCAGCCACGCTAAACTGTTCCGCAAAATCGGCAGGAGAGGGGCATGAAGAACGGCAAACTGTCTTTGAATTTTCCATAGCTTCAATCATTTCGGGAATATTCATATCTTCAGAGTCAACGTAATCCTTTTCGTCTATTCTGAGCACGAAAGGAATTGTGGAAAACCCCACCTCTTCACAAGCTACATCGGTTGATCTGAGGTCGCAAGATGAATCTGCAACGATGTTCCATTTCATTTGTATGTACCGTCCTAATATCTTGAATTATTGCGTGAAAAGGCTCATGCCAAACGCATATACACAAAAATTATATCACATAACGGAGTCCTATAGATTATTAAATTGTAAATAATTAAGAAAAACGAAAATATCTTAGGCAGAGTCAGGCTTTATCGTATCTTTTCAGAAGAGTTGCTGAGAGAGCAGCGCATCCTGCGGTGCCAAGAAGAACGCTCCCCACAGCAATTCCGTAGGTGAGAAGACGCGGCAAAAGCTTTGGATAAATGATAACAGCAATTCCGAAGAGGATCAAAAACAGCGACGCTATCACCGACGTGATAATAATGTAATTTGATAAATAGTTATAAAAGCTTTTCATATGCAGAGCCTTTCGTGCGGGACACCGATAAGGTGTATTTTACAACTGTATTATACGATTAATACAGACTCGGGTCAATGGATGTCGTATGAGTGTTTGGTGAATTTTGGGTGAACAAGGATCGGGATGATGTTGATATGCACCCCAAAAGTTAGATACTTTTGGGGTGCATATCAGAAAAGAGTCCCTATTGTGCTTTGTAAATCATTTCTTTCCGAAAAGTCCGCCGAGCTTTCCGCCAAGTCCGCTAAGCTTATCGCCAAGGTCGTCAAGGCTGATCTTTGCCTTGATCCCTTCAACGAGCTTTTCAAGCTGGTCGTCGGGAAGGTCGATGCCGAGAAGCTTTTCAACGGTCTTGATAGGGTCTTTTTTGAAGCTTTCGAGAAGGTTTTTATCGCCTTTGATCTTGTTAACGAGTTCTTCGATTTTTACTTTGATATCCATATTTATTGATCCTTTCACATTATTATTTGATGGGAACCCCGCAGTATAATGATATCACGAATTGGCGCATTTCACAACGTTTTTACGTGGATGAAGTTGTTGACGACTGCTGCTGTGCTATTATTGCGGAAAGAGTCGCGCAAGTCACCGAAAGCGACATCATATTGCCGATGGCGAGATCGTTTTCGCATTCGTCGTTGTCGTCAAGTAGTCTTTTTCTCGTAACGATGGCAGCAGCCAGCATAAGACGCTGTTTTTTTGTAACAGAGGAGAAGAATCCAAAGCCGGGCATGGAGGAAAGATAATCGTCAGTCTTCAATACAGCCGACACGGCGGCGTCGGCTGTGAGTCCCGTCATCGTTAAAACGGCAAGAGACGGAAGCTCGTAGTCGGTGCCGTAGCGTCTTCCCGACAGTCGGAATGCTTCGTAATAATCGGAAAGCCGCTGACATTTTTCCGCCGGCGAAAGGGTGGAGAGCGCCAAAAGGTGAGAGACAGATTGGAGGATGTTACGTGAGAAGAACTGTTGCCTCAAAAGACCGTAGCAGTTTTCAGCGTCGCGAAGCAGATCACCGTTTGATCTGCTTGCGAGAGCTAAAAGAGCACAGTAAAGGGTGTCTTCAGAAGAGGTCAGAAAGGGATGCTCGCTTTTGATAAGTCTGTAAATCTCTTTAGTTCTGTCTGTTACACGGTTGAAGTCGTAGCGCTCCGCCGTAGTGGTGATGACCATAGCGGCAATAGCTAAATAATCAGAGGAATAAAGCTCCTGACGAAGAAGCTTGTAAACGTGTACCGTGTCGCTGATAACGGTGAGGGGATCGTTGGCAGCGGCGATCATAGCGGTGGCAAAGGCAAGCGCATTACCGCGAAAGCTTGAAAAAATATTAAAGGACTGCTTAATAAGATCACGGCACTCAATGAGATGATCTTTGTTCGTTTCGAGACCTTTTTGTGTCAATATCATAGCGCCCGAAACGTGCTGCAGTCCTGAGTCCCAGGTAAAAGCAGACTTGAAAACGTCTCTGTTTCTTATGAGAAGATCGCATATATTTTCAGTCGTCATATTATTCTCCATTCCGCCGCCGTGGCGGCATAAATACATATCGAAATCCTCGACACCGCATTTATGCGGCAAAACGGGTTGGGTCCCGTTTTGCGAGGATTTAAGGCG
>CAYXHC010000046.1:0-17544 GCA_964464905.1 uncultured Lachnospiraceae bacterium
TCTACCATAGGAGGCTGTTTTTTTCTATTGTCCGTTTTTACTGGACTTGTGCAACCTGCCATATCGCAGGTCGCCGTTTGCTTCTCTTTTTTATATCGTTATGTCGATTGCCCTTATTCTGCAATTCCCGTATGCGTATCATATTCAGCTTCAAGGGTTAGGAAAAGGCAAGCATTGTTGTCGTCGAAGCTCCAGCGCCATTTACCATCGTCGCATCTTGACAGCGTCATTACGTTTTTCACGTATTCACCCGAAAAGCTGTCGCTGTAGTGGACCTCACGTGTTTCGGTGAGGGTGATGAGCCCGTCGGATACCTCCATCTCGTAGGTGGGATTGATGCGCTCCTCGCCGCCGATGCCAAGTGTGGATTCTCTTGCGTAAATGCCGCCGTTGATGTTTATAGAGAGGGAGAGGATGTATTCAGCCGACGCCGTATCAAGGTGATCGTTCACGTAAGCTTCAAGCTCGCCGTAGGTGTCAAGCTCGCCAAACTGCGCCCGTCGGTACGCCATTCCTTCGCCTTCAAGGGTGAAGGAGAACATAGGATGAAACTTATCGTAAACGGTCATTTCGTCGCACACGTAATAATCGTGCAGAGCGTAGTTTGACGCATATCGGAGATAAGCCATAGAGGCGTATTCGCTGTATACGGCGTCGTAAAGCTCACCGTATACGTCCTCACCGTCAATGTAGCTTTGAGTGAGGGCGTCGTAAACGGCGCTGTTGTCGCCTGCTGTGAACTTTATTCCGAGGGTGTCGTCAAGCTTATGAAAGCTTGAAAAATCTGTGTAGGGATATACGTTATTGATGTCGCTTAAAAGGAAGTCGAGCTCGTCTTTCGCCGCGTCTATCTTATCGTTTATTTCGGAAAGCTCCTTTTCTGCGTCTTCAATGTCATCAAGAAGGGACTTGAGATATTTCTCTTTTTCCTCCCGTTCGTTTTCAGCGGAAAGGGAACCGTCGGAGACGGGATCATTATTATCGGAGTCCCCATTGCTGTCAACGGGGATTTTATCAACGGGCGCAGCGACGCAGGAGGACAGCACAGAAATAAGGATCAAGAATATGAGGAAGAGGGAGATTTTTTTCATAATATGCTCCTTTATATGATATAAATACTATTTACAGCCGTTAAAACGAAATTGCTTGTAATCTCAAAGTAGCGCAAATAACAAATCAAGTTACTTCAAGCCGAAATGTGTAGCGAGGATATCGAGCACCGCCTCGCGGGTGTCGTTTTCAAAATCCGTGCGTGTGTAGGTGAAAAATCCCGTGTGCTGCCAGTCGATGTCGGATTCGGGGCGATAGGTCAGCCAGGCTTTGAAGTTTGCCAGTGCCGCCTCGGGGTCGGGGCACTTGTTTATCTCGTCCATCATAAACTTTTTGTCGGGGTCGTCGCGGTCAAAGAAGCGTGTGCCGCAGGCATCGGGCGGATCACAGAGCATTATTGCAACGTTTTGGTATGAAGATATGGCACGTAGCACGTCAGGGGAGATGTTCGTGTCAACGATGACCTTTTTGCCCGAGGCGGCGCGTGAGATCAGCTCAAGGATCTCGATCTCGGTGCATTCCGCCGAGGTGCCCTCGATCCATCTGTGATGCTCCTCGGGAGTCATGGATAGCCATTCCTGCCAGCTCTTCATTGTGTCGAAGTAGCAAAGGGCAGGCTGCTTCCAACGGGATAGCTTTTCGCGAGGGAAAACGTCGTTATAGTTTTCGCCGCAAAAGATCATATCGTATCGCTCCGACAGCATTTTCACCATAGTGGATTTGCCGGCGCAGCTATGACCCGTGATGAAATAAACGTTTCGAAGATAGTGCTTTATAAGATTATCGCTTATCGGTATTTTCATTTGCCTCTCCTTTTGCCGATCACTCAATGAATACGGCAGAATACCAGTTTTGCTCCTCGTTTTCCGGGTCTGTCAGCGTTTCTATGGGAAGACCGAGTCCGCGTACTGTTTTGAATACGTCGATCCCAACGCTGTGGAAGGCGGGGCGTGCCATTCTCGCAAAGCGGCAGGGCTCGTTTGTAACAGCCGCGCACTGAGAGCAAAGGGCGCAGTCCGAAAGGGAAAAGGCAAAATAGTACCCGTCGCAAAAGGCGTTGCCTTCGATGGCAAAGGAGATCTTTTGTGAGAGCTTTTTGTCGTGGGTGTGGATGATGATGCCTCCGCTGTAACGGGTGAGCATCTCTTTATATTCCGCAATGGATGGGGACCCGGGACGAGAGGGACAAACGTGACATTTACCCCAGTCTGTGCAGCCAAACATACATTTCAGAAGCGTACGGCTGTCGAATGCGATATCAGAGATCGTAAACTCTACGGCATCAATGGCTCCCATCGAGAGCGCGGTATCAATGTATTTTTTGTAGTCTGCCATATTACGTCCTGCTTTCTTTTTCGGTATATCTTAATTATATCAGAAAGCACATCAGATGTAAATCATTTTGTCTCATTAAGGGTAATTTTACGTCCTTCTTGACAAACTGCGCCCGGATGGTATATAATAACGGGTACCACTGTTGAAAGGAGGTTTCCAATGGCGGATAAGAAGAAAACGGACGGCAAGCTCATCGTTGAGAACCGCGCCGCAAGACACGAATATTTCATTGAAGATACTTACGAAGCCGGGATCTCTCTTTTCGGTACCGAGGTGAAGAGTATCCGCGAGGGTAAAACGAATCTGAAGGATTCCTATTGCCGAATCGAGGGCGGAGAGCTTTTCGCTTACGGATTTCATATCAGTCCCTATGAAAAGGGAAACATCTTCAATCGCGATCCCATGCGTCCGAAAAAGCTCCTTATGCATAAACGCGAGATAAATAAGCTTTTCGGCAAAGTAACGCAGGACGGATATACGCTGATACCGCTCTCCCTTTATTTTTCCGGTCCGAGAGTGAAAATGAAGGTGGGACTTTGCCGCGGTAAAAAGCTTTACGATAAGCGCGAATCCGATGCAAAGCGTCAGGCGGACCGTACCATGGAGCGTTATGCCAAAGGGCGCGACAGATACGAATGACGCAACACGGCAAACGCCGTTTTGCATATATCTCCGGGGGCGTAATGGTTTCGACGGGGATTCTGAAGCTTTATAAGCGGGCAGAGCATGGGGAACGCTCTTTAATCCGGCCCTATTCTAAAATTAAACGCTAACGAAGATTTAGCTCTCGCTGCCTAAGGGCTGCGCGTCTTCACCGAGGGGGACCACGACCTCGGTGCGGGCGTCACTACAGTGGTGCACGTGAGCCGTAGTTTCGCACTTGAAGCGGCCACGCATTAAAGTGCTGCCGTTTCCCGAGCGCGATCATCCGCGCGGGAGACGGGAGATAATGTAGGTGATATACGCCCGTAGAAAGTGAAGTGAATGGGTTTTCGGACAGGAGTTCGATTCTCCTCGCCTCCATAAAAAAAAGCACCCCTAAGGGTGCTTTTTTCTATGGAGCTGAGGTAACAGAGAACACCCATAAATGCGCAAGGGAAGGAACGCAACGAAGAAGCATCGGCGCATTTATGCGCCAACGTTCGCGTTGGCTTGAGTTCAGATTCTCCTCGCCTCCATAAAGAAAGCACCCCTTGGGGGTGCTTTTCTTTATGGAGATGAGGCTGCGAGAAGTCCCATAAATGCGCAGTAGAAGTGATACAAAAGAATTATAACACATGGTTTGAAAATCGTTGACGCAGATTCAGCAATATGGTATAATGTTACTCCCTAAAAAAGGAGGTGGAATAAATGACGACAGAATTCAGAAAAATATTCGATACGATTCCCGAGCGGTTTGACTGTTACCGCCCTCGATATTGCGCGGAATTGTTCGCAGATCTGATTCAATATGCACATATCGATAAAGAGAAAAGTGTATTGGAGATAGGGCCGGGAACAGGTCAGGCAACGGAGCCTATACTTAGTACGGGATGCGATTATCACGCAATTGAACTCGGAGAGAATTTAGCAGAGGTTATGCGTCGGAAATACGGAAGCTTAACAAATTTTGATATTGTTGTCGATGATTTTATTACGCACGATTTCGTGGATCAAAAATTCGATATGATTTATTCCGCCGCCACAATTCAATGGATACCGGAAGAAATTGCATTTCCGAAAGTATTCGACCTTTTGAAACCCGGCGGAACCTTGGCTATGATGCTTACTCGCGGAGACTATAAAACTCCGAACGAAACGCTTTACAATCAGATCCAAAAGGTGTATTCCGAACATTTTAAGCCTATGGAGACGTACAAGGGCGGTTACAAATACGACGATTGCTTGAAATATGGATTTTGCGAATTTGAGAGGCGTGAATACTACGGTAAGCGCGAATTCACGGCTGAGCAGTACGTTGCGTTTTCCGGTACACATAGTGACCATCTTGTAATTGATCCGAAGCACGGTAAACATTTTTTTGAAGGACTGCGGAACGCTGTATTGGCAGCAGGGGATAAAATAGTATTTCATGACACATACGTACTTATGACGGTCAGAAAACCTTTATAATATTCGGAGCGGATTATGATCCGCTCCGTTTTTTGTTTGACAAAAAAGGAGAGAAGTCCGCTTCATCAAGGCATCTCTCCAATATATTACGCTTTTCTATTTTTGCGGTGTTTTTTATGAAATGAAATGTGTCAGGTATTCCATAGCAATTGTATCATGCTTTTTTGAAAATCCGTGCCCACCTCCGTTGATTAAACACAATTGAACATTACAATAGACATCTTTAGCTTGCTTGGAATATTCTGTGCGAACAATCCTATCCTTAGTTCCGTGAACAATAAGAACGGAACCTGCATAAGCAGATATTTCCTCGATGGGATTCATTGTTAGAACATCGGCAGCATAGATTCTCCCCAACCTCATTGGACCGCATCGAATAATTTCGGGAAGATGGCTTGGATCAAATCGTGCAAACATCATTTTACCTGCGCTGGCATCATCGGGTATGTAAAGTGCTGGATAAAACAACACCAGCTTATCAACAAGTTCAGGATATTCTGCCGCCGTGAGTGCGGACACAAAACCGCCTTGACTACAGCCTATCAGTAAAAGTTCCTTGCTGTTATATGGCAATTCCTGTATATATCCGATCGCTGTTTGCCTTCCGTTAGTACAGACATATCGGTGGCCGCGCCATCGCTTTTTCCTTTGCTTAGAACGCTTCCGCTGCAAAAATCGATGTAGTAGGTACAGTATCCTTTCTCAGCCGGAAGCTCACAATACCGACGTACTGTGTCTTGCCAAGCCATAAATCCGTGGCAGACGATTGCAACAGGCAGACCTTCTCATTCGGGACGATATTCTGTGCCGCGGATAGTCAATGAGCCGCGACTGCACTCGAAGACTGTTACGGCATAGGCGAGCTAAAAATTGTTCATTCGCATACCCTGCAGTCGTGTTCTACTTTTGGGTTGCATAAAACTCAGATGTGTAATTTACAAATTGCATCAGCATATTTGCTATTTCTTCGGGCGTTTTCTGTATGTCTTCCATAAGCCATTGACGAAGCAAAAAATAACCGCCACCGACGACGAAGGTGGAAATCAGCTTGATAGCGTCGTCTTCGATGTTGACCGATGCGGAGGACTGCTCTTTTATTGCGAGGATGCGGTGAAACATTTTGTTGATGGCGTTTGTCAGATCGTCCTCGGAGCTGTTCGAGATCAAGACCTTAATTATGGCTGAGTGGTCGTAGAAATAGGAACAGAGATCTTCAATGTAGCGATAGCCGTGGGAGGTCTCGGATATTGGCAGCATATCGAATTTTGCCACTACGTCCTCCGATAATGCATTTCCGATCTCGATCAGCACGTCTCGAGGAACGTCGTAGTGCCGATAAAATGTTGCGCGGTTTATTCCGGATTCGTTGCAAAGCTCCGTTACGTTTATCTTGTCAATAGACCTTGTTTCCAAAAGGCGCAGTAAAGCCTCGTGTATGAGCCTTTTGGTCAGAGCGATTCTTTGATTTACTTTCATCGTTACTAACCTTCTTGGAATAATAATTTTTTATGATCAATGATACACTATGACTAAAAGTGTTGCATTGGCATCGATCGTTGCGAAACTGATTGTTGTAAATGCGACAAGTGTATGCTATCATTATAATACCATGGGCGGAATTTGTCAAGGCACGCCCAATGGCAGAATAATCAACTGTTTACGAGGGATAAAACGATGAAAGCTTTGAAAAAAAACTTAAACGGCATCTTATTGTGTCTATTTGAAATTTTGATCGGCGTTCTTCTTTTGATCAACCCGATCGGGTTTACAACCGGCATTATAAAAACAACCGGAATTGTTCTTATGATAGTCGGCTTGATCAGCGTAATAAAATATTTCCGTTCAGATGCATACGAAGCGGCTACCGGTCAGTATCTTATGAAAGGTCTTATAGATATGGTTGCCGGCGCATTCTGTATCTTTAATTCAGATTGGTTTGTCGTGACGTTTCCGGCTTTAACCCTTATTTACGGCATCGTTGTTTTGGTGATCGGTCTCGGAAAGGTACAGGTCACGCTTGATATGATCCGAGCAAAAAACAAAAAATGGTTTCTTGCCGTTATCAGTGCGCTGATTTCGATCGCCTGTGCCGTTGTTATTCTAAAAAACCCTTTCACATCGACCGCAGTTCTTTGGATGTTCACCGGTATCACACTGATCGTAGAAGCCGTTTTTGATATTATCACACTTATTGTGAGTGGAAGCAGAAAAACAGAGGAATAATAAAATTGTGCGCATAAATGCAGAGCAGGGCTGATTCAGACTCTGCTTTGCATTGACTTTTATGAGGATATTTGCAGGAGAAGATATAATGGATATGTCACCGGAAAAGAAAAAGAAAATAACCAAATGGGTGATTGGTGTCGTTGCAGCGTGTATCGTGATCTTTCTTTGCCTACAGAATATTGCTGTGATCGCAAATGCATTCTCGTGGTGCGTTGGTATTACGCTGCCGCTGATGCTTGGATGCGCTATAGCTTTGATCGTTAATGTTCCAATGAGATTTTTCGAAGCGCATTTATGGGCTGAAAGTAAAAAGGAATTTATGTGCAAAGCGCGCCGTCCGGTCGCTTTTATACTATCACTTGTTTTTGTTATTGGCATCTTGGCGGGCGTTGTGGCGGTCGTTATACCTGAGCTTGTGGATACGATAACGGTTATCGTGCAGTACGCCGTAAAACTGGTTAGTGAACTGAACGCTATGGATGAGACGGAGCTTGCTGAAATGCCCTTTGGACGGGTGTTGATGGACGTGGATTGGAACAAGCTCCTTGAGTCATTAAAGTCATGGCTGACTGAGCAGGCAGATTTTATTGTGAATGCTGTTTTCGGGACGCTTACTTCTCTGGTCAGCGGTATTTTCGATCTGTTTGTGTCCGTTGTGTTTGCGATCTATATACTGTTTGGTAAAGATAAGCTAAAAAAGCAGGCGCAGCGTATCGTTCGTGTATGGCTTCCCGAAAACGTGAGCGAATGGAGTTGCCATGCTGCGTCTGTGGCGAATGCAAATTTCAGAAATTTCGTATCCGGTCAGTTTCTTGAAGCTGTCATTCTCGGTGTCCTCTGCTTTGTCGGTATGTTGATCTTCCGTTTTCCCTATGCGGCAATGATCAGTACTTTGGTTGGCGTGACGGCGCTGGTTCCCGTCGTAGGAGGCTTTATCGGCGGAGGCATCGGAGCATTTATGATACTGACGATCGATCCGATGAAAGCGGTATTGTTTATCGTTTATCTTGTCGTGCTGCAGCAGCTTGAAGGAAATCTGATATATCCGAGAGTAATGGGAAGCCGTGTGAACCTACCCGGAATGTGGATACTTGCTGCTGTAACGGTAGGCGGAGGTGTCGGAGGTCCCCTCGGGATGTTGCTCAGCGTTCCGATCGCATCTACTGCATACATACTTTTCAAGGAAGCAACGTGTAAGCGAGAAAAGTTGCTTTCAAAAAATAAATAGTATGATTTGATTGATTTAGATAATAGTAAGCGAAAGGGAATGGGACTATTATGTATTGGGACGATTATATTTGGTTTATGGGCGCGATGCTTGTGTGCATGATTTTCTCTGCAATAGCGAGCGGAAGGGTTCGCTCATCATTTTCGAAATACGATAAGGTTAGATGCCGTTCGGGCGTGACAGGATACGACACAGCAACTCGTCTGATGAGAGCCAACGGAGTATATGATATATCTGTCGGCTGTGTAAAGGGCAATCTTACGGATCACTACCATCCGGAAAAGAGGATAGTCAATCTCTCCGAGTCAACCTATAATAGTGATTCTGTTGCCGCAGCGGCAGTAGCGGCACACGAAATAGGGCACGTAATGCAGAAACAAGACGGGTTTCTTCCGTATCGTCTCCGAACTGCATTGGTTCCGATAGTGAATTTCGGATCGGGCCTTTCGATGCCCTTGGTGCTTATCGGCTTGTTGTTGGATTGGTCTATAACGACGGTCAATGAAAACGTCGGCTTTTATATTGCAATGCTGGGGGTGATTCTGTACGGAGGCTCGCTTTTGTTTGCAATAGTCACTTTGCCGGTTGAATTGAACGCCAGTAAGCGTGCAGAAGCGATGCTTTTGGCAGAAGGGATACTTATACAAAACGAAATGCCGGCGGCAAAAAAAGTCTTATCTGCTGCGGCAATGACGTATCTTGCTTCGCTTTTGACGTCACTTGTGAATTTCCTGCGTTTTTTAGTGCGAGTTCTCACAATGTTCGGAAGGAGAAATGACAGACGATGAAAAAATCAGGTAAAGAAAAAATATCCATAGCGGAGCGTCACTCCAAGGTTGCACGAATTGTTGGCATTTTTCTTCTTGTAACGTTGGTTTGTTCCGTCATTTATTCATTTGTGCGATTCCTTATGGCGCCGGCTGAACCGCCTGACGATCAGACGTTTACGAAGGTAAAGACGGACTATTTACTGATGCTCGTTCAGTGCTTGCTTGGTACGCTTGTTATGATGCTCCCGTCTATTTTAGCAAAGAAGTTCAAAGTAGTCGTTCCGAGTATGATCGTAATACTGTATTTCGTTTTCCTGTATTGTGCGATCTACTTGGGTGAGATTCATAATTTCTATTATATTGTTCCGCATTGGGATACGATCCTTCACGCATTTTCCGGCGCAATGCTTGGAGCGCTTGGCTTTATTCTGGTCGATCTTCTTAATAAAGACCAGAATGTTCGTGTCAGCCTCAGTCCGTTTTTTGTGGCGGTGTTTGCGTTTTGTTTTGCTCTGGCGATCGGCTCATTATGGGAAGTGTATGAATTCACTTTCGATTCGATTTTAGGCTTGAATATGCAAAAGCACACTACGGATGCCGGTGTTGCTCTTGTGGGAATTCAAGCGCTTTCCGATACGATGAAGGATATCATTGTTGACGCGGCAAGTGCCTTGGCAGTAGCAATCATCGGCTATGTTTCCGAAAAGAAAAGCCGCCAAGCAGTGAGTGAAGAAATATAAATAAGGAACAAAAAATGAAAGTAGAATTAACTTTAGAAAATAAACGAATCAGAGACATCGACCCACGTGTGATGTCCTACAACATCGAAATGACAGAGGTCACGGGCGGTACTTTCTGGAAAGCCTATACACCCGGTCAGATCGCAGGAACAGAAGAGTTCACTTTTTCGGGAGATCTTACCGATTTCACCTCTATGGCAGACCTGATGCAGTATTATCCTCCCATCAATCTTTATGATGAAAAACTGCGCAAGCGTGCAAAGGAGCTCGGTCCTGCCTGGATCCGTGTTTCGGGTTCTTGGGCAACTAAAACCTATTACGATTTTGACGGAACCACAGGCGGCAAAGCACCCGAAGGATATGCAAGCGTGCTGACGAAGGAGCAGTGGATCGGTGTTCTCGATTTTGTAAAAGCGGTTGGCGGGAAATTGCTTATTTCGGTAAGCAACTGTGCAGGAGACCACCCGAACGGAGGGCCGCTTGATTTAACGCAAACCAAGAAGATATTTACCCTCAGTCACGAATACGGCGTGGATATTGATGCCGCAGAGTTTATGAACGAGCCGAATATGCTCGCAATGTCCGGCGCACCGCAGGGATATACTGCCGCAGATTACGTCAGGGATCAGGATATCTTTAACGGTTGGGTACGTAAAAACTACCCGAACTGCCTTATCGTAGGTCCGTGTTCCCTCGGTGAAGGCGGCATGGCAAAGGTAGATATGAAGAGTGCCGGAGCCGGTATCGGAAGCATGATGAAAATGTGTACCACCGACGATCTTATGAACGGTTCTCAAATTCCGCTGGACGTATTCAGCTACCACTATTACAACAACGTTTCCGAGCGACTCGGTTCTATGATGGCGGGTATGCGTTGGTTAGCAAACGAAGCACATACCGATGCCTATTTGAATGTTGCTCCCCTGAACGCAAAAACATACGCACCGCTTAGAGACAAATACGTTCCCGGCGGTCAGATGTGGGTAACGGAATCGGGCGACGCAGGCGGCGGTGGCGATACCTGGGCCTCCACTTACCTTGACGTTCTCCGTACACTAAACGAGCTCGGCAGCTTTGCAGCCATTACCGACGGTGTGATCTTCCACAATACACTTGCATCCTCTGACTACGGCTTCCTGCAGCATGGCTCCTTTGAGCCTCGGCCCAACTTCTTTGCCGTTCTGCTCTGGAACACCCTTATGGGAACGACTGTATATGACTGCGGCAATCCCGATACGGAGGGTGCTCATATCTATTGCCATTCCCGCAAAGACGGGAAAGAGGGATACGCGTATCTCGTTATCAATAATTCCTTGACCGACACCACCACAGTTACGCTCCCTTGTGATGCTGAGCTCTATACGCTTGGCGGTAATGGTGACCTCCGAAGCAGAACTATGTATCTTAACGGAAAACCGCTTGCCATCTCAGAGAATAATGAAATCTCCGCAATGAACGGAAAACGGCAAAAGGCAGGATCCATAGATCTGGCACCGGGCACCTGCACGTTTATCGTGCTGTAAATCATAAGGTTTCGATCGTGAGAATAATCTTATGGAAAACGGCAAATATTGAGTATGATGAACCCACGATCAATAAGCCTGAGCGTGAAAGCCGGTGATCCTTCCCCGCACATCACGTTTTGCCTTCGCCCTTCATTTGACGGTAAAAATTGCTTTATAAAAACGCCCCTTCATAAAAGGGGCGTTTTTTAGGTAAAACGATATTTTGGGGATCAGTTAACGTGGATCCTCAGAACGGTGACGGAATATTTGTGTGTTGTATAGTTGAATTTTTCCGAAATACCGTCAATTTCGTAGCTTTTCATTGTTACGACCTCTTCTTCGCCGAGAATGTTGTCGTTTGTGAGACTCGTACCGGCGACGAGATCCACCGAGGCGGTCGAACTGATACTGCCAACGGCACCGGAGATGTCAATAGCGAAGGTTTTGGCTTTTCCGGTCACGTTAACGAGCTTAATGATAATGTCTCCCGTTTCATCGGTGCTTACCACCTGATAGCTCGTTGCTTCCGCGTCGTCGCGAATGGTGTAATCGATATAAAGCCTATCGTCAATGTAGCACTTTACGTTGTAGCCGCTGACGACTACCTTAAGCTCGTAGGTCTTTCCTGCAACGACGGTGAAGTTTCGCTCGGTTCCTACGAGCTGATCGGTCTTAGTTCCGTTTTCAACCTTCTGCAGGCATGTAACGGTGTTTCCCCAGCCGCCTATGTTCCAGAAATAGTTATTATCCTTTGAGTTAACGGCAAACGGAATGATAAAGCCTTCGGCTCCGCTCATTTTCGTTGCGGAAACGGTGAAGGTGTAGTTTTGCCAGTTTCGCTTGCCAAAATACATAACGGTACCGGTGTTGACATATTTGTCGGTGTTTGTCGTTCCGCTGGACTGATATAGCTGTCCGCTTTTAATAGACCAGTTTCCGTCTGAGACCTTCTGCCAATCGTCAAGGGAGGTCTTTTCGTCGAAGCTGTCCTCGCCAAGCACTTTGCCCGTGTCGTTGTCCACTATCAGAACGTTGTCAAACTTTGCCACGGTGTTCCAGGTGCCGACGCCGATCTTTCCTTCGAATACGTCCTTGTCAACGTCTGCTCCGATCAATTCGGAATCAAGGATTGACGTGCCGACGTTTGTGGAGAATATTTTTTGAACGTAATAGTTGGTAGATGCGGTGGAGGTGTGGTTGTTGAACCAGATCAGATCGGGCGCCCAGTGCAGACCGGTCAAATTTCCGAAAAGGGGAGCGTAGGCTGCCATACGCACGATATCGCCATTGCGCTCAAGTCCCGTCATATATGCCGCTTCCGCAAGCGCCGCTTTCAGCTGATTGGATCTTCCGGCGTATTCTCCGAGGAATACGGGAATGGCGCCGCCGAAGATAGTGTCGGTCAGGCTGTCGCGGCTGTAGTTTTCGGGGTCGTAATAATCTGCGTTTGCCAAAAACCATTCAGGCTCGTTGTAATAATGGTGGTCGATGGCACCGGTGTAATCAAGCACCGTCTTGTCGGTGTGGCGGTTGAGCCAGTTTTCTGTGTTTTCGTATGCATCAATGTAATGTGAGCCGCTGTCGCCATCATCGACACCTGCCGAATACATTAATTCAATCCCTTCAAAAAGCTCCGGATTTTCAGCCTTTGCTTCAGCGAAAGCCTCGACGAAGGCTTCGTAGTGTTTATAATAGCTGGTGCCCCACTGTTCGTTGCCGATTCCGATATATTTCAGCTCAAACGGCTCCTCGTGACCCATTGCTGCCCGTACAGCACCCCATTCAGTATCAACGCCGCCGCGGCAAAACTCAACGAGGTCAAGAGCATCCTTTATAAATCTGTCGCATTCGTCAGAACCGATAGCGGAAGCTTCACCACCGGACTGCCCTTGACAAGCAACGCCGCAGTTGAGTACGGGAACGCCAATGGCACCGATATCCTCGGCTAGAAGGAAGTATTCATAGAACCCGAGACCGTACGACATATAAGAAGGATTTTGGTCGTTTGTCAAACTTTCGTTCGTCCACAGATTCACGCCTTGTTTTCTTGCGGCAACATCGCCGTACGTACCGCCGAAGAGATAGGGATCCCCGTTCTCATCGGCGCCGACGGAATCCTTCCAGCTGTAGGCGGTGTCAAGGGTCATACCCTCAATGATGCATCCGCCGGGAAATCTCAAAAACGCAGGCTCAAGCGCTTCGAGCTTTTCAGCAAGATCACGGCGGAGTCCGTTTTCGCGTCCTTTGTAAGTGTCCTCGGGGAATAGGGATACCATATCAAACGCGGCCTTTCCGGCATCAATGGTGACTTTCAGCCTGACGTTTGTTGATGAGGTTGCTGAAGTAGTGAGGGACAGGGAATATTTCTGCCACTCGGAGCTTATGGAATCGATCTTACCTTCAGCAAGCACGTTGGTTCCAGACGTTATGGAGACGTATACGGATCCCGTATATCCGTCGATCCCGCGTGCGTATACGGAGAAGTTGTATGTAGCGTCTTTGCTTACCGCCATCCCCTCAAGGAAACCCTTGTTTGCAATGCCGGCAGGCTTGTCGGATTTGTTTGTGACGACGACGTAGTTGGGATTGTTTGCATTAAGAGCACCATCGGGATCGTTTTCGATCACCTGTTTTATCACGTCGCCGACAGAGTTCCACGCATGAAGCTCATCACCCGATGCGTATTCGGTGAATTCAAAGGAACGGTTTTGCACCATTTCAGCGTAAAGTCCGCCGTCTGCGGCGAAGTTTATGTCCTCGAAAAAGATACCGAAAAGAAGATCGCTGATGTCATACATTCCGGCGGAAGCGTCGATGTTCAATTCATAATTCGCTTCATCCGCATTGTATGATCCGACCGAGCCGGCGTCTCCGAAGACCATGTCGGTTTTATCCACCGTGTCGCTATTGTCGTTGCCATTGCCATCCTCACCGTTATCCGCGTTACCGTTATCGGTGTCGGCAGTTTCCGTTTCCGTAAGCTGCTCGCTTTCGTCCGCGGTATGTTTTCCGGTATCCGTGTCGCTGTCGGACGAGGTACCGATGTTTGGGGCGCAAGCCCACAGCATAAGCATAGATGCCACAAGTGCTGCTGCCACGATCCTTTTGATAATGCTGTTCATGTGATCTCCGTTCCGCCGTTTTGGCTGTGTTTTCGGTGAGTTTACAATATTATTTTATCATAGATCTTGGTCTTGTGTAAAGTGATTCCGCAGTAATCGGCAAAAAATAACGTCCGCTTTATGCGGACGTTGGGGATATCAGGATCGTTGATTACTTATAGCTTTTGATCCTCGTCTGAAGGAATATAAGATAGAATATCTTTCACGTCGCATTGCAGTATGCGACAGAGATCGTTTATTGTGGTGGTGTTGATCGGCTTGTTTTTGCGTAGCTTATTTATTGTGGAACTGGAAATGTGATGATTCTTGATCAGCGTATACGTTGATTCGCGGGATTGTTTTAATGTTTTCCAAAAAATATCGTACACTATCATTACATCCACCTCCATTACGGCTATATTCTAAAATGTAGGCGACATCTTGACAATAGTCGTTAAAACGACTATAATTGAACTGACATTTATAGAGGAGGTAATTATTATATGCTTAAAAAATTGATTCTATGTACGATATGTTTTCTTCTTATTGGTACATTTTCTTCCTGCGGATGTGAACACGAGTGGAGCGATGCAACGTGCGCGTCTTTGCAAGAATGTATGCACTGTGGTAAAACAAAGGGTGAGGTGTCAAGCAGACATTCTTGGAAATTGGCAGATTGTTCGAGACCAAAAGAATGTACAGTTTGCGGACTTACCGAGGGGGAAAAAGAAAATAATCATAAGTGGGTGTCTCCGACTTGTGTTTTGCCGCAAACCTGCAGTGTGTGCGGTGAAACAAAAGGACAGCCATTCGGCCATTATTGGCTGGACGCAACCTATGTTGATCCTAAAACTTGCAGCACCTGCGGTGTAACTGAAGGCGGCTTGGCAGATCATATATATAAGGATGCTACTTGCAAGTCTCCGCAAACCTGCGAAATATGCGGAATTACGCAAGGGGAGCCGCTGGCACATACTTGGCAGGATGCCACTTGTGTATCACCCAAGACCTGTTCTTTCTGTAACGAAACTGAGGGAGAGGCGTTGGGGCATGTTCCGGGGGAATGGATTCCCGAAGAACTTGATTATTCTAGTGTATATTATTCTGTGAAGAAATATTGTACGGTGTGTAGCGCATTTGTTGATAGTGATATCGTATTTTTTAATAAAATGCACGAGGATGGTATGTTCCTTTTCAGTCCCGAGGAATTTTCGGATAAATTAGGGCAGTTTTACTCGGCACTTGAATATAATATGACTACAAGTCTTGTTGTACTTGATAACAATTCGTTGGTTTGTGGTGTTTATTATAGAGGAGAGGTTATCGCAGCAATTTTTCTCAATAATGATTACTCTCATATGGATAGTAGCGAGAAAGACGCGCACACAATGTCTTCAATAATGGTGTATTATTACACAGATGAAGTATCATATGTTGTGAATTCGATTGTCGGTATTATGATAACTTGCGATCCTACACTTGAGGAAGATAGTGCTAATGCTGTATTGTTAGAAGCCATAGATGCAGGAAAGAAAAATGACAATCATAAATATAACGGAATCAATTATGCCCTTACGATTATTGATAATATGTATGTATTTGTTGCGTCGGTTTTGAATAAATAATCAGAAGAAACGGGTTAGTTTCCTTCTTTTTTGAAAACACGAAAAAAGCACTTGCAGAGGCAAGTGCTTTTGGTTTTGTGTTTTTTCGTGTTTATATTGTCTTAACCTATCACTGTCATAAATGCCGTGAGGATTATGAGAAAACCGAAATTGAAGGCACTGAAGGTGAGAATGTATTCCTTCGTTTTACCGGGATTGTGCTTCGTGTACTGGGTAAACGTGATAAGGCTTGCGAGGGACGCGATGAGAGTGCCTGCGCCGCCGATATTTACACCGACAAGAAGGTCTTCATAGTTGCCAGTGAACTGGGAGAGCAGTATCGCGGAGGGGACGTTGCTTATAAACTGGCAGGAGATCACGCTCCAAAGTAACGTATTTTTATCGAGAAGGGCAGAGAAGAGAGCGCGCACCGTGTCGATACGTGCCATATTTCCTGCGAAAATAAAGAAAAACACGAAGGTCAGAAGAAGCGGATAGTCCACCATGCGAAGAGCTTTTCTGTCAACGATAAGAAGCACGGCAGGAATTATGATAAGTCCGAGAACATAAGGGATGCCACGGAAAACGATAGCGATGGAAAGGGCGAAAAGCACAAGATAAAGCACCGTTTTCCCAACGGGAAGTGAAACCTTGCGTTCTTCAAGAACGAGAGGCTCGGTTTTCACGAAAACGAGACAAGACACGGTTATGAGCGCTATCGACAAAACGAAGGGAGGCGCCATAATTCCCATGAATTCAGGTGCGGGAATGTTAAACTTGGTGTAAAGATAAAGGTTCTGAGGATTGCCGAAGGGGGTGAGCATACCGCCAAGGTTTGCTGCAATGTTCTGCATTATGAAGGTGAACGCCATGTATTTTTCCTTGCCCGTTGAGGAAAGCACGAAGTATCCGAGGGGAAGGAAGGTGAGGAGCGCCATATCGTTGGCGATAAGCATAGACCCGATGAACGTTATGTAAACGAGAACGAGTATGCTGGTTCTTGCGTTTTTGAAGGAGCGAACGATCTTTTCAGCTAGAACGTAGAAAAAGCTTACATTCTTCAGTGCGCAAACAACGGCAAGCACGGAGAAAAGACAGGATAAAGTTTTGAAATCGAAATAATCCACGTATTGAGCATCAACGGGGACGATGATCGACGTGACGGCTGCCGCAGCGAGTGCGACGGTCATCACAACGTTTTTGCGGAAGAAGAGCGCGATCTTTTCTATAATTCCGACGAGGATGCGCAGAGGAGCTTTTACAGATCCCGATATATGCTGATGTCCTACCATATATTAGCCTTTCGTAGACGTAAAAATATGCGCGGTTTTTGCGCACGGTGCCGATTATAGCACAGATTTTACGCGCTCGCAATATCTTTATCGAAAAAATATACCCCAAAAACGAGATCATTTTTCACTTTTGCAGATGTGAATGAATCGAGTGAAAATGGTAGCACCGGATATTATCGGTGTCTGATCTGCGAAGGATACCGCTCACAATACGTATTCTAAGTTATAATCACAGATGAGGTTAATATTTTTTCAAAAACATTGACCTTAGGTGTTGATTTTGCGTTCGATATGTGATAGAATTAATCCACTCGGGGGTATAGCTCAGCTGGGAGAGCACCTGCCCTGCAAGCAGGGGGTCATGGGTTCGAATCCCATTATCTCCATAGAAAAAGGGACGGCATAAGCCGTCCCTTTTTCTATGGAGAAGAATAGGTGTACGAGAACGCACTTAAATGTGCAAGAGGACGAACGCTTATATCTTTATCACGGCACATTTGAGAGAGGAAATGCGGAGCATTTCCCGGGTTCAGAATCCCATACGACAAGGGGAGAGGACGGCATAAGCCGTCCCTTTTTCT
>CAYXHC010000047.1:0-16776 GCA_964464905.1 uncultured Lachnospiraceae bacterium
AACGTCGTGAGACAGTTCGGTCCCTATCTGTCGTGGGCGTTGGATATTTGAGAGGGCCTGTCCTTAGTACGAGAGGACCGGGATGGACGTACCTCTGGTGCACCAGTTGTTCTGCCAAGGGCATAGCTGGGTAGCCAAGTACGGTTGAGATAAACGCTGAAGGCATCTAAGCGTGAAACTTGCCTCAAGATTAGATATCCCACAGCTTTAAGCTGGTAAGGTCGCATGTAGACTACGTGTTTGATAGGTCGGAGGTGGAAGTGCAGTAATGCATGCAGCTGACCGATACTAATTGACCGAGGGCTTGAACTACTTCGTAGTTCATTTCTTACAGTTCGATACTCTCGAACTTCTCTTTATTCTAGTTTTTCAGAGAAATGAATAGTGAAAATTCCGTCCGCAGAAATGCGGCGTTTTTTTATGCTCCCCGTGGGAGCGCTTTTATTTTATACTGGAATATATCATTCTTTTATGATATAATTGATTAGATTAATATTCATATAAGGATACTGTGCCGTGAAGAATATAATTAAAGAGACAGTCAAAGATGTTAGGGAAAACTTCGCGAGAGTCTTCAATTTTGTTTACTGCGCCCTTATAGTGCTTGGTGTTTATTTCGTTTTCATGTTTCTTCTGAATATGTTTGCTCATGACCTGTTTGTAACTGATGCAAACGGAGAAACCTTTTTCAGTTTTCTTGGTGAATACTCCTGCTGGATCATTTACGCTCTTGCATACGGTATCCCGCTTTACTACGTACATTTTCGAAAAGACGGAGAGCTTAAAACCTTCGTACTTCAAAAATCGGAAACAGAATATGACGAAAAGGCTTTGTTGGTTAAATTCACGAAAAAATATCTGAAAACCGACCTGATCATATACGCAATTTATTCGGCGCTATTGCTCTTACCTTTTAAGGACGTTTTCGATAATCCTGCAGGCTATGTAGCGATCCATCAACTTATTTATTATATGCTTACGATACCGCGCGTCATTAGCTATCTATGCGCCATAGTTGTTTTTACATTACAATATTACGCCTGTTTCATATTTGCTGAGCGCTATTTTATAAAAAACCGAATCAGAAAGTAATAAGTATCAAGGAGAACGTTTATGATAAAACTTGACGGGGGCGGGGAAGAATTCATTTTTGAAAATGAATGGGACACCGCAGTGCCAATAACGATAAGGAAGAAAAACGGAAGCGAGACCGTTATCGAAGTCTTCCCAACTTATGAAAAAGAAGCGGAATTATTTCTTGAAAAATTCGAGGATGATCCTTTCACAGAGGAAGCACTTGACTTCATTTCTAAAGAGATAGGCGCAAAAATGTGTGAACGTGGATACGAGGAAGACGAAGGCGGAAAATTCCGCAAGCGCTACTATTACACATACGTGATCAGATCAGAAAAGGATATAAACCGAGGCGCAATACTCGATTCCACTTTACCACTCACAAAAAAACATATCCGAGGAAAGAATAATAAAACAACGTTTGACCTGCCTCTTTATATCGAAGAGGAAATGACTTCATTTATCACCGTGAAGAACGGTGAGATCGTTTCCATTGCGTCGGAAAACAGATCCTGCTCCGAAGATTTCGAGGACGAAGGTCTCGACGTTATCGAAATTGGCACGGAAACGAACGTAGATCATCGGAAAATGGGATACGCCGCTTCAAATTGCGCAGCACTTGCTGAGAAGCTTATTAAAGAAACAGGCTGCTACGTTACATACGAAACGGCTAACACAAACATTTCTGCGCAAAAATGCGCGGAGAAAGCAGGCTTCGTCCGCTACGGAAGCTGCTACTATTACATAATGAGAAGAATTTAAAAGGAAAACGACTGATGCCATACGATGCTGGAATACTTGCCGCCGTTTGCCGTGAGATCAATGTCATGGCAGGCGCACGATGTGAAAAAATATACGGAATCGGACGTGACGAAACTATCATATTTCTGCGCGCAAAGGGTGAAACGAAAAAGCTTTATATAAACGCAGGATCGTCTACACCTCGTCTCGCTTTTTCGACCGATTCCTTCGATATGCCCGATACACCACCGAATTTTACGATGATGCTCCGAAAGCATTTGAATGGCGCATTTTTCGTAAGTGCCGCTCAATACGGATCAGAGCGCGCCGCAGCACTAACCTTTGCAACGCGCGATGAGATGGGATTTGCTTGCGAAAGAAAGCTTATCGTTGAAATAATGAACAAATACTCAAACATTATTCTCTGCGGTGATAACGATAAGATACTTTCTGCCTCTCGCGTCGTTGATTTTACAACGAGCCGCCTGCGTCAGATACTGCCGGGAATGAAATATGAATTGCCGCCTCCGCAGAACAAAAAAGACATCCTCACAGTAGACAGAGATGAGCTTTTCCGTGACGCTGCTGATGCTCTTGACGTGCCGGCGGATAAATTCCTTATCAGATCTTACACAGGATTTTCGCCCCTTCTTTCTCGTGAGGTTGCGTATCGTGCATCCGGATACACTGATGCAAAACTTTACGACTGCGACGGCGGCAAGCTCTGGGAAGCCTTTTCATTCGTACAGCAGATACTGCGCGGTGAAGTTGACTCCGTCCCCACCGTTATCTACGATGAAAACGGACGACCGCTCGATTTTTCATTTCTGGACATACTCGAATATGGAGATAAGTATAAAAAACGGCACTTTGACACCCCCTCGGAGATCATATCGGAGTTTTACGCAGAGCGAGGACGCATTGACCGCGTTTCCCGTCAGGGACACGATATCGTTAAGCTGATAACGAATGCAAAGCGGAGGATAGAAAAAAAGATCGCGCTTTTGCGTGAGGAGCTTGAAAAAGCAAAGGAAGGCGCGAATTATAAGCATATCGGTGACATAATCAATTCTAATCTCTTTATGCTGAAACGCGGTATGACGGAAGCGGAGCTTACGGATTACTACGACGAAGCGTGTCCCACCGTGAAGGTCACTCTTAACGAGCGCCTTTCTCCGTCGGATAACGCTCAGCATTATTATAAGCTTTATAATAAATGTAAGACCGCTGAAGTAATGGCGGCAGAGCAGATCAAAGCCGCAGAGGACGAGCTTCTTTACATTGAATCCGTTGAAGACGCCTTTATGCGTGCGTCAGGTGAAACCGAGCTGAACGAACTGCGTCGCGAGCTTGCCGAATCGGGATACGCACGATCCGTGAAGGCGGCAACGAGCAAGAAACAAAAGAAAAACGCACTTTCCTATATGACGTATAAAACGGCAAACGGATATACCGTATATTGCGGAAAAAACAACCTCTCAAACGATCAGCTTACAATGAAAACGGCGGAAGGCTCCGACTTCTGGTTCCATGTGAAAGGAGCCGCAGGAAGCCACGCTGTTATGATATGCGGTCCCGACGAGGATCCGCCGGAGATCGACTTCACTGAAGCTGCAATGATAGCAGCGGTAAATTCAAGTCAGCGCGAGGGCGTTAACGTTCCCGTTGACTACACCCGTGTCAAAAACATAAAGAAGCCCGCCGGCTCAAAGCCTGGATACGTTACGTATAAGACGAATTGGACGGCTTACGTTACTCCCGACGCCGACCACGTTGAGGCGCTGAAGCAAAAATGATTTCGTGAAAGGAAACGCTATGGCAAAAGCGATGGAATTCGAACGCGAAAAACTGATCTTTGGCATATTATATAGTGATGAGACGTTATTTCGCGAAGCCGTTACCTGTTTGACCGAGCAATACGGCGACCTTGACTATATCTCCGATGCGTTTTCCTTTTCAAAATGGTCGGATTATTATTCCGGCGAGATTGAAGGTGAAACCTGTCGCCGATTTGTTTCTGTTCGTGAACATATTGCGCCCGAAAAGCTTGCCGATGTCAAAACAGCGACAAATGCTCTCGAAGCGGAAATGTCTATTAACGGAAAACGTCTCGTTAATATTGACCCGGGACTTATCGGTCTTGGCAGACTTCTTTTGCCCACAGCGAAGGCGGCACCGCACCGAATTCCTCTTTCAAAGGGAATATACGCAGAACTGACTCTGTTTTATTCCGAAGGGAAGTGGCAGGATTTCCCCTGGACCTATCGGGACTATAAATCCGACGAGGTGAAAGCGGTGCTTTCCCATATCAGAGGACTATATCTGAAAGAGCGCAGATCGTTACTCAGAGGCAAAAACAACTTGGAGACAAATAAAAAATGATAGTCACAAGAGAATATACCATAAACACAGGCGGAAAACTGAATATGACAGCGGTGCTGGTCTCTGACGTGCACGAGCTTGCAACGGATGAGCTGAAGGGGGTCATATCGGATTGTGCCCCCGACGTTATCTTCATTGTCGGCGACCTTATGGAGGCGAAAAAGCCATGGATGGCGAGTATTGTGGACGGATCTCAGAATTCCTACGATTTTTTAAGGTATTTAGTGTCCATAGCGCCCGTATACTACGGTCTCGGAAACCACGAGACTTATCTTTCCGACGAAAAAAAGCGACGCGCCGAAAAAACGGGCGCCGTGCTTCTTGAAAACGCACATGAGACCGTGCGCATCGGAGATAACGTTTTCACGGTGGGCGCAGTCGGCCCCCGAGGAAACGACGATTGGCTACATACCTTTTCAGCGATATCGGGCTATAAGATCTTTATCTGCCACGAGCCCGACCGCTATGTGAACGATTATAAAAGCGTGAAGGCAGATCTTGTACTTTCGGGACACGCACACGGCGGTCAGTGGCGGCTTGGCAGATTGGCGGCTTTCGCGCCGGGACAGGGGATCCTCCCGAAATATACCATTGGACGTTACGGAAAGTTGATAGTGTCGGCAGGCGCATCAAATCCTGTCCCGATTCCACGAATAAATAACCCTCAGGATATCGTAAAAATACGTTTCATATAAAATAAAACCGCTTTAATATCAGCAAACTCGTTGCTTAAAGCGGTTTTTTGTGTTATCATTACAGTGACTTTTGGCGGTTGCACTCGTTTGTACGGCGGCGACCCGATCATAATCCGTAAATATCAAATGAAAGGCGTATACGTTATGAAGAATTACACGCAGATCCCCTTTTATAAAACAAAGGTAGAGGGGTCCTTCTGGGGCGAAAAACAGAAAGTTTCCCGCAATGTGACCATCGATTCCGTTTACGACAGATTCAAGGAAACCAATCGCTTTGAAGCGTTGAAGTGCGACCTTGCGCAGCAGGAGCGTGAAGGCTGGCGTCCTCATATCTTCTGGGATTCCGACGCTGCAAAGTGGATTGAGGGACTTGCTTTCGCCCTTGAACACGGACGCGATGAGGTCCTTGAAGCTAAGGCTGACGAGCTGATCGACGATATGTGCAATAGCCAGTTTGAAAACGGCTACTATAACTGCTATTTTAATATTTACGACACGGATAAGCGCTTTAAGCTGAGATCCGAGCACGAGCTTTATTGTCTCGGCCATCTGATCGAGGCAGCCGTTGCTTATTACCACGCAACGGGCAAGGACAAGCTTCTCGGTCTTTGCGAAAGATATACCGAGCTTGTATACCGCGTTTTCGTTGAAGAAAAGTCTGCCGCGTTCGTAACCCCCGGCCACGAGGAAATAGAGCTTGCTCTCGTTAAGCTTTACTATACCACGGGTAAGAAAAAGTACCTTGAGCTTGCCAAGTTCTTCATCGATAACAAGGGAATGAACGACCTCGATAAGAACGGATACTATCCCTGGGCAACCGCTGCTTATTCTCAGGACCATCTCCCCGTTCGTCAGCAGACGACGGCGGAAGGACACTCCGTTCGCGCTATGTACTGCTATATCGCAATGGCAGACCTTGCACGCGAGTACGGCGATATTGAGCTTTATAATGCCTGCAAGACTATCCTTTCTAATGTTGCAACGAAGCGTATGTACGTTACGGGCGGTATCGGCTCCACTCATCTCGGCGAAGCCTTCACCGTTGACTACGATATGAAAAATGAGGAAGCCTATACCGAGACCTGCGCAACTCTTGCACTTGCACTTTTCTGCCAGAGAATGAGCAAGATCGAGCCTATCGGTCTTTACGGCGACATCGCAGAGCAGGCAATGTATAACGGAAGCATTTCCGGTGTTTCCATCAGCGGTGACGAGTTCTTCTATGAAAATCCCCTCACCGTTGATCTTGCAAACCACGATAAGAACCCATCCACAAAGGATAAGGAGCGCTACCCCATCACTCAGCGCGTTAAGGTCTTCGACTGCTCCTGCTGCCCTCCCAATATTATGCGCTTCGTAAACGCTATCGCAGATTTCCTTTATACCGAGGACGGCGAGACCCTTTACGTTCACCACTATATGAACAGCATCACCGAGGCTGACGGTATCACCGTTCGTCAGACGACCGGTTACCCTGCAGAGGGCACCGTTAAGCTTGAAGTCAAGAGCGCACATAAGACTATTGCAGTCCGTGTTCCGGCGTGGTGTGAAAACTTCACTGCATCCGAAAAGTACACTATGAAGGACGGTTATGCATATTTCGCAGCAACCGACGTGATCGAGCTTGATTTCCATATTGAACCCCGTCTCGTCGTTTCCGCACCCGGCGTACACGAAAACGCAGGCCGCGCAGCTCTTATGTACGGTCCCGTTGCATACTGCATCGAAGGCGTTGACAACGAGGGCGATATCTTCTCCCTCTACGTAAACGCAGACAGCACCTTCACCGTTGAAAAGAGCGAATACTTCGGACTACCCGTTATTAAGGCGGAAGGCGCCGAAAAGACTGACAGCGGAATGCTTTATCCCACCGTTAAGTCCGTATCCTATAAGTCCCGCGAGCTTACCTTCATTCCTTATTACGGTATGGAAAACCGCGGCGAGACCGATATGCAGGTATGGATACCGCTAAGATAAGCTGAGCGGTATCAAAAGAGAGAATCAACAGTTCCTCGCGAAACGGTATATCTCCGTTTCGCGAGGATTTCTATGAAATATTGCCGTATTCGCGGCAGAAATTCATGCCGCTATTTAACAGCAGAAGGGAAATATACTATTTTGGAAAACATAATTCGTGACCCCGCTTTGGCACCTTCCGGTGTTCAAAAAATTGAGTGGGTAAAGGCTCACATGCCCATACTTAATATGCTTGAGGAAAGATTCGTTAAAGAGCAGCCTTTCCGCGGTATGAAAATATCAATGTCCATCCATCTCGAAGCAAAAACGGCACGCACGGCGCTTCTTCTCAAAGCAGGCGGTGCCGACGTGTATGCAACGGGCTGTAACCCTCTCTCCACCCAGGACGACGTTGCCGCAGGTCTTGCATCACTCGGCGTAAATGTGTGCGCGTGGCACGCCGCCACAGACGAGGAATACCACGATCATCTTGTGAAGACGCTTTCCGTTTGCCCCGATATTTTCATCGACGACGGCGGCGACCTTACCGAGATCCTTTGCCGCGAGCATCCCGAATTCGCCGTGAACCTTATCGGCGGATCTGAGGAGACGACGACGGGCGTTCTTCGCCTTCGCGCAAGAGCAAAAGAGGGCGGACTGCCTTTCCCCATGGTAAGCGTAAACGACGCTGATATGAAATATATGTTCGATAACCGCTACGGAACAGGTCAGTCCGTTCTCGACGGAATCATGAGAACGACAAACCTCATTATCGCAGGCAAGCTTGTCGTTATCGCAGGCTACGGCTGGTGCGGTCGCGGCGCGGCAATGAGAGCCAAGGGAATGGGCGCAAGAGTTATCGTCACTGAGATCGATCCCGTTCGCGCCGTTGAAGCCGTTATGGACGGATTCGATGTGATGACAATGGATGAAGCAGCGCCGCTTGGCGATATATTCCTCACCGTAACGGGTTGCAGAGACGTCGTTACCGTCGATCACATAAAGACGATGAAAAACGGCGCTATCCTTTGTAATGCAGGTCATTTCGACGTCGAAGTTGCAGTTGCCGATATGAGAAACGCGGCAACGAAAGTTTACGAGGCACGCAAAAACATCGAAGCCTTCGTTTTCAACTTTGACGGCGAGGAAAAGACCGTTTACCTCCTTGCAGAGGGAAGACTTGTGAACCTTGCATCCGGTGACGGTCACCCTGCGGAGATAATGGATATAAGCTTTGCCCTTCAGTCTCTATCCGCTGAATATCTTTCCAAGCACGGAAGAGAACTTAATGCAGGCGTATACGAAGTCCCCGAAGAGATCAATCGCTCCGTTGCGGAAATGAAGCTTCTCGCAATGGGTAAGCACATCGACAAACTCACGGAGGAACAGGAGCGCTATCTGCACTCTTCTAACGGCTGATATGTATCTTATTAAGAATATCCGCCTTTACACGGGCGAGGAAACGTATGAAAACGGTGCCGTCATCACCGACGGCGACATGATCATCTATGCAGGTGACGCCGCAAAAATGGTGGCACCGCCACTTAACGGCAAAAAAATAACGGTGCTTGACGGCGGTGGCGGTATCTGTATGCCCGGCCTTGCGAACACCCACACCCACGCGGCGATGGTGCTTCTTCGTGGCGTGGGAAGCGGTCTGCCTCTCTATGATTGGCTCGACACGGTCGTTCCTCTTGAGGGCAAGATCACACCAGATATAATGTATACAGGTGTGACCCTTGCGATAATGGAAATGCTCCGTTTCGGATGTACAGCGTTTGCGGATCAGTATTTTCATTGTGAGGAAGTCCTTCGTGCCGTTCGTGATTCGGGTATCCGCGCAAATATCACACGCGGCTCCAGCAATAAAAACGGCGTTGACTGCCACCGCGAGCTTTTCGAAAAATACAACGAACCCAACGGACGCATACGCATCTACACGGGCCTTCACGCAGAGTATACGTCAGATCCGGAAACCGCCGCTTATGCTGCCGAAATGGCAAAAAAACTTGGCACGGGAATTCAGGTGCATTGCAGCGAAACCGAAAATGAAGTCAAGGGCTGCATTGCCCGCCACGGAGTTACTCCCGTAGAATATTTCCGCAGTCTTGGCATTTTCGACGTGCCTACGATCACGGCTCATTGCGTTCACGTGTCGGAGGAGGATATGGATATCCTCGCGTCTCACGGCGTTACGGTGGCACACTGTCCTGCGTCAAATCTTTATCTCGGAAGCGGTATCGCGCCCGTGAACAAAGAGCTTGAGCACGGTATCCGCGTTGCCATCGGCACCGACGGCGCCGCAAGCAACAACACCCTCGATATGTTCCGAGAAATGCGTCTTGCCGCACTTCTGGCGAAGCATAAGGCAGGAAGCGCCGCGGCACTTTCAGCAGAATCTGTGATTAGAATGGCAACGATGAACGGCAACGCCGCCATGGGATTTGAAAACGTCGGTATCCTCAAAGCAGGAATGAAAGCAGACCTTGTTCTCCTTGACGGCGGCGCTCTCCATCTGCGTGGAATGGGCTCTATAGCGTCTGATATCGTATATTCCGCATCGGGCGCAGACGTTAAGCTCACGATGGTCGGCGGTGAAGTGCTTTACTGTAACGGTCAGTATACAACCATCGACGCTGAACGCATGAGATACGAAAAAGCAGCAGTAACCGAGCTTCTTTCTTTATAAAATATAGAATATATTTGAATATATTTTCAAGAAAATGTTGACATGACGGATCATCTTTGATATAATGTCAAAGTGAGCGTTTATGGCTTGCTCACATGCTCAATTCGAAGGGGGGGAAATACAGATGGCAGAAATCAGAGTTAAAGAGAATGAATCTCTTGACAGTGCGCTTCGTAGATTCAAGCGTCAGTGCGCTAGATCGGGCGTCCTCGCCGAACTCCGCAAGAGAGAGCATTACGAGAAACCCAGCGTAAAGAAGAAGAAGAAATCCGAAGCTGCTAGAAAGCGTAAGTATAAATAATGCTTGATAAAAAGCACCCGAAATGGGTGCTTTTTGTTTTATTCATATATCGCGTATAGATTTATGTCCCAGGCGGGCACACCTGCGGCACGCCGCAGATAAAGCTTGTGATTGGGCAAAAGCTCACGTACCAATAAAGGAAGTTCAAATATGTCCTCGCTTCTGTGATAAAGTGAAACGAGAAGATCTGGATCGGATAATAAAAGCTTCTTTGATCCCTCAATTGCACGCTCCTCTGCTCCCTCAACATCATATTTGACGTAGTCGATCCTCTCCCCGTCAGCGGCAGAGTCCGGCATTACCGCAGAAACTGTAATGTCACGCTCGCCGCGTCGCTTTGAACGCTCACCTGCATCGATAGTTGAGCCTCGGCTTGCATTTGACGTAAAGGTAAGGGAAGTGTCTTCGTCCCACGCGGCGGCGTTAATTGCAGTCACCGCCACAGACTCAAGCGTTTGGGCGTAAGCGGAAAGCTTTTTGTAAGCTCTGCTGTCGGGTTCAACGGCAATGGCTCTTTTAAGACGCGGCATTTTTATAATAGCATCGCGAACCGTGTCACCCGTATACGCTCCAAGATCAAGCATTGACTCGTATTTGTCGAATCTTAAAACACCGTCGCTCGGATCACCGGGGGCTGCGGAGGCAGAAAGATGAATAATGTTGCCCGAGAGCTTATACCGGATTATTTCCGCGTAAACTCTGCGCGATTCGTCGTCGGCAAATGCTTCGTATACGGATAGGATCTTGTCGAAATTGCGTGAGTAAAAGTCGTGTGTAAATAAAGTGTTGCCAACGGCAGGGACGTCGGGGCAGTATAGAATGCGTTCCGACGCGATCCTATATACGTTATTGAGCACCTCCGGACGTGACGATCCGAACGCGAGAATAACTGCAAAATCATCACAGTTTTCACATACGTCACTGTATGACGTGACCGTGAAGCCGCGGAAGCTGCGCGAACGAACGAATCCGTCGGAAGCAAACACACCGGAAAGGGGAATGCCTTGCGACGTCATCGCATCGATTATCTTATCTGCACCGTTTCCGGTGCCGTACATGAATAAAGGCACCTTTTCCTCTGCCATCCTTTGCCATACATCAAGGGTGCCCACAGACGGCAACAAAACTTTGTCAGCCATCTATACCCAAAAAGCGGGCAGCATTATCCCAAAGTATCGTCCTGCGTTCTTCTTCAGTCAGCTCGATCTTCATAAAGAGGTCAAGGTAATCGTCTGAGTGAACGATCGGATAATCCGTACCGAACATGATCTGCTCAATGCCAAACGCATCGATAAGGTGGCGTGCGTACTCGGGAGTCATTGCCCATAGAGCTGACGATGTGTCGTACCAGACATTTTTGCGGCCGGCAAGGTAGGTCTTAGCTTCTTCCCAGGATCTGTATCCGCCGAAATGTGCGGCAACAACCGTGAGTTCTGGGAACTTGTCAAGCACGCGGGCAAGCTTTATAGGCTCGCTGAATCTGTATACGTCGCGGTCGTCACCCATGTGTAGATAAAGGGGAAGACCACGGCGGCAAAGCTCGCTGTAAAGAGGGAAAAAGCGCTCGTCGTCGATGTCTGCACTCTGAATGTCAGGGTGAAGTTTTGCGCCCGTAAGCCCGAGGGACTGCGCGTAGTCAAGCTCAGCGGCAAAATTATCCGTGTCTTGGTGCATAGCCGCGTAGCCGTATGCCAAGAAGCCGGCTTCGCGTGCAGCTTTCACGTCTGCGGCAACAGCTTCGTTTACACGAGAAACCTGACGTGCGTTTGTTGCAACGCCTAAAATGAGAAATCCGCCGATACCGGCGTTTTTGCTTTCGTTCATCAGGTCGGAAACGGTGCCCTTGCCCACGACCGTAATATTATAAAACTTACCGAGATTTGCGGTGGCTCGCACCGAAAGGAGCTCAGGATAAGTGTGAGTATGTATATCAAAGATCTTATACATGATGTTTACCTTGAAAAATTCTTAATATTGTGATATGATTAACAAAAATCAGTGTTTGGAGGATTCTTAAAATGGATTGCCTTTTCTGTAAAATAATCAGCGGAGATATTCCATCGTCCAAGGTGTATGAGGACGAAATGATCTACGCCTTCCGCGATATCGCGCCCGAAGCGCCTTGCCATGTTCTCGTTATTCCGAAAGCGCATATTTCCTCGGTGGACAGCATAAACGCTGAAAACAGCAAATATGTTGCACATATTTTTGAGTGCATACCTGAGATCGCAAAACTGGGGGGAGCCGATAACGGCTATCGAGTCATTACGAACTGTGGCGACGACGCATGTCAGAGCGTTCATCATCTCCATTTCCACGTTATCGGAGGCACACAGCTTCCCGCTCACGTGTTTACTGAAAAATAAAATCTTGCGGGGAGGCGCCGTTCAGGAAGCCTCCCCGCTTTTTTGCGCTTAAATTATTTTTCGACCTTGGCAACCGCGTCTCTCATGTAGTCGAGATACTGATAGAACGCTATACCGGGATCTGCAAGGTCACGGGACCAACGCTTGACCCATTCGTATGAGAGATATCCGTCGTAGCCGAGAAGGTGGAGCACCTTGATGCAATCATCAACGGGAATGGAACCGTATCCTGTGAGCATATAGGTGAGCTTACCGTTTGTGCCAACAACAGAGTCCTTTACGTGAACGTGACAAACATTTCTGCCCACGTTTGCTGCAGTTTCTGCTGGTGTTTCGTTAAAATAGCGAACGGGATGATGGATATCCCAAAGGATACCCTTGCCGAGAGAATCGACGGAGGTGTAGAATTCGGAAAGCAGCTTCGTGTCTGCGAAGCAGCCGTTGGTCTCTATAAGGAGCTTGACCCCCTTGTCGGCTGCGTAGTCTGAAAGTGCCGTATAGTTGCGGCGAACGTCATCAAGATCAAAGTCTTTGATAACGGGATCGGGAGTCTTTTCCCCCATCATACGAACGTAGGGCGCATCAAGAGCAGCAGCAAGGTCGATGTAATCCTTGGTTTCCTTGATAGACGCTTCAATGTTATCGTTGCCGATGAGATATGCGCCTGAGGTGAGCATAGGAATCTCGATATTTCCGCTTGCCAGCTTTTCCTTTGCGGCGTCTATTTTGTCTTTGGCGAAAACGCCGATGCTGGGGGCGTATATTTCATCTGCGATGCCGCGTATCTCAACACCGTCATAACGTAGATCAGACGCAATGGCGAATATTTCGGAAAATGTCCAATCAGGGCATCCCAGAGTGGAAAATGATAGCTTCATAATATCGTTGCCTTTCATAAAAACTGTGTTGGCTTCTCTTACAGTATACCACCGACGAGGGGTGTAACGCAAGAGTAAATACGTCTGTTACGCCGTTTCAATGGCGTTTGCTTCGTGGAGGTTGAGAGCATCCACCGCGATTTCGCGGAGCTTGTACTTGAGAATCTTTCCTGCGGCATTCATGGGGAATTCGTCAACGAACATGACGTAGCTGGGCACCTTGTGCTTCGCCATAGATGCCAAAACGAAATCCTTGATCTCTTTTTCGGTGATGGTCTCACCTTCCTTCGGAATAACGCAAGCCGCTATTTCCTCACCATATGCCTTGCTGGGCACGCCGATGACCTGAACGTCAGAAACCTTAGGATGCGTGTAAATAAAGTCCTCGATCTCCTTGGGGTAAATGTTTTCGCCGCCACGGATGATCATATCCTTGATGCGTCCCGTGATCTTATAGTAGCCTTCCTCATCACAGCAGGCGAGGTCGCCGGTGTGGAGCCAGCCGTCCTTGTCGATAGCCTGAGCCGTTGCTTCGGGCATCTTGTAGTAGCCCTTCATAATGTTGTATCCGCGTGCACAGAACTCGCCGATCTTACCGGGACCGAGCGTTTCGCCGGTCTCGGGGTCGATGATCTTCGTTTCAACGCCGGGGAAGGAACGGCCAACAGTGTTTACGCGGCGCTCCAACGGATCGTCCGTCGTCGTCTGAGTGCATCCGGGTGAAGCCTCGGTCTGACCGTATACGATGGTGATCTCACTCATGCCCATGTCGTCAACGACCTGCTGCATAGTTTTGATGGGACAGGGGGAGCCTGCCATAATACCTGTGCGGAGATTGAATTTGAACTGTTTGAAATCGGGATGCTCAAGCATACCGATGAACATCGTGGGCACGCCGTGAACGGCGGTGCACTGCTCCTTTTCAAGCGCTTCCATAACGGTGCGCGGGGAGTAACGGTCAACGGGAACCATCGTAGTAGCGTGGGTGATAGACGCCATCATAGCGAGAACGAGACCAAAGCAGTGGAAGAAGGGAACCGTGATGCAAAGCTTATCCTTGGTGGAGAACTTCATACGGTCGCCTATTGTCTTGCCGTTATTGAGGATGTTGTAATGGGTCAGCATAACGCCTTTGGGGAAACCGGTGGTGCCGGAGGTGTACTGCATATTAACAACGTCGTGGCAGTTGAAGCCGCGGCGTGCTTCGGCGTATTCTTCATCGGTCACGGTGTCAGCGAGCGCATAAAGCTCACGCCAGTTGTACATACCGGGGTAAGTTTCCTCGTCAATGGTGATCGCGGTGCGGAGATAGGGCAGACGGGCACATTCGTGTGACTTCTTTTCAGGCTCATTCTTGAACTCGGGGCAAAGACGGTTTACGATCTCAACGTAGTTGGTGTCCTTGAGTCCCGTGCTCATAACGAGCATCTTAGTGTCGGACTGCTTCAGCAGATATTCAGCCTCGTGGATCTTATAAGCGGTGTTGACGGTGACGAGAACCGCGCCTATCTTTGCACAGGCAAAAAGCGTGAGGATCCACTGTGGATAGTTGGTTGCCCAAATAGCAACGTGATCTCCGCGCTTAACGCCAACGGCAAGAAAAGCCTTAGCTATCGTGTCGCACTCTTCATTCAGCGTTTTATAAGTGCGCTTATAATCAAATTTGTGTGTGTAAATGACTGCAGGCTGATCTGGATATTCCTCTGCGATCTTGTCCATCCAGTCTCCGAGTGTGTAATTCAAAAATTCCATAGTGTTTCTCTCCTTTTAGGGAAAATAAAAGTCCCGTATCGTAATATACGATACGGGACGCAGCTTATGACATCTGCGCGGTACCACCCGCGTTCACCCTGAATGTTGGGATGCTCTCTTAGGCACGGCGATTAAGCGATACCCGACCCTTTGGTAACGGAGGGCTTCCGCGTCAGTCTAATAGGGCCGAAAGGTCTGTTCCTTGACGAGCTCCGGAGTGAGTCGGTAGATACCTGCCGCAGGATCTTCCAGCGCACGCCGTGTGGCGAGGATCCGTTCTCTGTGCCGACTGATAGAATACCGTTATCTCCATCAAAGCTTTTGATGATTTATAATTATACATTGGCGCGAAAGCCGTGTCAATTGCGAAATTGTGAAAAATGACCGGCTATTTTACAAATTCTTTGTATATTGCGCACAAGGCGTTCTCGAAATCCTCGGTGGCAACGCCTACGATAATATTTAACTCGCAGGATCCCTGGTCGATCATGCGGATATTTATACCTGCGTTTGCAACAGCCTTGAATACTCTCGCCGCAGTACCCTTGGAGCGAACCATTCCGCGGCCAACGACGGCAATGAGCGCAAGACCGTCTTCGATGATCATAAAGTCGGGCTTAACGGCGCGTGTGATGGAATCGGTGATGATATCGTACTTGCCCTCAAGCTGTGCTGTGTCCGCAACGATAGACATAGTATCAATGCCGGAAGGGATGTGTTCGGCGTGTACACCGTTATAGTCGAGGATCTCGATGATGCGGTGTAGCATACCCTTCTGATACGCCATCTTATCCTTCTCGATTCTGATAACGGAGAAGTGCTTTTTGCCTGCAAGACCCGTGATAATGTGCTTCTTGTCGTGCTTATCCGTGGACGCAACGATCATCGTGCCTTTGTCCTCAGGTCTGTTGGTGTTTCTGATGTTGATCGGAATACCGGCAAATCTCACGGGGAAAACGCTGTCCTCGTGAAGAACGCCTGCGCCCATATAGGAAAGCTCGCGAAGCTCGCGGTACGTGACTACCTCGATGCCGAGAGGATCCTTTACTATTCTGGGATCCGCCATAAGGAAGCCTGAAACGTCGGTCCAGTTTTCGTAAAGATGCGCATTTGCGGCGCGTGCAACTATAGAGCCGGTGATGTCGGAGCCGCCGCGCGAAAACGTTTTGATGGTGTCGTTGGGCATAGCGCCGTAGAATCCGGGGATAACGGCGCGTTCGTGTCTTTTAAGCACGGAGGAAAGAACGCGGTTCGTTTCCTCTTCGTTGAAGCTGCCGTCCTCATTGAAGAAAATAACGTCGGATGCGTTGATGAAATCGTATCCGAGGTAGCTTGCGAGTATCATAGAGTTGAGATACTCGCCGCGGGAGGCTGCGTAATCGCGTCCGGCACGGCGGCGAAGGGATGTTTTGATCTTTTCGTATTCCTCAGAAAGATCGAGATCAAGACCGAGATCGGAAATGATCGCGTCAAATCGCTTTTTGATGCCATCAAAAAAAGGGTCGATGTCGAGACCGGCGAGCGCCATATCATGGCAGGCGTAAAACATATCCGTGACCTTCGTGTCAGCGGGGAATCGCTTGCCGGGCGCGGAAGCAACAACGTATCTGCGCTCGTCGTCTGACTTTATTATATTGTATACCTTGCGGAACTGGTTTGCGTCGGAAAGAGACGAACCGCCGAATTTTACTGCCTTTACCTGCACGTCCACACCTCTATGTGATGAAAATATATTCGCATTCTGTAGATTTTTTATTATTCACTATATTATATGACCGCGCGCGTATTTTGTCAATAACGGAGACCTTGTCGAAATGCTGTATTTACCTTTGTATTACCGTGTTTTTTTAGGTATACACGATAAAACGAAACGAAAACCTCCCGCCATTAGCGGGGTGTCCGTAAAACAGGTAAAGGCCGTGTATCGCAAATGATACACGGC
>CAYXHC010000048.1:0-16626 GCA_964464905.1 uncultured Lachnospiraceae bacterium
CATGCTTCATCATATTTTTTTGAGGAAAGTGTCACCCATCATTGACGACTGCACATTTCGACATAGTTACCCAAAAAATATGCACTTTACAGACGGAGAAAAATGTGTTAGAATAGTTACCGTGGCTATTTGTTCACCACCGTTTTCTGCCCGTGGCTCAGCTGGATAGAGCAGCAGACTCCGACTCTGCAGGTCGTGCGTTCGAATCGCATCGGGCAGGATATGAGGACTTCGCTTTTGCGAAGTCCTTTTTTTATTTAGGAAAACGCACGTTAAATGCAGGTCTTATCATTGGCACCGGCTGATAAGTGCATTTTTTCGGCACATGATTTGTACTTTTGACTATTTACTTTCGCGGATCGGTATGTTAAAATTTATTTAATTATAATTATTTTAAGGATGGACAGGTATTATGCATATTACGATAACGGGACGCCTTGGAAGCGGTAAATCTACCGTTGCCGGCATCATTTCAAAACAGCTTGGATTTGAGATCTATTCCACCGGCGCAGTACAGCGCAGTGCCGCAGAAAAGCTCGGCATTACCACACTTGAACTCAACCAGCGTATGATGACGGATCCGGGATTCGATCATATCATCGACGATACCGTTACGAAGCTCTCCCTTGAACGTGAAAATATAATCTTCGATTCACGTATGGCTTGGCATTTCGCCCGCAACGCTTTCCGCGTTTTCATTTCCGTTGACACAATGGAAGCGGCACGCCGCGTGCAGATGGCAGACCGTGGCGAGGTGGAAACATACAGCACCGTTGAAGAGGCTGAAGCCGCACTCCGCAGCCGCGGTGATCTTGAGCGCGAGCGCTTCATTTCTATTTATGGTGTTGATTACCTTGATAAAAACAATTACGATCTCGTCGTTGACAGCACTCACTCCACTCCCGAAGAGGTTGCTGCCAAGATAATTGACGCATACAAGGCAGAGGTGGCAAAAAACATGAAAAAGATCGAGGTCGTCCACACGGACGGCGCCCCTGCTGCGATCGGCCCCTATTCTCAGGCTATGGCTGTGAACGGATTCCTTTATACCTCCGGTCAGATCCCGATAGATCCTGCTACGGGTTCCGTCGACGCCGAGGGTATCACCGCCCAGACCGAGCAGGTCTGTAAGAATCTCGGTGCTGTTCTCGAAGCGGCAGACACCTCCTTCGACCGTGTTTTCAAGACCACCTGCTTCCTTTCCGATATGGCAGACTTTGCAGCGTTCAACGAAGTCTACGCAAAGTACTTCACCTCCAAGCCCGCACGCTCCTGTGTTGCTGTGAAGACTCTCCCCAAGAACGTACTCGTTGAGATCGAGGTCATAGCGATACTCTGATGCTAAAAAGATTCATTCAATATTATAGACCCCACAAAAAGATGCTTGCTCTTGATATGATGGCTTCACTTCTGATATCCCTTATCGGAATGGTGTATCCCATCGTAACGAACAAGATGCTGAATGTGTATATTCCTGAAAAGATGTACTCCACCGTCGTTATTGCGGGCGTCGTCGTTCTGGCTCTTTATCTTTTGAGGATGTTTCTGCGCTATTTCGTGCAGTATTACGGTCATATGATCGGTGTCCGTATGCAATCAGAGATGCGACGCGACCTTTTCGCTCATCTGCAGAAGCTCCCCTTCTCCTTCTACGACAACACGGAAACGGGACACATCATGTCAAGAATGACAAACGACCTTTTTGAGGTCTGCGAGCTTGCTCACCACGGCCCTGAAAACCTTCTCATCAGCTCCGTGATGGTGATAATGTCGTTTTTCTATCTTTGCTCCATCGACATCATACTGACTCTCATCATCTTCGTCTGCGTGCCCATACTCATCGTCGTCACGCTTCATTTCCGCCGCGCAATGCGCCAGGCGTTCGACGACCGCCGCACAAGCACGTCCGTTATCAACGCAAACGTTGAAAGCAGCATTTCCGGCATCCGCGTAACCAAGGCGTTCACCAACTCCGCAAAGGAAACAGAAAAATTTGAAGACGGAAACGTTCAATTCGTTGATGCTTCACGCCGTTCCTACAACGCGATGGCAAAATTTGCTTCCTCCACCGCCTTCATAACGGATGTATTCAACGTATTCATACTTATCGCAGGCGGTCTTTTCCTTTATGCAGGCAGGATCACCTTCGGTGACTACTCCACCTTCATCGTTTCCGTCAGTCTCTTTATCGGTCCCGTTACGACGCTTATCAACTTTATGGAACAGTATCAGAATGGTGTCAGCGGCTTCAAACGCTTCCTTGAGATAATGGACGCTGTGCCCGAAGAAGACCGCGAGGACGCCGTTGACCTTACCGACGTCGAAGGTGTTATCGAGTTTAAAAACGTCACATATTCCTACGACACGACAAAGGAAGTGCTTCACAACGTAGACCTTCGCCTTGAAAAAGGCCGCAAGCTTGCCCTTGTGGGGCCCTCCGGCGGCGGAAAAACGACGCTTTGCCACCTTCTTCCTCATTTCTACAGGCTGAAGTCTGACGGCGGATCCATCACTATCGACGGGCATGACCTTCGCACACTGACGATGGATTCTATCCGCCGCAACATTGGTATCGTTCAGCAGGACGTGTTCCTTTTCGCCGGTACCATTGGCGATAACATCCGCTACGGACGCCCCAACGCCACCGACGAGGAAATATACGAGGCGGCACGCCGTGCAAACATCCACGATTACGTTATGACTCTGAAGAACGGCTACGATACCGAGATCGGCGAACGTGGCGTTAAGCTTTCGGGCGGTCAGAAGCAGAGGATATCCATTGCGCGCATATTCCTGAAGGATCCTGCGATCCTCATTCTCGACGAGGCGACGAGTGCCCTTGACAACACGACAGAGATACTCATCCAGCAGTCTCTCGACGAGCTTTGCCGCGGACGCACCACCCTCGTTGTGGCTCACCGTCTTTCCACCATCAGAAACGCAGACGAGATAGCCGTCGTTGAAGACGGACGTATCACCGAGCGCGGTACCCACGAGGAGCTTATGGCAAAGGACGGTACGTACAAGAATCTTTACGCACTTCAGTTCAGATCAAACGATTATTTTGAATAAGGCAAAAACTGTGTTCGCACCAGTCAAAAAAAGGCTTGTCTTCCGACAAGTCTTTTTTTATGTTTTTTATTCTTCGATAAGATTGAACTTGAAATAATCGAAGTCTGCGTAGCCGCCTGCTTCCTTGGTTGCGAAGCAGCAAAGCTCGAAGCGATAGCCCATGAAATGATCGAGTGTGTAAAGCATCTTAAGCGTGATGCCAAGCTTCACCCACTCGCCGTCCTTCTTATAGCAGAAGTCTGCCTCGTCGATATTGTCGCGGAAGTTGCAGTGGATCTTCAGCTCAACGGTGTCGCCGTCGAGCTTAACTCTGCCATGCTCCTTGCCGGGGACGGAATGAGGATTGATGGGTCTTCCCTTTTCATCGACCTCAAAATCGCCTCTGCCAAGCATAACGATATACTTTTCGCCTGCTTCCTGTGTAACTGCGATGAAGCCGTAGTTGCTCTGCATTGCGCAAATGCCTGCATAGTCGCCGTCCTTTAATCCGGAAACGTCGATCTTGACCTCGCCCTCGGATGCGGGACCCATGGTACGCTGACCGAGGGAATTCTTCGCAAGAATCACGTTGGTTGCAAGTCTTCCCGTCTTGAGTCTGAGCCAGCCTTCGCGCTCGGTAACACTCCAGAGGCTGTTGTCGGGGATATGGTTCCACTGCCAAGCAGGATTGAGCTTTTCGCCTTCCTTATAGTTGAAATCGTCGCTTGTAACGATGGGAGCATACTTATAATCGGGACGGGTGGACTTTGTCTCGATAAAGTGAGGAACCTTGCCGTCGATGCCGAATACGGGCCATCCATTGTCCCATGTCACAGGAACGAGCACGGGAATTCTGCCCACAGCGCCGTGATCCTGGAAGAGCATTGCATACCAATCTCCGTCGGGAGTGTCAACGATACCGCCCTGCGCTACGCCTGCGTTATGGTATCCCATATCATCGTCAAGAATATTATTCCCCTGATAGAAGCCGTCAACCTTATCGGAGATGTAGCAAGCCTCAACTCTTCTCTTAGAACCGTAACGGAGCCAGTGAATGGTGAAGAGATAATACTTGCCGTCGATCTTATACATATGCGTACCTTCGTTACGGAGACCAACGTAGTCGGTGTCAACGTGTATGATCTTATCAACGCCGCCGGGCATAGGCTCGGAAAGGTCAGGCTTCATTTCTACGAGACGAAGTCCGCCGTTACCGGAAACAATGTACGCTTTATCGTCATCGTCAAAGAGGAGGGAGCAATCGTGATAGAATCCCTTGATCTTGCGCTTTTCCCAGGGACCTTCGATCTTATCGGAGGTGAAAAGGAAGGAAATGTCCTGATCTCTCGTGTCGTTTGCAACGAAGATAACGTAGAATTTACCTTTATGATAGCGGATAGTCGCTGCCCACATTCCCGCGCTGTAAACGCCGCGTCCGTCTTCAAGACGTTCACCGGGTGAATCCTCAAGAATATCGTAAAGATACGTTGCTATCTCCCAGTTGATAAGGTCGTAGGATCTGAAGATAACACCGCCGGGCATGAGATGCATCGTCGTTGATACCATATAATAGGTGTCTTCTACTCTTATAATGTCAACGTCGGGTATATCTGCCCATATGATCGGATTGTTTTTCTTTTCTGCCATTGTACACTCCATTCCGCCGATGTCGGCTGATGAATTTTTAACTCACTTTAATATATCATACGGCTAAAGTGAAGTCAATCGGATAAACAAAAAAAGAGAAGCGACAGCTTCGCAACCTTCGCTTCTCTCTTTCCCTTTATTTATATTCCATTTTTTCCGCCGTATCAGTTGTTCTCTTCGCTCTTCTGAGGCATTTCTCTGTAGAGAGCGAAGCGGAACAGCTTCGACTCATCTTCGAGAGACTCGCAACGCAGCGTTGCCTTCGTAACAAGTCCGCCCTTGATTATGTGCGAAATACCGATAAGCGCAGAAAGACGGGACTTGAGGTTGATGCAGTCACCCTCGTCGGTTTCAAGGTACACGTTGCCTTCGCAGCCGTCAAGCGCCTTGATGAAAGCGGCGATATCGACTTCACGCATTTCGATTTCTCTTTTGATCATTATTTAACAGCCATTCCTTTCTTTAGATTTTTTGTTCATACGAGGTCTCCCTCGATGACATCTATAGTATACTGATTTTATTTTTTCCCGCAAGAGCAATACTCAATGAATTTGCCGCACCATCACGAGACTTCATTTGTGTTTATTGCACAAATATTCGTTCGTATTTTTGTGCAACTGTCACAGTGACTATGTTTGCATCCAAATCTTGATTTTTTCAGATTTTCAGTTTATACTTAAATCAGCAAAGTGAAAGGCAGTAAAAATGATGGCTAACGAAAAGATCAAGGTTGTACTCGTCGGTATCGGAGGATACGGTTCCATATACGTTAACGAGATGCTTCGCCCCGAGATCAGGGAAAAGGCAGAGCTTGTAGGCATCGTCGATCCTTTTCCCGCATCCTGCAAGCGGCTGGACGAGCTACGCGCTCTCGCAGGCGAGCCTTACACCGACATTGCGGATTTTTACGCCGAAAAGAAGGCGGACCTTGCCGTTATCTCAACGCCCATATCCTTTCACACCTCAAACATCATAGCAGCTCTCAGAAACGGCTCCGACGTTCTTTGCGAAAAGCCCCTTTGCGGTGACGCCCGTGACATTGAGCCTCTTCTTCAGGCAGAGAAAGAAAGCGGACACCGCGTTCATATTGGCTATCAGTGGTCCCACAGCGAGGCTATCGAAGCGCTGAAGCGCGACGTTATGGCAGGGGTGTACGGCGAGCCCGTTTCCCTTAAAACTCTCATACTCTGGCCACGTGACAGAAGATATTTCAGCCGCGGCACAGGCTGGGCGGGTAAGATCCGCGCTGCCGACGGCACACTTATATACGACAGCGTTGCAAACAACGCCGCCGCTCACTATCTTCACAATATGTTCTACGTCACCGGTGCTTCTCTCGACGAAAGCCGCAGCGTAGAGTCAGTAACGGCGGAGCTTTACCGCACCAACGACATAGAAAACTTCGACACCGCGCTTATCAGGTGCCGTCTTGAAGGCGGCGCCACCGCGACCTTTATCGCTTCTCACTCCATCGAAAGAGCACAGAACCCCATGTTCGACTACGTTTTCACCGGCGGTCGAGTCACGTATACGCAGGATCCCACGCCTGTAGAGATCGCAGACAAGGATGCTTACACATGCGGACGAATCGTTGGCGTTACGGCTGACGGCAAGGTGCGCGACTACGGAGATCCTTTCTTAAACGTTGAGCGCAAGCTTCACATCGCCATCGACAACGCGAAACGGCTCCCCGCCTCCAATGTCATCTGTGGCATCCGTGCGGCATCGGTACACACCCGAGTGATCAACTATATCGGTGAGAATTTTGCCATTAAGACTTTCCCGTCGGAAAGCATTAAAGAACGCGGTGAGCTTTTATACGTTGAAGGTCTCGCCGAGCGCCTTATTTCCATCTATAACGGCAGCGAAGATTTCATATCCATAATCAACGGCTGACAGAAAGGACGCAATCTTTGCGCCCTTTTTTTCATAATTATAGCGAATTATAACCAAGGAGTATCATTATGAAACCATTAAATGATTACAGCTTTATCCGCGGTGTTTGCCACAACTCAAGGGCACGCACGAACCCCGACAATTACCTTCGCGAGATCGGATATGCAAAAAGCATTGGCGTTAATTCCTTCCGCACGTGGCTTTCCCCGTTCGGTTGGGAGCGCTCGCGGGAAGACTTCCTCGCCGACACTAAGGAATTCATTAAAGTTGCTTACGAAAACGACATAACCGTTATGCCCATTATATTCAACGGCAACGGTCTGCGTCCCGAAACCCTTGAACCCGAATGGTGGGAGGCTGTCGGCGACCCTTACGTACGCGATCTCGTTGCCGCCGTCAAGGATGAACCGGGGATCATTATGTGGGATATAATGAACGAGCCCTCCTGCAACGATTATTATCTGAAATGCGCCCCCGAACAAAAGGAGGAACGCTGGGCAAAAATAAACGCATTCCTTGAGCACTACTGCCGTCTCGTAAAAGAGCTTGACCCCGATAACGCCATCACCATCGGTCATACCTGGGCAGGTGACCTTGAGCCCAGCGCCGAATGGGTGGACGTTATTTCCGTTCACGATTATCTTGAAACGGAGGAACTCATCGAAAACACCTACGTAAAATCAAAAGAGGTCTGTGCAAAATACGGAAAACCGCTTATCAACAGCGAGCTTTCCTGCCTCGGACGCGCGAACCCATACGAGCTGTCGATCAAAAAAGCCTATGAGCACAAGGTGGGATTTTACGTTTTCGAGCTTATGATACGCGGCTATTGGGGCGATATCCACGGCATATTCTACCCTGACGGAACGGTGCGCGATCCTTCCTGCGTCACCGCGATGATGGGTATTTTCCGCAAATACTCCGCCGACCGCATCAAGCCGAATCCGAACAAGGAAGGTAAAGCAGCAGAAGCGCTCCGACGTCTTGAACGTGCGATGACCGACTCTGCAGAGGTATTCCGCCACAAAGCGGCATCCTCCGATGCTATCCTTGAAGCTCTCGAATGGATCATCAATCTGCTGGAGTGCTGCGAGATGGTGCCTATGTACGATCCGCCAAGAGTTAAGCTTCTTTATTACAAATCCTTGCCGCAGGAAGCACGCAATCTTGAAGAGATCAAGGATTTCGCCTACGAGCAGGCTGTTATACTGAAAAAATACTGCCGTATGTTCTGACGCTATTCCCTCTCCCTTTCCTTCGGTATACTCGCATATAACGGCAAAAATATCCCCCGACGGTACCGGTCGGGGGATATTTGCGTATTAATCAAAATCGAGAATATCGGATAGAATGTAATTGGAAACGAACATTCCCTGCCTTGTGAAGCGGTATCTGCTCCCGTCATATTCCACAAGACCGCCTTTTACATAACGTGCAAGGCGAGCACCGTATATGCGGTTGAAATCCTTACCGAAGGTCATAAAAAACTTTCTCGTATCAACGCCCTCCGTCAGTCTCATGTGAAGCATTATGTATTCGCCGAGACGTTCGCGCAGAGGTATTTCCTCGTATTCGTCCGTCATTTCCTCGTCGCTGACACCGGAATTACATTTGATGTAATTGGACACACTTCTTTTATAGGAAAAGCGAATATCCTTAAAATATGAATGAGCACCGGGGCCAAAGCCAAGATATTCCTCACAGTGCCAATACTTCAGATTGTGCTGAGATTCGTAGCCGCTACGCGCGAAGTTGCTGATCTCATACTGATGGTACCCGTTTGCTGCCAAAAGATCTATAGCTGCCGAATACATCAGAAATTCCGTTTCGTCGTCGGGCATGGGAAGGTTTTTCGCCATTCCGTAAAGGGGTGTTCCTTCCTCAAGCTTCAGATTATATAAGGAAATGTGCTCAGGGCCGAGGGAGATAACGTACCGCAGGGTATTCATCCAGGAATTCATAGTCTGATAAGGTATACCGTACATAAGGTCTATGCTGATATTTTCAAATCCTGCTTCCCTTGCTGTAATGTAGCTTTCCTGGAACTGCTCCTTAGTGTGTATTCTGCCGAGTGCTGCAAGCTCCGTTCTGTCTGCCGACTGAAGACCGATGGAAAGCCTGTTCACGCCGAGACGGCGGTATTTTTTCAGCATCTCAAGGGTAACTGTGGCAGGATTGCACTCCATCGTGTATTCCACCGTTTTGGAAAGACGGAATACCGATCTGACCGTTTTAAGAATACGTACCATATCCTCCTCGGGAAGTACCGTAGGCGTTCCGCCGCCGATGTATACGGTGTCGGGCGCGTAGTCGCCGCCTGCAACCTTATAGCTTTCAATGTGCTTTATGAGGGCGTCGGTATATGCCTGAAATACCCTTGTGTCACGGGGCGAATAGGAATAAAAATCACAGTACGAGCACTTGCTTTTGCAAAACGGTATATGGATATATATTCCGAGGCGGTTGTTCTGGCGCCTGTTCATCAACATATTCGTGTCCCTCCTTTCGTCTTTTTTTAGAAGACTGCTTAATCCTCATCGTCAAGCTTGAGAACCGCCATAAACGCCTCGGGAGACACCTCTACCGAGCCGAGCTTTCTCATCTTCTTCTTTCCTTCCTTCTGCTTTTCAAGCAGCTTCTTTTTTCTCGTTATATCGCCGCCGTAGCACTTTGCCAAAACGTCCTTGCGGAGCGCCTTAACCGTTTCGCGCGCGATGATACGGGAGCCCACCGCTGCCTGTATCGGGATCTCAAATAGCTGGCGCGGTATATTGTCCTTGAGTCTTATAGCAATCCTACGTGCGCGTGCATAAGCCTTCTCCTCGTGAACAATGAAGGTCAGTGCGTCCACAATATCGCCGTTGAGAAGGAAATCAAGCTTGCAAAGCTTGCTTTCAACGTAGCCGGCCGGCTCGTAGTCAAGGGATGCATATCCGCGGCTGCGGCTCTTGAGCGCATCAAAGAAGTCGTATATTATTTCATTTAAGGGAAGCGTGTAATGAAGCTCAACGCGCTTCTCGTCGAGATATTTCATATCGTGAAAAACACCTCTGCGGTCGGTACAAAGATCCATGATTCCGCCGATATAATCGGTGGGAGTAATAACGCTCGCCTTCACCATAGGCTCGTACGCCACCTCTATCTCATCGGCAGAGGGGTAATTTGATGGGTTGTCGATACGGACGACCTCACCTCCGCGGAGCTGTATCTCGTAAATAACACTGGGCGCCGTTGTGATAAGGTCAAGATTGAATTCGCGTTCAAGACGCTCCTCGATGATCTCCATGTGGAGCAGTCCGAGGAAGCCGCAGCGGAAACCGAAGCCAAGGGCAACGGACGTTTCAGGCTCAAACTGAAGAGCCGCGTCGTTGAGCTGAAGCTTTTCGAGAGCGTCGCGAAGATCATTATATTTCGCACCGTCCGCAGGATAAATACCTGCGTACACCATAGGAAGAGATTCCTTGAATCCCGGAAGTGATTCTTCGGCTCCGCCCTCTGCATGTGTGATGGTATCGCCAATCTGCGTATCCGCAACATTTTTGATGCTTGCGGTTATATAACCAACGTCACCCGCCGCTAAAAATTCTGCTCGTGTGAGACCGAGAGGCTTCATATAGCCAACGTCTACAACGTCGAATTCAACGCCGGTACTCATCATCTTGATCCTTTCGCCGGCGCGGAGCGTTCCCTCCATAACGCGGACGTAAACGACGACGCCGAGATAGCTGTTATAGATAGAGTCGAAGATCAGACACTTGAGAGGCGCATTTTCGTCACCCTTGGGTGCAGGTATGTCTCTGACGATAGCGGTGAGAACGTCGGGGATGTTCTGTCCCGTCTTTGCGCTGACTGCGGGGCATTCCTCCGCAGGAATACCGATAACGTCCTCGATCTCATTTCTGACAACATCCACCTGAGCCGACGGCAGATCTATTTTATTGATAACGGGAACGATCTCAAGGTCTGCATCCACGGCAAGATATGCATTCGCCAAAGTCTGCGCCTCGATCCCCTGGGTAGCGTCTACAACGAGGAGCGCGCCCTCGCACGCCATAAGCGAGCGGGACACCTCATAGTTAAAGTCAACGTGACCGGGAGTGTCTATAAGGTTGAGGGCGTAGGTATCGCCATCCTCTGCCGTATAGTCAAGGCGGACAGCACGTGCCTTTATCGTTATGCCTCTTTCCTTTTCAAGCTCCATATCGTCGAGGAGCTGCTCTTCCATTTCGCGCTTTTCAACGCTGTTCGTCGCCTCGATAACACGATCGGCAAGTGTCGATTTTCCGTGATCGATATGGGCGATTATCGAAAAATTTCTTATTTTCTTCTGTCTCTCTGTCATTTTTATACCTGTAATATTATGAAGGTTTTAATATATCTTATATATAACTGTTGGGTGTTATACTGCGGATGGAGTACTTGCTCATAACGCTCTCGTCCACCGTCACCTTTTCCGTTATCTCACCAAGCATAACTGTGAAAATATAATCAGCAAGGTCTGCGTCAAAGTCGCCGAAAAAGTCTGTGTTCTCCTTATCATCCCAAGGTGTGCCCTCGATCTCAAGGCGCATAACATAATGAACACCGTAGTCTGTCTCAAGTCTGATAGATTCCCCCTCGTTGAGCTCGAACGCAGCATCCACAATTTCTGCTATGAAATTGGTGTCCTTCTGCAGATAATATCCGTCGGAATAAAGCTTATCCTCTGAATATTCATCCCATACGTCGGCAAAATCTTCACCGTCCGCAAGAGCTTTGTCAATAGCGGCGATAGTGGCAGTCTTCTCCGCCTTTTCATCCTCGGTAAGCTCCTCCGTATAGGGCTCGCCCGTTTCGGGATCGTGAGTAAAGGTGCCAAGCTCGTTTTCAACGGTAACGTACTTAAAATTATTGTTCACGTAGATGTGGATGATACGGGCATAATTATCCTTCGTATAAACCAGTTTATCGCTGTCGGGGATACTCATAACACCGCTATCGCCGTAAAGGTACTCGTAAGCGTATTCGATCTTCGCATCCATCACGTACACGTCGTAAAGGTCGTCTTGTGTCATCCCTATAGCGGCAAGGTACGAATCAAACTCATCTTCGTCGCCGCCGAAAACGTTGGTGCAGATATCGTCGATACCGGCCTTGATCTCTTTTTTCATTGCTGACGTAAAGGAAAGTCCCATATAGTCAAAGAGCCACGCGGCGGCAATATTCATTTTGATATTTTCGTTTGCAACCTGTGTGAAGTATTCGTCTGCAGTCATACCGTCGGACACCGTGGAATTCCAGAAAATGTCGTCGTCCACTATCTCGGTGTAATAGTTCATAAACACTGCCTTATAATGAGAGAGCCAATATTGATACATTTCCTCGTTGACGTATACATCCTCATATTCCATCACTACCGTACCTTTATTCGAGCAGGCAGCAAAGGAAATAAGGCATAGTACAGCGAGCGTTGCTGCTATTATCCTTTTTTTCATTAAATAAACCGAACCTTTCGTTTATTTGGCATCGCCAGATTTAAGCTCTGCGTATTTTTCAAGCACTGCAAGCGCCACTGCCGCAGGCTTTGACGATGGCTTCAGTGTAAGTGTCAGATAGGGCACCGTCGCAGATACCACGCGCATACGCGCACCATTCGATCTGCACACCTCGTCGAGTCCCGCCCAAACCGTAAAGTCCATTTCCGACGGCTTGATGTTGAGCACGCCGTCTCTTTCCTCAACGGCGGTTATGCCGATGGATCTGCCAAGACCGCGTATCCTTGCTATCTTAAGCAGATTTTCAACGGGAGCCGGCATATCACCAAATCTGTCGCAAAGCTCGTCGAAGATATCGTTGACATCCTCCTTTGTTTCAATGCGAGCGATCTTTTTATACATTTCCATTCTGTGAGACGCGCTGTGAACGTACGTGTTCGGCAGATAAGCGTCTATCTTAATGTCAACGGTACATTCCGGAGGCGGAGGCGGAACGGGCAATCCCTTTTCCTCAAGTACCGCGTTTTCAAGTATCTTCACGTAAAGATCGTATCCCACGGCGTCGAGATGACCGTGCTGCTGGGCGCCCAGAAGATTACCGGCACCGCGGATCTCCATATCGCGGAGTGCTACTCGGAAGCCGGCGCCGAATTCCGTATATTCGCGAATAGCGTCAAGGCGCTTCATACTGATCTCTGATAAGGCTTTTCCGCGTCTGTACGTAAAATAAGCATATGCCCGTCTGCCCGATCTGCCCACACGTCCGCGTATCTGATGGAGCTGTGCAAGACCGAGACGGTCCGCATCCTCGATCACAAGAGTGTTTGCGTTTGGAACGTCAACTCCCGTTTCAATGATGGTGGTACACACGAGTATATCGATCTCTCCGTCCACGAGAGCCTGCCAGATCTCCTCGAGCCGTTCCTTGTCCATCTGTCCGTGGGCTGTGACGATCCTTGCATCGGGGAACTGCTTTTGCAGGCGCGCCGCCGTGAGATGTATGGTCTCGACTCTGTTATACAGATAGAACACCTGACCGCCGCGGCGAAGCTCGCGGCGTATAGCCTCTTCGATAACTATATCGTCGTGTTCAAGCACGTAGGTCTGCACGGGAAGGCGGTTGCCGGGGGCTTCGTCAAGGATAGACATATCCTTGATACCGTTCATCGCCATATTCAGCGTTCGGGGGATAGGCGTTGCCGTGAGAGTGAGTATGTCAACACCCACAGCCATCTCCTTGAGCTTTTCCTTCTGCGCCACGCCGAATCTCTGTTCTTCGTCGATGATAAGAAGACCGAGATCGCGGAATTTTATATCCTTCGAAATAATACGGTGGGTACCGATTATCATATCTATCTCGCCGCGGCGCAGTCGGCGGAGTATCTCCGCCTGCTGCTCCTTCGTGCGGAAGCGTGAAAGCATCTCCACCGTCACGGGATAAGGACGCATACGGGCGCACGCCGTGTTGAAATGCTGGAATGCGAGGATAGTCGTGGGCACTAAAAACGCCACCTGCTTTCCGTCAACTATCGCCTTGAAGGCGGCGCGGAGAGCCACCTCGGTTTTGCCATAGCCAACGTCGCCGCAAAGGAGGCGGTCCATGGGCCAGGCGCTTTCCATATCGGCTTTTATGTCGTTTATAGCCGTGATCTGTGCTTCGGTCTCCTCGTAGTCGAAGGATTCCTCAAAGCTGCGCTGATAGTCGTCATCCTCGGAGAAGGCGTATCCCTTCGCCTGCTTACGGGCGGCGTAGAGAGCGATAAGCTCCTTTGCCATATCCTTTGCCGCTGCCTTGGCACGTGACTTTGCGCGGACCCAATCGGTTCCGCCCATCTTAGACAGCTTCAGGGCTCCGTCATCGGAATGAGCACCAATGTACTTGGAAACGAATTCCAGCTGATCGGTGGGCAGATAAAGAAGATCCGTACCTGCATATTTTATTTTTACGTAATCACGGGCAACGCCGTCGATCGTGAGGTTTTCAAGTCCCATATACTGACCGATGCCGTATGCGGCGTGAACGACGTAGTCGCCGGTTTTAAGGTCATTATAGGAAAGGAGCTTCTGCGTGCTGGTCTCCTTGCGCTTATCCTTGATTATCCTGCGCTTTTTAGGCGTTGTGTCGCGCTCGGACGTGAAGGATAAAAACGCAAAGCGCTGTGCGGGCAGCTCGAAGCCCTCGGCATCGTCGCCCCACAAAACATAGGTGATGCCGGGCTTCATATCGTCTGCTTTGACGTCCTCTGCCTTTACGGCGGGCAGTCCCTCGTCGGTTAGCGCCGTCACAGTCAGCGCTGCTGATGCCTCCGATGCACAAAGCACAGCGATTCGGTAGTTGCCGCGCATGAAGGTTATTATATCCTCGCGCAGAAGACCGATATTGCCGTCGTAGCTTACGCCTCTGCGTGATGAAAATCCGTATATTCCGCCAAGCGAGCGTCCCGAAAGTCCTGCGGAGGAGAATGTGTTCACAATAACGTGTACGTTCTCGGCACAAAACGCCTCAAGGCTATCCTCGCGGCAGGTGTAGTCCGCAAGGTCGGCGGAGATCATGCCCTCGGTGAGCATGGTCTTCACGTCCTCATCGTGAATTGCGAAAAATCCCTCGAGGCGCTTATTAACGTTATTGCTCTCGATGGTTACGACGGCAACGCGGGAAACAAAATAGTCGAGAAGGCAGTAGCGTCTGTCACTGAAAAGGGCGAGATATTTATCGGCAAAATGCATGGGGAGACCTGTCTCGGCGCATTCGCGCTCGGTGCGGAGTATGTCCCTTGCATTTTCAGTTTTAGCTTTATCGATGAGCTTTTTTGCCGCCTTCGCGATCCTTTCGCGAACGTCGCTGTCTGCGTAGAACTCGCGAACGGGCAAAAAGCTCACGGTACCGAGAGAATCGGTCGCGCGCTGAGTTGACGGATCAAACACGCATATTCTGTCTATCTCGTCGCCGAAAAATTCAATTCTGTATGGCACCGCCGCCGTCCGTGACGCAGGATACACGTCGACGATATCTCCTCTGAGAGAAAAATGACCGACACCGTCCACCATATCAACGCGGACGTATCCTGCCGACGCAAGCCTTTGGGCAAGATCGTCTCGTGACACCTCATCGCCTACGGAAAGCGTCAAGGTGCGCTCCTTCAGATCGTCGGGGGCGATGGTATACGAAAGCGCCGCATCGGGCGTGGTGACGACCGCATCGACCTCACCCTCAATAACGGAAGAAAGCACGGAGAGCCTCTCATGCTCACTGTCATGGGAGGCTGTTATGTTATGAAAAACAAGCTCGCGCACCGGATAATAGAAGGCGCGCTTGCCTGAATTTGATAGGTATGCGGTGAGCTTTCGCGCTTCGGCATCGTCAGCGACAATAAATACCGTCGCCTCCGCGCCCGCCGCCACCGCATCCGTTACCGTTGCGGCGTAAAAAGCGTTTGCCGCTCCTGCCGAAAGACCGGATATAACGATGGGCTTCGGGCGGACGTAAAAACCGCTTTTAAGGGTTTCGGCATACGCCCCGTAGTCACGCTCGCGGCGTATGATATCTTCAAGTATCCTCATTTATTCACCCGTTGCACTTGCTCTGTGCCGTTGCGATATCGCCGCCTGCGATATACGAAACGGCATCGTTTACCCGTCCGAAGGCGTCGAACACCTTCTGCTTGTCTTCGTCGGAGAAGGTGCTGAGCACCCAGTCGGCAAGCTCCCATTCGGGATTCGGCTTCTGCCCAACGCCGATCTTGATACGGGGGAACTTATCCGTTCCAAGATGCTCCGTAATACTGCGGAGTCCCTTCTGTCCGCCATCACTTCCCTTTGCACGGATCCTGACGGTTCCTACGGGTAGGCTCACGTCATCGCAGATGACGAGAACCTTTTCCGGCGGTATCTTATAAAACTCCGACGCTTCACGTATTGCAAGACCGGAATTGTTCATATATGTTTCAGGCTTCATAAAAAGTATGCGAGCGTCGCCAACGGTGGCTTCGCCGCAGAGAGCCTTGAAGCGCAGGCGCTTGCAATCAAAGTTAAGCTTCTGCGAAATATAATCTATAGCGAGAAACCCCGCGTTATGACGTGTATAAACGTATTTTGAACCGGGATTCCCAAGACCGGCTACTATCATCGAAACGGGCGCTGTTGAAACGGCAGCCTTTTCGGACGAAAGCTTTTTAAGTATTTCGAATATATCAGCCATGAAAAAACAGCCTCCCATATTATGATTCATTATATTATATATCAAAAGTCCCGTTTTGACAAGCACGAGCATCCAAAAGAATTAACGAGAGATCGCACTTTTTTTGCGAATGTTAAAAAATATACTGTTCAATTCGAAATAAATGTGTTATAATGAATTGCTATGGTCATAAATTATATAGTTTGACCATACATCCAATCACTTTATTGTCAATAAAATACTATTTTTACCACACGGAGGAAATCCATGAGCAAAAAGTACGTGTATCTTTTCAGCGAAGGTAACGCTAATATGCGTGAACTTCTCGGCGGTAAGGGAGCTAACCTCGCCGAAATGACCCACATCGGTCTTCCTGTTCCC
>CAYXHC010000049.1:0-16189 GCA_964464905.1 uncultured Lachnospiraceae bacterium
GGGTATCTTCGTAAACTTCACCAACGTACAGCGCACCACCAGAAAGAAGCTCCCCTTCGGTATTGCTCAGATAGGCAAGTCCTTCCGTAACGAGATCACTCCCGGCAACTTCATCTTCCGCGTCCGCGAATTTGAGCAGATGGAGCTTGAATTCTTCTGCAAGCCCAACACCGACCTTGAATGGTTCGCATACTGGCGCGGATTCTGCCGTGACTGGCTCCTCTCCCTTGGCATCAAGGAAGAAAATCTCCGCCTCCGCGACCACGATCCCGAGGAGCTCTGCTTCTACTCCAAGGCGACCACCGACTTCGAGTTCCTCTTCCCCTTCGGATGGGGCGAGCTTTGGGGCGTTGCTGACCGTACCGACTACGACCTTACTCAGCATCAGAACACCTCCGGCCGCGACCTCACTTACTTCGATCCCGAAACAAACGAACACTACATTCCCTACGTCGTAGAGCCCTCTCTCGGCGTTGAGCGTTCCGTTCTCGCATTCCTTTGCGACGCATACGACGAGGAAGTTATCGACGAAGCAAAGAACGACACCCGTGTCGTTCTCCACTTCCATCCTGCACTCGCTCCCTTCAAAGCAGCAGTTCTTCCCCTTTCCAAGAAGCTTTCCGAAAAGGCTCTCGAGCTTCACGCTGAGCTTTCCCGTCACTTCATGGTTGACTTCGACGACGCAGGCTCTATCGGCAAGCGTTACCGCCGCGAGGACGAGATCGGTACTCCCTTCTGCATCACCTACGACTTCGAGTCTGAGGCAGACGGCTGCGTGACCGTTCGCGACCGCGACACCATGGAGCAGGTACGTATCCCCATGACAGAGGTAAAGGCGTACATCGAAAAGGCTCTCGAATTCTGAGATCCAAGAAAAAAGCACCCCCAGAGGGTGCTTTTTTGATTTTACGTGTTTGGAGCTTTTTACAGAAGAAACCGGACTTCTGTTGACAGCACGGCTTATTTACCTTATAATGGATTTGTAAGCAATCCCTACTCTTGAAGCGAAAGTGAGGTTGCAATGGGCAATAATAAACTGATCTTATTCAATTAACGCGCACGCAGCCACAGGGGTTTTGTGCGCATTTTTGTTTGAAACAATTTTCAGGAAGGAAAAGAGGCTCATTATGAAAAAAGCAGCAACAACATTGATCGTTTTATTAATGGCAACAGCAATGGTATTTACCAGCTGTAATCACGTTTCGCCTCAAATCAAAGACGAAGCTGAAGGCGAAACAGCACCTTCCTCCGAGTCCTCCACCGAGATCGACACCCAGGATAACAAATCTTCCCCCGTTATAACGGATGCAGAAATATTGATCGTCGAGAGTAAGTTTATGTCCTCCGGCATCGGAACAGAAAAGGTGTCAATGCCTGAGCTGCTCTCCGACACGGCTTCCGGCAGCGAGACTTTGTTTTACTACTCTCTCCTTCGAACTTTCACTGAGTGCGAACAAGTGGGAGAACCCTTTTCCTCTCTGACCTTCGCCGGAGAAACCTTTGATGTCACTTATGCGAGAAGCGAAAAGTTGAATAACGTACCGGACGAGACGATCGGCATCTACGGCAAGTACGACGTTTATTTTGATGAAAACAATGTTGAATATCACGTACGGGCAGACGGGCAGGTCGTTTTCATGTATCCTTCGTCCCCTTTCTCCTCAAGATATATCGGAAACGGTGACACCGCCGTTGGTGCTGCGGAAGAGGTTTTGAAAAAGGTTCTCGGCGACAATGCTGACAACTATAAGCTGTATGCCCACGGAAACTATGACACTTATCAATGCGTGGAATTTCACTATTAAAAAGATCTCTATGACACCGCAGACAAGATCATTATGCTTTTGACAAAGAACAACGAGGTTTACTCCTTTTCTGCATATAATCTGGGAAGATTCGATAATGTATCCGCGCTTTCAGCCACAGCGATCAGCGGCTATACCTCATATTTGAAAACTGTCCTCTCCGATTCGGGACTTAAGAACGTGCCTCTCAAAGATGCCGTTTTATTCGAATATGGCGGTCAGTATTACGCAATGCACGGACTCGACGGTGAAAGTGTTACCGTCAACAGAATGCAAAAACACGTTGATCCCACGTTCTTTTATGTAAGGATCGAAGCTGCCGAGTCCAAATAGAGCTCACCAGCCACACCTCTGATATCGTACACAATGAAGCATTCCCAAAAGATGATATTATTATCTCCACGCAAGAAGTGCTTCGCCTCGTCATATCCTCATTACGCAAAAAAGGAGAGTCTTCCGACTCTCCTTTTTTAATTTTCGGAATTATTCGTTTTCCTTGCGGACGGGCATTGCAAGAGCAAACGCAGCTGTGAAGATAACGATGGCTGCTGCCGCGGAAACGGCGGAGCCGCATCCTTTTTCCTCGGGAGCGTCAGTTGTGGAATCGTCCGTTCCGGTGGCGGAGTCTTCGGTGTCTTCCGCATCGGGCTGTACCTCAACGATATCCATGCCTACTCCCTTGTCATTGGTGAAATAGAAATTCACGTAATCAATCTGCCCCTCGTAGTAACCGCCGTCCGCACCGCGTCCGAGATAACCGCTTCCTTCACATACGTCATAGGGAAGGAGGGAACACTCTATGCAAACCTCTGTGTTGCCGGCAACGGTAAGCGCCGCCTTGCCCTCTGCAAAGGTGATAACGACCTCGGTCCATTCACCCGCAGGGAGAGCTTCCGCCGCCGTGAGCTTCACTTCCTCATCGCCCTTCTTGATAACGAATTCAGCTCTGCCCTTGTCGTTCGAAGGGGTAAGATACATATAACCTTCCTCTCCGTCAAACCAGAATACTTTCTCGCCGGAGGCGGTGCCGTCCCACTTCACATTAAGGACGATCTGAAGGTCACGGGAGGAAACTGCAGAGCCGTCGAGAATGATATACTGTGATTCACCGTCGAAGCTGTAATATCCGCCCTCGAGCCACTCTGCTCCGCGAACGAGAGCGTAAGTGGAGCTGTACCTTTCAGCGGTAGTTGCTCCGTCGTCATCATCAAAATCGTATCCGAGGTAGAGGTTTTCCTCATACTTGAGCTTGCGAACGTACTGCGAATCGTTTGAAAGGGTGAGATAACCGGTAACGGTTCCCTTCTTGTGGGTCGCGCCGCTGTCGTCGTAGGTGTCGCCGTCGGCGACGCCCTGACCGGAAAGCTGACCTGCCGCGGTGAGGAGAGAAAGTCCCTTTGCTATGCCGTTTTCACTGATCTTGTAGCTACCGTAAACGTACGCTGATTCAAGCACCTGACCGTTACCGGAGACGGAAGCGCTTCCGGAAACTACGGCATAGTCTCCGACGTGTGCGTTGTCGGAAAGCTTCGCGGAGCCTGCAACGATAGCGTTGCCGTCCACAACTACGTTATCCTTGATGTATGCAGAACCCATGACCACAGCGTGGTCTTCTATTCTTACATCGCCCTTGATAACAGCCTTACCGAGCACCATTGCATCGGGACCAACGTAAACGCTGTCCGCAACCTTCGCCGTGCTTGCAACGAAGCCGCCGCCGTTTACGTGATAATCACCCTTCACGCCGGTCTTGGATATCTCGTATTCGGAAGGAACTGCGCCCGTAAGCTCTACCTCGTAGGGGTAGCGATTCTTATTGAAGAAGGAAAGGGTCGATTCCTGAGTAAATGCGTCGTACTGCTTATAGGTCTTAAGATCGGGAGTTGCCGCAACGGTAAGGTACGCCTCGTCAACGTCCTTGGCGGAGACCTTCATAGTCTCGCCGTCGCCGAAAAGCTCGGAATAGACGGTCTCATCGCCCTTTACAGTGACGATACACGCTCTCCAGCCCGCACCTTTCACCTCCGTAAGACCGCGGAGAGTGACCTCGATCTCGTCACCCGTGACAGTGAGAGGAGTTACGACGTACGCTGCCTGCTGAGGCGCACGCTCGGAGGGAACGGTATACACGTTTTCAGTGCCGATAACGTGTTCAAGCTTCGTGTAGAACTGCTGCCAGAAGAAGTCCTCGTAAGCGACGCCGTAGCTGTTCACGCGGCGGAGGTAATTGCTCTGACGGGAAAGGTCGAGCGTTGCCATGTGAGCCGCGTAGTAGCCGAGCGTGTCGGAAAGGTCCGCCTCTGCCTGATCCTCGATCATATTATAGATAAGCTTGGAGGGAGAACCGTTTTGAAGAAGCTTCGCAACGAAATTGGAACCATAGCCCTCAAGTCCGTCGGGGTTTTCGGTCAGATACTGCAAGAAGGGCCACGCCTCGTAGTAAGCGCGTCCGTTTGTTGCCGTGAGGCTTGCCGCACGGAGTATGAAATACGAAAACTCCGTGGAATATCCCTCGCCGGAGGTGTAATATTCGCTCGCAAGATACTGCTCGCGATACCAGTTTGCAACCGCTTCGTACCAGGAGCCGAGATAGGTTCCGCCCGACCAGCTGTTGAAGCCCTGCGCAAACTGCGTTACGTGACCGAATTCGTGAGGTGTTACCCAGGTCTCAGGCTTATACACCATCGCTGCCTGATCGCACATAAGGTACGCATACCCCTGAGAGTCAATGCCGGCGAATGCCCAGCCTTCGCCGTAGCCGGCGATGCCGGTGTTCATAATAATCACGTTGACCTTATAGTGCGTTGTCTGGTCTCCCGTTTTGTTCGTGCAAAGGGAAGGGGGCGACATACCTAGGTCGTTTACGTATAGATCCCAGCAATCCTCAAGGATCTTGCAGTTGCCCTCAAGCCACGCCTCGGTGATGGCGGTATTGTTATTATCGCCCCAAAGCACCTGGAAATGCTCGCTCTGATATGAGTTATATTTTTCTGCGGAAACGGTGTACGCGCCGTCCTTTACGGGACGGACGTGGTATTCGATGCCGTCGTCGCCAACGGTCGATTCGGGCATTTCGGGTTTCACCGATTCCTCAGGGTCTTCCGCGTCTGGTTCGTCATCAAGCTCCGGCGTGACCTCGTATGCTTCGTAAAGAGTCTTCACGGCGTCCGCATCGAGAGCAGTGTTATAAACCCTCAACTCATCGTAGTACATAGTGGCGGGAACGTCCCATGCGTTAACGGCAACGTAGATAGCCGCGTCGTCGTAGCCTCCCTCTCCAAACATAGCGGGCAGGGTGGTGGCAGAGCCGCTTGCGTAGCCGGGAATCAGTGAGCGGGAGAAGTTATCAACGGTGTTTGCCACTTCCGTGCCGTTATAATAAAGAACACCGTATCCGTCCTTGACGGTGAAGGTAATGTACGTCCAGTTAAATGTATCCGTGTCGGAGACTCCCTTATCGGGAACGGCGCCGACCTTGGAATTTTTGGAATCGTTACTGCCGATAGTGGGGGCGTAACTCCACGTGGTACCATCAAAGTCTGCCCAGAGACCTACCCACGCAGAATAAGAGGGGTCCGTGTGAGACTCAGAGCCCATCCAGATAACGGGAGCCGCAAAATTGCAGCTTTCCGCTTTAGCCCAGAAGGAAACGGTGAAATTATCGTCCGTAGGCTTGCAATCGAGCTTCAGACCGTTGCCTGCCGACGTGCTGACATAAAAAGCAGAATCGCTGACACCCGTCTTATAAACAGGATTGCCGGAGGCCTTGCTGAACGTGCTTCCGACGTACTCGGCTTCGCCGCCTGCCTGATTTTTCAGGTCCCCGTCGAATTTATAGTATCCTATAAGGTCGGCATCAAGATCTGCCGCCCCGACGGATACCGTACCGCTCACCGAGAATACCGCGGTGAACAGCATTGAGAATAAAAGGATCCATGCTGTTTTTTTCATTTTTCCCCCTCTGCCGCAGACGGCGGCAAGTGCATTTGCACGTACATTCGCACGTGAGATTTTGTGTATAAAATTTAAAGCGCTTTCACAAAACACCGCAAATTCATACCTTATTAACAAAAATATTATATCACCGCGCCATTTATCTTGTCAACACACATAAATTATTATACGCTCATTAAGAATAACGCAAAAAACGTGCAAAAGCTCTCTTTCGCACGTTTTTCGTTACCGGGTGGTGATCACTATGCATTTTTCGTCGCCGTCGAGCTTGTAGCCAACAAAATACACGTCCTTATATTTCGCTGATAGCTTACAAAGCACCGCCTCCGCCTTGGAAAGCAACTCATAGCTTAATATAACGGCTCCGTTTTCCGATTCCGCCTCTAAATATTCCGTCACGGCTGCGAGGGCATCCTTTGCGTCTTCGCCGTACACGAACACCAGAACACCGCCACCGTATCCGCCGTCTGATGCGGCTTCATTGAAAGCTGCCCTTGCCTCGTCGGTAACGGTATCGGCGTAATCAAATACGCGTTTAACATCGGTCTCTTCATCGCCGGTCTCTGCCTCGTCGTGCTCGGGATAAGCTCCATCCTCGTCGATGCCGACGTTTTCGTTTTTGTCTTCCTCACCGTCGGCGCTGCCAAAAATGTCCTCAAGGAAATCGTCAAAGCCTTCGCCCGAATAGTCGGGGGCTGCCCCCTCAGCTTCGACCTCGTCTACGACGGCATCATTGATCCCGTCGGATGAGGACGAATCGAATTTCGCGCCAAATCCAAGTGCGTTATAGGCAGCCAGAATGCCTGCACATATCGCAAAGGCGGCGGCAATGCCCGACACACGGCGCAGGAGTCTTCGTCTCCTATATGCCTTCGCTTCTGCCTTAACTCTCGTCATAACGCCCACTCGTAGCTCCGCAGGAGGCTCCGCCTCCGCTTCGCTTACAGCGGCAATCATTTTTTCACATTCTATAAGCTCCCGCCTACAGGACTCGCACGTCTCAAGATGATGGACGAGCTCGTCAAATTCGCCGTCGTTTCCGTCACGGCGCTCTATATAATCGAAAAAGAGCTCCGTATAGCGGGCGCAGTTATTATCTTTCTCCGTCATCACGGACCTCCTTCCCCCCTTTGTTCGGGGTTTACATCATTATTGACGGCAAAGCCGTCGATTTTGTTCCCGTTTTTGAGAAATTCCCGAAGTTTTTTTCTGCCTCGCGACAGTCTGCTTTTTACCGTTCCTATATCAACGTCAAGGGCAGCAGCCGCCTCGGCGTAGCTCTTCCCCTCCATATCGCACAGTATCAAAGCCTCGCGGTAGCGGTCGGGCAAGGCTCTTATGCCCTCTCGCACCACCTCCACGGTCTCTTGCCGTATAGCCGCCTCGGCGGGAGTGTCGGCTGTGTCCGCAATGGGAAGCTCCGCTTCCTCGCCAGCCCCGTCGGTGAAGGTAAGCGGCAGGACGGTCTTCTCCCTTTGCCGCAAAAGATCCGTGACGGCATTTTTAGCAACCGTCAGTATGAAAGCCGAGGGCGAACCGTCCCGGTACGTGCCCGCGCCACGCCACAGCTTCAAAAACGCATCCTGAGATGCGTCGAGCGCGTCCTCGCGGTTGCCCGTTCGATAGAGAGCGAGATTATACACGGCGCGCTCGTATCTTCCGTAAAGCTCCGCAAAAGCAAGCTCGTCCTTATCCGCCGACAGCCGCAAAAGCTCCGCGTCCGTAAATGATCCGTAGCGTTTCATCTTATCCCGTCTCCTTTCGTCAGAATCGTAGTATTTCAGTCCTCTTTAAGCTCGTAAAGTATCTTCACCATCTCCTCGTGAGTCTCCGCACGCATAATACGGTCTCGCACCGAGGTGGCGCCGTAAAGTCCCTTGATATACCAGGCAAAATGCTTTCTCGCCTCAAGGGTACCGATAAGCTCTCCCTTATCCTTTATCAAAAGCTCCGTATGCGTAACGGCGCAGGCGAGCCTTTCATTTACCGTGGGAGGAATAAACTCTTCTCCTGAAAGCGTTTTCCCGATCTCGTCAAAGATCCAGGGATTTCCGAGAGCACCTCTGCCAACGGCAACGCCGTCGCAGCCCGTGTATTCCATCATTCTCTTGGCATCTGCCCCCGTCAGCACGTCTCCGTTGCCGATCACGGGCACGGACACCGCCGCCTTAACGGCGCCTATGATATCAAGATCCGCCGAGGGCGCGTAAAACTGCTCTCTCGTGCGTCCGTGGATACAGATCAGCGCCACGCCTGCCGCCTCAAGGCGCTTTGCAAGCTCGGGTGCGTTTTTTCCCGTTGGCGCCGTTTCCCAGCCGGCGCGCATCTTCACCGTCAGCGGCACGCCGGTGCCCTCAAGGGCACGGACGCAGGCTTTTACTATTTTCTCTGCCAGCAAGGGCTCCTTCATCAGGGCACTGCCCTCGCCGTTTTTCACAATCTTCTGAACGGGGCACCCCATATTCACGTCTATTGCGACGGGGATGTTTTTCGTTTTGCACTCCGGATACGACGCCGTAGCCAGCTCTCTTGCGGCGCTTGCCATTATCTCGGGGTCGCTTCCGAATATCTGAACGGCAAGGGGCGTGTCGTCGTCCTCGATGTGGGCAAGCCGCGCCGTTTTGCGGTCGCGGAACATCATCGCTTTTGCCGACACCATCTCAGTCGTAGCGTAAGCAAGACCAAATCTGCGGCACACGGTCCGCATCGCGTGATCGGTGGCACCCGCCATAGGCGCCAGCATCACGCCGTCTTTAATTTTTACATTTCCAAGCGCGATATCAGGCATAAATTTCTCCGTTATTTGATGTGTCAATTATATTTCACAAATATGTCCGTTATATGAACGCCTCAACGTTGTCAAATTGAAAATAATAATTTATCGTTGACAATAACTCCACGAATGACTATAATGAAACTATAAATCAAGGTTCGCTCACGCCGCAGACGCTGCGATCGACGACGAACCGTTTCATAAGGAGAATTATATGAAAAAACTGATCGCACTTCTTTTAGTTGCAGTTATGGTTCTTTCCGTTTTTATCTCCTGCAGCGACACTCCCGACGACGACGGATCAAATAAAGATTCTGCCGGCGCCGACGGCACGAACGCAGGATCTGACACAGAAAGCTCTGCAACCGAGCTTAACCTTCCCGACGTCAACTACGACGGAAGAGAATTCCGCGTACTCAGCAAGGGTACGTCCCAGGCTCACTGGAAGAGCATGGACCTCACCGCTGACGAGATGTCCTCCGACGCTATCAGCCTTGCTGTTTACTACAGAAACCTTGCCGTTGAAGAAAAGTACGGCATCACCGTCGTTGAGTATGCGGTTGCCGATTACTTCAATCAGCTTGCCGAAGTCACCCTTTCCTGCGGCGCCGGCACAGACGAGTACGATATGCTCTGCCTGAAGCCTGAGGCTGTTATTTCCTCTCTCGTAAACAACGGTTACCTCATCGACCTCAACGAGATGACCTATATGAATCTTGACGCTGAATGGTACGATCACAACAGTATCGAACAGCTCTCCCTCGGCGGTAAGACCTTCCTTGCAACGGGCGCCATGCTCGTTATGGACGATGACGCCACCGGCGCCGTCTTCTTCAACAAGGGTCTTGCAGCCGTTTACGAAGTCGAAGACCTTTACAAGAAGGTAGACGACGGCTCCTGGACTATCGACGAAATGAACAAGTGGTCGGTCCACGTTGCCACCGACGATAACGGTAACGGCTCTATGGACGTTGCTTCCGATATTTGGGGATGCCTCACCGAAAAGTCCACCACTCTCGCATTCGTAGCGGGCGGTAATCTCAGGATCATGGACAAGAACAGTGAAGATTATCCCGTCGTTGCCGCAGGCTCCGAGCAGTACTACAACATGCTCGACAAGGTTCTCCTTCTCTCCAACAACTTTGAATCAACCATGTTCGCAGAGGCTCTCTCCGGCTACGGTGACGTTTGGGTAGAAGCACTTGACGTTGCGTTCAACGAAGACCGCGCTCTCTTCTACGCCGCTTGGCTCAACCGCGCGACCCTTTTCCGCTCGATGGAAACAGACTTCGGCATCCTCCCTTATCCTAAGTATGATACCGACCAGCAGACATATCACTCATTCGTTTCCCTTTACTGTGCGAACTCCATCTCAGTTCCCTACACAGTAACCGACATCGACTTCGTTTCCACCGCTATCGAAGCACTCTCCTACGAGAGTATGTATAACAAGAACTCCCTTACCGAGGCTTACTACACCAAGACCCTCGAATCCAAGGGTGCTCGCGACGAGCAGTCCCAGAGAATGCTCGACATCATCTTCGAAAACACCGTATTCGATCTTGGTTATATGTATAACTGGGGCGGCATCTGCTCCACGATCACCAACATGGCAGGCGTTGCAAACGGTACTGCCGACGGCTTCTCCGGCAAGGTGACCGCGATCACTAAGGCGACCAACAAAGCCATCGAAAAGACGATGGATAAGGTTTTTGAATATTGATCCTTTAAGCTTTGATACATAAAGCCGCGATCCCGACAGATCTCCTCTGTCGGGATCGTTTTTTGTCGTACGTGCAATTTTGACTCCACATACGCTCCTGCCTTATTTTTCTTTGATCATTATATTGAAAAGCTGACGTCTTGGTGATATAATTATAGTTGGATTATTACGTGTACGGAGGTGTCGAAAATGAATAACGCCGGTTGCCTTACTTTCGTTTTGTCTGCCGCGCTTCTTATTTTGGCGATCATTGTCGCTTTATGAAACGCCTCCGATACGTTTTTTTCATCGTCGTCACGGCGCTTGTCTTTGCCGCGGCGGCTGTCGTCTCCGCCAACGAGCCTGCCGAGGCGGAACAGCTCTCCGTAAAGATCACTGGAATATCCGGAGCATCGACGCTCACGGACGGTAAATACGACACCTATGAGATTTACAAGGAATCGGTAAATATCACCGTTTCCGCCGAAGGGAGGATCGACTCCCTTTACGTTATCTTTGATAAGGTTCCCGGAGAATGGACGCTCTCTGCCGACAGCGTTTTCGCCGACTGCGGAAAAAACAGTTTCTTGCACGAATACGTCAACGTGAGCGACGAATTGGGCAGCGTTTCTTCTCTCACCCTAAGCTTTGACGGCGGCGTTTCAATATCCGAGATATACGCCTTCGCGGAGGGCGACGCCCCCGATTGGGTTCAGATATGGGAAGCCCCCTGCATCCGTGCCGATCTTATGCTCTGCTCCACCCACAGCGACGACGAACAGCTCTTTTTCGCCGGCGTACTCCCCTATTTTGCAGGCGAGCTTGGGTTGAACGTTCAGGTCGTGTATTTTACCTCCCCCTACAAGTATCACGAGCGCCCGCACGAGCAGCTCAACGGTCTTTGGGAGGTGGGAGTGAGAAATTATCCCGTTTTCGGTGAGTTTGTTGACGCATATTCCGAAACGCTGAAGGATGCGTACAAGCATCAGGAAGACTATGGCTTCAGCCGCGACGATATGCTCCGCTTTCAGGTTGAAATGCTCCGCCGCTTCCGTCCGCTTGTTGTTATCGGTCACGATTTCAACGGTGAATACAGCCACGGACAGCACATGATAAACACCGACACCCTTGTGGAAGCGCTCACGCTCGCATCCGACCCGAGCGTGTACACCGACTCCGCCGAAAAGTACGGAGTCTGGGACACACCCAAGACCTACATACATCTTTACGAGGAAAATCCCATCACAATGGACTGGGACGTTCCCCTTGAAGCCTTTGGAGGCAAAACGGCTTTTGAAGTGACTCAGGACGGCTTCAAGCATCATAAATCACAGCACTGGACCTGGTTTTACCGCTGGATCTACGGCAAAGACGATAACGTGATCGAAAAAGCCACCGACATCAAGAAATACTCTCCCTGCAAATACGGACTTTACCGCACCACCGTCGGACTCGATTCGGGGATCGGCGATATGTTTGAAAACGTCGTCACCTACAAGGTACTGGAGGAACAGGAGCGTCTGGAGGAGGAATCCAGAAAAGCGGAATCCGAAAGCATACGTGCTGAGGAGGAAGCAAAGAGAGCCGAGTCCGAAAGCATACGCGCTGAGGAGGAATCGAAACGCGAGTCTGAGAGCCTCAGCGCTGAGGAGGAAGCCGCGAGGAAAGAATCTCTTAGAGAGGAATCCATCCGCGAATCGGAAAGTCTCCGTATCGACGAAGAAAACCAACGCCGTGAAAAGGTCAAACGCACAGGAATCACGGCAATCACCGTCGTTTTCGTCGTCACAATCGTTATTTTTACAGTAATACTGTCGATGCGGACAGCCGCTGACAGAAAAAGAAAACTCAAAAGAAAAAGAAAAAAACCGCGTATATGAAAAATATTAATGTAACGCTCGTTATTCCGTCGCTCAATCCCGACGAAAAGCTGATCTCCACCGTCAATGACGCGATAAACGCCGGATTTTCCGACGTGCTTCTCATCGACGACGGCTCTGCCGACGAGCATAAAAAGTACTTTCGTGAGCTCAACCTTCGGCCGGAAGTCACACTTCTCTCCCACGATGTGAATCGCGGCAAGGGCGCGGCGCTGAAAACGGCATTTTCGTATTTTCTCGAAAACCGTCCCGATAGCGACGGCGTCATCACCGCCGACGGCGACGGTCAGCACCGCACCGTTGACATCGTTGCCTGCGCTCTTGAAATGTCGGCTCACAAAGACAGCGTCATTTTAGGCTGCCGCGACTTTTCCCTTCCCCACGTGCCGAAGAGATCCCGCTTTGGCAACCGCTCCACCTCTCTCGTGTTCCGTCTATTCTGCGGAATGAAGATATCGGACACCCAGACCGGTCTGCGCGCCATCCCCCGCGATCTTGTGCCGGCTATTTCCGAAGCAAAGGGCACGCGCTACGAATACGAAACGAATATGCTTTTGCTGATGGGCTCTCACTCTATCCCCTACCGCGAGGTAAAGATAGAGACCGTTTATTTCGACAACAACGAAAAATCCCATTTCCGTCCCGTACGCGACTCCATCCGCGTTTACGGTCTCATCATCAAATACGCCCTCTCCTCGGTGCTTTCCTCCGTGGTTGACCTTTTAGGCTTCTTCCTTTTCGGTCTCTTCATCGTCACGGGAAACGAAAGCCTCGACGTTTTTGCCGCCACTGCCGCAGCAAGGGTCGTTTCGGTGATATTCAATTTCGCGCTCAACAAGCGCCTTGTATTTGAAAACAAGGGCAGCGTCGGAAAGACCCTCTTCCGCTACATTTGCCTTGCTATACCGATAATGCTCTTCTCGGGTCTTTTCGTGTATCTGCTTTCCGATGCCGTGGGCATCGAATCCTCGTTCTTACGGACGCTGATAAAAATGCCCGTTGACGCCGTGCTCTTCCTGATTTCCTTCAGAGCTCAGCGTTCGTGGGTCTTTAACGATAAAAAATAAGCCGATCTATCCAAGGAGGTCAAACAAATGAACACTTCTGCTGAGCAGAGAGCTCTTAAGGCGCGCCACCGTCGCCGCCGCAGGATAAAAACCATCGTAGGGCGCACTCTGCTCGTTATATTCACCGTTATAATCGTTCTGGTATTTGCACTTTTTGCTCTTTGCCAGACCATTGCCACCGGCCCCAGCGAGACCGTTCGCGATCTTCTCGTTCTTTCCGCTATGCAGGCCAGCGCCACCAAGTGGGTACCGGGACTTTTCCTCCCCGATGAGGTAGTAGAGGATATTGTGGACCGAAGCGCTGACGTAAAGGTGGACATCATCCCGATGGATTCCATCATCAAAAACGAGCCCGCCGACACCTCAACCTCGAATAAGAATCCCGAAGGAGATGTAACCGCAGATCCCGAAGACACCAACGTTGAGGTGGTTGACGAATGGGCATCCGCTATCGACGGTATGATATACGAGACCTACAGCGGCGCCACCTTCAAGGCATACATCCTTCTCGTAAAGGATCCCTCCCGAGTTTACGTTGGCACGTCCAGCGACTATCAAAGCGGACAGATAGGTGACCGTATTTTTGAAATGGTTGAAAAAGAAGGTGCGATCGCCGCCATCAACGCAGGTGAGTTTGCAGACACAAACGGTCAGGGCACCGGCGACACCCCCATAGGGCTCACCTATTCCAAGGGACAGTGCGTGTGGAACGACGGCGCAAAACGCACCTTTATCGGATTTGACAGCACCGGCAAGCTGGTCGTTGCAAACTCCATGAAAAAAGACGAAGCCGACGCTCTCGGCATCCGAGACGCCGTTTCCTTCCAGACCGGCAACGTCCTCATTGAAAACGACGGCGTGAACCTTACGCTTCACTACGCCGAAGGCAACACCGGTACGGCACAGCGCACCGCCATCGGTCAGCGTGCAGACGGCACCGTTATCCTTATCGTTACCGACGGCAGAACCGCATCCAGTCTCGGCGCCACCAGAAACGACATTATCGATCTTATGCTCTCCTATGGAGCCGTTACGGCAGGAATGCTTGACGGCGGCTCATCCTCAATGATGTATTACGAGGACTACTATACCAAATACGACATCGACACCACCGGTCTTGACGAATACCAGCTTCTCGGTCTCACAAACCGCTATAAAGCGTTCACGAAGCCCCGTCACATGCCCACCTACTTCCTCGTTTCACCGGAATCGTAAGAGAGGAGACAATCAATATGAAAAAACGCAATCAGAAAAAGAAGTTCCCTCTTTTTTACGTTCTTTATTTTTCGATACTTGTGATCGCCATCCTCGGAATTATCATAGCGCTTGGCGTGCTCTCGAAAAGACTTGCGGAATATGAATCCGCACAGCCTAAGCACGTTGCCGCCGAGGTATTCACCAAATATTTCGATCCTGTCAATTTCTCGTCCCTTCTCGCAGACGCCACGTACGACGCCGGATCTGCCACTCAGGGTGAGATAACGGATCACCTTACGAAGGAGATCGGCAGTTCCAAGATCACGTATTCTCTCGGTTCCTCCGCCGTTGAGGACGTCGTCACCTACATAGTAAAAGCAGGCAACATCAAATTTGCTGCTATCAACCTTACTCCTTCCGGCGAGACCACCGAGCACGGTTACCCGCTTTACTCCCTTTCCTCCCTTGAGCTTTTTGTATCCACCGACGTTGTGGAGCTTCCGCCCGAAACCGAGCCTCCCGTGACCTACACCGTTTCAATAAACGCTCCGGTTGACTACAAGGTGGTGCTTAACGGAACGGAGCTTGTGACAAGCCACATTTCCGATTACTACAAAAACGACAAGGCGCTTTCGCATCTGCCCTCCGACGTGGATGGCATCGATTTCTGCACCTTCAAGGTTTCCGGTCTTGAAAGTCCTGAGATCACTCTCTCCGTTACCGACGAAGCAGGCACCGAGGCTAACTACGAATACGACGCCGACACCTGCACTTACACCGTTAGTGTAAACTACAGCCAGTCGCTTGCCGATGAATACTCCGAGTTCGTTTCCGCAGCCGTTACCGGCTACGCCGCCTTTATGCAGGCAGATTCAAACTTTAAGAAGATCAGCTCCTACTACGATCCCGATTCCGACCTTTACTCCGCGATCGAGCTGGCAGGCAAGGACCTTTGGATGGTCAAGGACCATGACGGCTACGACTTCACCAACATCAAGGTTGGCGAATTCTTCGCCGTCAGCGACACCGTCATATCCTGCCACATATCCTTCACTCACATTCTTTATAACGAAGGCAAAGAAGACCGTCCCGACGTGATCGATATGTATGTGTTCCTACGCAGCACATCGGACGGATACAAGATCTACGAATGGTACAACAACACCTGACAGGAGGAAAATATGAACGCATTTGAGATACCTATTCTCGATTTTATTGCAGATCATCTGCGCTGCGGCGTCCTTGATTTCCTTATGCCGAAGATCACTCTTCTCGGTAATGCGGGCATTTTCTGGATCGCCCTTGCAGTAATCCTCATTTTGTTCAAACGTACCCGAAAAACGGGCATAGCCATGGGCATCGCCCTCATACTCGGTCTCATCGTTTGCAATTTGACCTTAAAGCCTTTGGTTGCACGTGTACGTCCCTACGACTTTGCCGGCATCCAGCCTTACCTCATTGAGGTGCAGCACGATTTCTCCTTCCCCTCCGGCCACACCACCGCAAGCTTCGAGGGTGCCTCTGTGCTGTTCTTCCGCCACAAAAAATACGGCATCGCGGCGCTCGTGCTTGCCGCGCTGATAGCGTTTTCGCGTATGTATCTATACGTACACTATCCCACCGACATTCTTGGCGGCATCGTGCTCGGCTTCCTTTTCGGTTGGCTTGGCTCAAAAGCAGTTGACCTTGCCGACAAAAAAATAAAGGAGCAGGCAGCGCTGAAATAAGACTTAACATCAAAAAAGCCGATATGGAATGAACTGACCCAATTTGTGCAGACAATACAAAAACAGCCTAAATGGTAGATATTA
>CAYXHC010000050.1:0-15234 GCA_964464905.1 uncultured Lachnospiraceae bacterium
CGGCAAAACGGGTTGGGTCCCGTTTTGCGAGGATTTTAGGCGTGAAACAGTGAAGCTACGCATAGTGTGACGATACTTTCACGCTATACTCCATTCCGCCGCCGTGGCGGCACAAATACATATCGAAATCCTCGGCACCGCATTTATGCGGCAAAACGGGTTGGGTCCCGTTTTGCGAGGATTTTAGGCGTGAAACAGTGAAGCTACGCATAGTGTGACGATACTTTCACGCTATACTCCTTTTACATAACTGTACGGCGTAGAGCGTCAGCTGAACTCCTGCCGATCTTGAACATAGCCGGAATCGAAAGCACCACCGTTGAAAAGATAACGGTCAGCACCATCAGTCCTATATCGACGAAGGCGTATTTTACGTTGGCAAAAAAATTGATCTCCTTACTGAAAAATAAATTGGGGGGTATCATCAATGCGAGCGCGCCTAAGGACAAGACCAGGTTTTGAATGAGCATCGCTTCAATTAGACGTATTTTCGTTGCACCGCACATAAGGGAGATCGAATATCGCTTCATGCTTCTTTCCGTGAAGAAGTCTATGAAGAAGGCAAAGGCAACGAGGGATGCAAGATAAATGTAAAGTGCCATCATAACACCTTGCGTATGAGATTCAAGGGCTCTCGACTGCTTGTCGTGAGGGCGATCGACTCTTATGCCATCGCCTACTAAAGGTTCAACGTAACTGAAAGTATCAACAACGTAATTGGCAATTTCCTCGCTCGTTTGGGGATCAACAAGCTCGGGAGTATTAAATTTGATAATGTCAATGTCGAAACCAAACTCCTCGAAGGCTTCACGAGTTATAATTACATCATTAGGATTGTGTGAAATACCGATTATGTTATACTCCACGCCGTATATGTTTATCTTTCCGAAGGATTTCGTAACTTCGTTATATTCAAGAGAAACGGTAACGTCGGTGGCAGGCAGAATGACGGAATATTTGTCTTTCTCACCCTCAAACTGTACTCTTCCTGCGTATGCTTCGGCTGAAACTTTGTTATCCTCGTAGGACACGATCTCAAGGTGTGAGTATTCACTTGATTGCAGCACCCGATCGTCAAGAACGCCCGCGAATTTTATTTTTTCCTGAGCTGTTTCCGCAAAATTATAATGAGCATAACCAAAGCAGAAATTCACAAGCCCATACTTATTAAGGTCAAGCTTGTTCATTTCCTCGGGATCAAGAGGTTTACAATTACGCAGATCGAACTTAAATAGTGTAGAGGTTTCTTTAACGCTGTAAATAGTGTTGTAAGCGGAGATGTTGCCATAAGAATAAACGAGCATATAGGTGCTCGTCAGAAGACCTATCAGCATAATGACAAACAAAACCCGGTTCAGCTTAAACATATCATTTAATGCAGAAAAGGCTATGTGCAGTCGTTTCATAAGGTGCCTCCGGATAAGAATAGTTTGTTTTGATAATTATTTGTTATAATTATTATACATCCGGCTTTGTGCGATGTCAATATATTGTGCAAAAAATATCATCGGGCGGTTGGTGATAATTGCTGAAATAATGTTCATAAAGTAAGCCGTGGACCGTGAAACGGAAAAATGATGCTGAAGGAACCGTTCACAGATCCTTTCTTTGACGGAAAGGATCATGGCAGGCTGAAAAAAGGAACCGCACGCTCGTGCGGTTCCTTTTTTTGCTTTATTGTTCTTTTGTGACGATCTCCGGCGCGAGACCTGCTGCCTCGGAGACCGGCAGGGAAAATACGATGCCCTGCGCTTTCTGCTGCATGCCCATTTTCTTATAAAGGGCGGAAAGAATGCGGTCGCGGCTTTCCTTTTCTACAACGAGCATAAGGATCTCCTTTTCCGCGTGGATGGTGATGCCGAAAAACGCCGCTTCCTTTTCGCGGGCAACTCCGCGTCCGCTGATGATGGTGCCGCCGCGGGCGCCCTCCTCACGGGCAACCTGCATAGCGTCCTCCGCATAGCCTGCGTTGACGATCGCGAAGATAACTTCATGATTATTCACTGTCATAATTAGTCCTCCCTGCCTTTTCTGTTATTGCTCAGGAACTGATACATATTTACTCCGATAACGCTGGAGAGCGGGACGGCAATGGCAATACCCTTACCGTTTTTGATGGTTTCAAATTTATCTTCCAGACATTTGATAATGGTGGGCGCCATATCTTCGCGAACGATGCTGAGGATCACGGCTTTGTTCACGTTGAGGCCAAGCATTTTCACTATTTCGGAATGGGCAGTGCCCTTTCCTCCGGTGACCATCTGAAAGTTTACTTCAAACTGGCTCAATATGTCCAGATAAAACTCTGCCTTGGCGCGGTCAACAACGGTGATTATCAGCTTCAGCTTTTTTATAGCCGATTCGTTGATAGAATGTACCATGATCTGCCTCCTTACATAAAATTGATGATCTGCTCGTCGTCAGCCTCGAGGATGCGCTTCATCGCACGCGTTTCCTTGATCTTGTTGGACACGATGGCTTTGAATCCGAGTAGCTGAATGGTGATCAGGGGAGCCATAGCGACTAACGCTACAACGCCGAAGCCGTCACGCAGAACTGCGTTCTCTCCCTGAAGAGCCGCGCAGATGCCGATGGCGAAGGGGAGAATGAAGCCCGAAGTCATAGGGCCGCTTGCAACACCGCCCGAGTCGAAGGCGATGGCGGTATACACGGGAGGCACGAAGAGAGAGAGCGCCAGCGAGATAAAATAGCCGGGGATTATGTAGTATACGAGAGAGAAATCGAATATGATGCGTATCACGGAGAGCGCGATCGCAGCGCCGACACCGGCGCAAAGACCAAACATCATAGATCTTTTCGTGACGTAGCCGCCGGTAACGTCCTCAACCTGAGCGTTGAGCACGTGGATGGCAGGCTCGGCAAGAACGACGAGGACACCCATAAGCAGACCGATGCCAACGATGAGGGCAGGAGGAAGCGACGCCAGCTCAGTGCCCATTTTGTAGCCGATAGGCATATATCCGACGTTAACGCCCGTTAAGAACATAACGAGTCCTACATACGTGAAGATAACGCCGACGAATATCCGCAAAAGCTGCTTCTTCGGAAGCTTCAAAAAGAAGATCTGGCAAAGCATAAAGAAGAACACGATAAGACCGAGCGCAACGGCGACCTCTTTTGCAACGTGCGCGGCGTTTTCAAGATACGCGCCTATGATATTTTCCTGTACTTCACCGTAGTTTACGGTGTAGCTGAGCTCGTTGCGTGCGAAAATTCCAAGCACGAGAACGGCAAGGATCGGTCCGATAGAGCAAAGGGAAACGAGACCGAAGCTGTTTTCCTGACTGTGTCTGTCGCCGAGAACGTTGGAGATACCAACGCCCAGCGCCATAATAAACGGAACGGTGATGGGGCCGGTGGTCACTCCGCCCGAGTCAAACGCCATAGGTAAAAGATCGATGTTTCCGTTGATGGAGAGTATCAGCGCCAACGAGAACAGGAGCATATAGAAAAGCATCAGGATCACGGAAAGCCTGCGGTTGAAGATGATGCGTAAAATGGCAATTATCAAGAACGCGCCAACTCCGAGTCCGACGGTGTATATCAAAAGCTTACCGTTCATAACGGAGCTTACCTGATTTGCAAGGACCTGCAGATCAGGCTCTGCAATAGTGATAAGCATGCCGAGAACGAAGCATACGGCTAAAAGCCAGCCTATGGTTTTTTGTCGGGAAAGACCCGAGCCAACGTGTGTTCCCATAGGAGTCATTGCAATGTCTGCGCCGAGATTAAAAAAGCCGATGCCGAATATCAGCAGTACCGCACCTATGGTAAAGGTGATCATCTCGCAACGGTCAAAGGAAAATCCGGGAAGAAACGCCATCAGATATACCAAAAGCGTGATCGGTAGCGCCGACACCAACGCCTCTCGGATCTTCTCCCATAATTCTTTCAAATAATTTCACCTGCCTTGAATCATCATATTAAATAAATAACATAAATATGAATAAAAAAATATTTTTTTAGTTGATGTCAATAGTATAGCATATAAATGTGAACAAAACAAGGCGAAAAACGCATATCCGAGAAAGCGGCCGCTTTTTTGCTTTTTCCTGCTATATCGCAGCGGACTTGATTTTTTCGACGTTTTGGTGCATAATTATATCATCGTATAAACGAAAACCAATCATCAAAGTGACAGATAAGAGTTATGACAAAAATGAAAAAGACTACGGAATACGATCCTGACAGGGACTCCGGTGACAGCAGTGTGACGACGGTCCGCAAATGTAATAAGCTTTTGCTTACCATACTGTACGGTGCGGTTCGAATGTATTACTTTCTCTGCGGCGTGAAGATAAAGGAGGTGTCGGAAACTCCGGTAAAGCCTGAGTCACCCTCGATAATTCTCTGTAATCACGGTTCCTTCATCGATTTTATCTTTGCGGAATCAGTATTAAGAAAGAATCATCCCCATTTTATTGCGGCGCGACTCTACTTTTATCATACCGTGCTTGGCGGTCTTCTGAGACGTGTTGGTGCTTTTCCGAAAAGTATGTTCGCATCAGACATAGAAAGCACGAAGAATTGCCTTAAGGTGCTGAGCGGCGGAGAGATCCTTGCCATGATGCCCGAAGCGCGTCTTTCCACGGCAGGCCGGTTTGAGGATATCCAGCCCTCCACCTTCTCGTTCTTGAAAAAGTCGGGAGTTCCCATCTACACCGTGAAATTCAGCGGAGATTATTTTGCCGATCCGAAATGGGGAAACGGTCCCCGTCGCGGAGCCGTCGTTCTGGTTGAGATGAGCCTCCTTTTAAGGGCGGAGGAGATACGTGCCAAGTCTGCCGACGAGATACGGGCGGCTGTTGAAGAGAAGCTTTATTATGATGAATTTGAATGGCTGAAAACACGCCCCGAGATCAGATACCGCTCGAAAAAGCTGGCTGAGGGACTTCATAATATTCTTGCCATTTGCCCCGTTTGCGGCGAAAAGCACACGCTTTATACTAAAAAATGCAGTATTTACTGCAAGAACTGCGGCAAGCTCACGGAACTTGACGATAGATATAATTTCGCACCCGGTTTCCGATTTGCGAACTTCGGCGAATGGTATGATTGGCAAAAGCAGATATTTGAGGAGCGTATCCTCAGCGACGGGAAATACACGCTCACGTCTCCCGTTGAGCTTCGCCTGCCCGGCAACGGCGGTTCGCTTACGCGATATGCAGGCAGAGGTGTTTGCACTCTCGACAGAGGCGGTCTTTCTTATGTTGGCGAGAGAGACGGGGAACCCTACGAGGTAAGCTTTCCGCTTGAGCGTGTGTATAGGCTCCTTTTCGGCGCCGGTGTGAATTTTGAGATATATAACGGAAAAGAGATACTATTCTTCGTTCCGGACGTGAAACAGTCTGCGGTGGAGTGGTATCTTACGTCTATGATAATGTACGACAATGCTGTCGCGGTGCCCCGTCACTGATGGGGAAAGGAGTGACTACAATGGCTAATGCTGATCAAACAACGAAGACGCCGCAGAAGGCAAAGGCGTTTTCAACTATAAATGCGAGAGCCTTTCTTACGGTTGTGATAATTCTCTCGCTGATACTTTTTCTTTGCAGTCTCCTTTCTTATGTGGTGCCTCAGGGGTCATACGAGAGGGGCGCGGACGGCTCGATAATAATGGGAACTTATCGGGAGCAGGGAATAGAAGGTGTCTCCTTCGGTAAGGTAGTCACGGCACCTCTGCGGGTATTCATCTCCTCCGACTCGGTAACGATCATTATGATAAGCGTTTTTTTGCTTATAATGAGCGGTGTTTTTAATATCGTTGAGAAAACGGGCGGCATCGAAATATTTATCGTCCGTATTATGAACAGACTTCGCGATAAGGGCGGGCCTGTGGTGTGCATCACGGTTTTGATATTTATGCTTTTCGGCAGTCTTTTCGGAATGTTCGAGGAGCTCGTCACCCTTCTGCCGCTGATAATAGTGTTTATGCTCTCCATGAATATGGACACTATGGTGGGGCTCGGTGCCTGTCTTTTGGCGTCCTGCTTTGGGTTTTCAGCAGCGATCGCGAATCCGTTTTCTATCGGTATCGCATCACAGTACGCAGGTGTGCATCCTTCCGAGGGAACGTGGCTGAGGATCGTGTTTTTCGCTATAGTGTACGTTATCGTATGCACGTTTCTGATGCAATATCTTAAAAAGATCGAGAGCGATCCCGCCTCATCGCCCACCTATGAATCGGACCTTATAAGACGAGCGGAGCTGACGGAGGATACAGCCGATCACTACGACAAGGATCACGAGCTCGTTTTCAAAGTGTATCTCGGATTTTTTGCCCTGCAGGGATTGATCCTCATATCTATCGCGTCCGTTCGCGCTATTTCGGGTCTTGCCATACCGATACTTGCGGCAAGCTTTCTCATTTTCGGCATCGCTTCGGGCCTTGTCGTTTCAAGGAAGCCGAAAAAAGTGGCAAAGTACTTTTTCGGCGGCGCCGGAGCAATGCTTCCTGCCGTTATACTCATAGCGATCGCCTCTTCCGTTAAGCTCGTTATGGAGGAAAGCGGCATTATCGATACGATAATGCATTTCGTTTTGCAGGTTCTTGACGGGAAAAGTAAGATAGTTGCCGTTATTCTGATCTATTTCCTCATCCTTTTCCTTCAGCTTTTCATCGGTTCGGCAACGGCGAAGATAATACTCGTTATGCCGATTATCATCCCCATAGCGGCGGCGCTGGATATTTCGCCCACGCTGGTCATTCTTACATACTGTATGGCAGACGGCTTCACGGACGTTATCATGCCGACGAATCCGGTGCTTCTTATAGGACTTTCGATGGCGAACGTTTCCTACGTAAATTGGGTGAAGTGGACGTGGAAGCTTCAGCTTTTGGTGTTTGCCGTCTCCGTTCTGGTGCTCTTCTTCGGGGTGTCGGTGGGATATTAATAAATAAAAGAAAAAGGCTCGGCGTCGTCGGGTCTTTTTTAACTTTTTTCGTTGAAATAAATCCATTTCTGTGCTAATATATACCCCAGTTTGCGGATATCTGAGCCACGAAAAAGGACGGAACAAAGTTGCTATGAAAAAAAGAACGTTTTACGCGGAATCAGCATATATTATCGCCGTTTTTCTTATGGCTGTCGGTACGGCGCTGACGGAGAGGGCAGCACTTGGCGTTTCAATGGTGGTGGCGCCGGCGTATCTTCTCCACCTGAGGGTGTCGGAGATGTTTGAATTTTTCAGCTTCGGTATGGCAGGTTATACACTTCAGGCGGTGCTTTTGCTCGTTATGATGGCACTGCTTCGCCGCGGCAGGATATCGTATCTTTTTTCCTTCGTCACGGCGGTGATCTTCGGATTCGCTCTCGACGGCGTTATCGCGGTGCTGAACCTTTTTCCCGAAACGGAGCTCCTTATTTCTCGCATTATGCTGTATCTTATCGGCATATCGTCGGTGTCGGCAGGCGTTTCCCTGATGTTTCACACTTATATTCCACCGGAGGTGTACGACCTTTTCGTGAAAGAGGTGACGGCGGCGAAAAAGCTCAACGTGACAAAATTCAAAACGGCTTATGACTGCATAAGCTGCCTTTTGAGCATCGCTCTCTCCTTCGTTTTCTTTGGCGAGTGGAGACTTTCTGCCGTTGGCTTCGGCACCGTGTTCTGTGCGCTCGTAAACGGCTCCCTCATCGGCTGCTTTTCGAAATTTTTCGAAAAGCACTGGGAATTTCGCGACGCGCTCCCTTTGCGTAAATATTTTTGAAAACGAAACGACCCGAAAAGGGTCGTTTTTGTGTTATTATTTCTTTCTCTTATTGTAGTCTTCGTCGATGCGTGCCTTCCAGCTTGCTGAAAGGGGCGCATTGTGACGCACGGTGCTGATGGCGTCGCTCATCACCTCGTAGTTGAGTGCGGTGCCCTCCCCGTCGCTGTGATAATTAACGGCGCGGTCGCTGCCGATGCCGAAACGCTTCGCCGTTTCAACAGCGTCGATGTTGGCGCCTAAGAACAAGAATTCCCAATCGTGATTTTTCTTTTGACTTTCGACCATTGCCTTCACCCCGTCGCTCGTGTAGCGGTGACTGGAGTTCTCCATTCCGTCGGTGGTGATGATGAAAACGGTGCGCTCGGGCACGTCCTCGCGGCGTGCATACTTATGCACGTTTCCGATGTGGTGGATGGCATCTCCGATGGCGTCGATGAGGGCGGTGCTGCCGCGAACGACGTAGTCACGCTCGGTGAGAGGCTCCACCTCCGAGATGGAAACGCGGTCGTGGAGCACAAGGCTTTCGTGGTCGAAAAGAACGGTGGAAACCAGACACTTGCCGGCCTCCCTTTTCTGCTTTTCGATCATGGAGTTGAAGCCGCCGATAGTGTCGGCTTCGAGGCCCGACATGGAGCCGCTTCGGTCAAGTATGAATACCAGTTCCGTAAGATCTTTTTTCATTAAAATACCTCTCTTTCGTTTTCTGACAACATTTTATCAAAACGAAAGAGAGGCATGGTCGCCCGTGAGGCGACATTTTTCTTTGCTTTATGCACCGAGAAGATTCTGATCGAAGGCGAAAAGCACCTCGTTTATCTCAAAAACGTTGTAGTTTCCCGCTTTGATGAAGTATTCTATAATGAGGTCGAACCGGTTGCTGTGGGAGAGGGCGTAGCCTGCCTTTTTCAAAAGCTCCTCCGTTTCGTAAAGAGGAAGCTCGAGAGCGATGGCAAAGGCGATTGCGGTCTGCTTTGAGGGCTTATAGTGCGGATCCTTGCGTATCTTTGAAAAAAGCTTGCGGTCCACGTTTGCCTTCTTGTAGCATTCGGAGTCCTTCATGCCGCGCTCGTCTATCTTGCGAAGGAGCATTTCCGTGAAGCTCTCGTCAAGCTCAAAATGAAGATCCTCAGCGGAAACAGACCTCGACTCCGGTAGCCTTGTCATAAGAGGCGCAAAGTCCCCAAGCGCGCGGCTGCGGTGCAGGTTTGCGTGAGCTACGGCGTAGTTATCGTCGATATATTCCTTAACGGAGGCGAGAAGCTTTTCGCTGATCTTATAGGAAGCGCGGTCGAAAACAGCGATGTAAACGATCATGTCGTGGTTTATGACAAAGCTGCCGATAACGTCAACGGCAACCCTGAGAGCTTCCGCCTTTGGGTAGCCGTATACACCCGACGATATGAGAGGGAACGCCACCGACTCGCACTTGTGCTTGGAAGCAAGCTCCAGAGACCTGCGGTAGCAGGATTCGAGAAGCTCCTTTTCTCCGTTTCCTCCGCCTTGCCACACGGGACCCACCGTGTGTATCACGTATTTTGCGGGTAAACGGTAGCCGCCCGTGATCTTCGCATCTCCTGTGGCGCAGCCTCCAAGGGTGCGGCATTCCCGGAGAAGCTCGGGACCTGCCGCCGTATGGATGGCGCCGTCAACGCCTCCGCCGCCGAGAAGGGAAGGATTTGCGGCGTTTACGATAGCGTCTACCTTTAATTTCGTTATATCCTGTCTGATAATATGTAACGGCATAACGGCTCCTTTAGTTTTTATTCTTAAACATAATTATATCACAAAAGCTCGCTGACATCAAACTGTGGCGGCACACTTGAAAATAACGTCGGCATTTGATATTATATTTGGAGTAAAAAACGAAATGAAAAAAGAAAGACTTATGAAGATAACATCGGTATTGGGAAATAAAGAACGCCGTCACGGCGCCCTTGCCACGGCGGCGCTTATTATGACGCTTGCCTGGCCCACGATAGCGGAGCAGGTGATGCAGACGGCGGTGCAGTATATAGATACGGCTATGGTGGGGATCCTAGGCACGGATGCAACCGCCGCCGTCGGTTCCACGGGCACGGTGGGGTGGCTCGTGTTCAGCACTATCTCCGCATTCGGCGTTGGTTTTCTCTCTCTCATCGCACGAGCCTGCGGCGCGGGCGACAGAGAGGCGGCAAGGCGAGTGTCGGCGCAAGCCGTTATCGTGGTGCTTGCCGTTGGTGTCGTGTTCACGGCTCTGCCTCTGGCTTTGAGCCGTCAGGTGCCACGCTGGATGCAGGTGGACGAGGGCATAAGAGAGCTTGCGTCCGCGTACTTTTTCATACTCTATCTGCCCACTCTGCCGAGAACGGCAACCACCATCTTCGGAACGGTGCTCCGCGCGGCAGGCGACACGAAGACCCCTATGAAGGTGGGCGTTCTCGTGAACATTATGAACGTGGTGCTTAATTTCATCCTGATTTATCCCACGCGCACGGTGATGATATTCGGCAAAGGCATCACCGTCTACGGTGCAGGCATGGGCGTTATCGGCGCGGCGACAGCCTCCGCCATCGCCTTTACCTGGGGCGGCGTGCATATCACTTTGGCGCTTTGGCGGCACCCCGTTGTGTCTCCCCGTGGCGCAAGGCTTGCCCCCGACAGGGAGATACTGCTCCCCTCCTTCAAGATCACCTTCCCGAACATACTTCAGCGCTTCGGCACCTCCTTCGGATACGTTGCCTTTGCGTCTATGATAAATTCCATCGGCGAGATCGCAACGGCGGCGCACACTATTGCAAATACCGTTGAATCGGCGTTTTACATTCCCGGCTACGGAATGCAGACAGCCGCCGCCACCCTTGCGGGCAACGCATACGGGGCGAAGGACGAGAAGCAGATGAAGGCAGTGTCGTCTATGTTCATCCCCATTGAAACGGTGCTGATGGTGCTGTCGGGCGCGGCGCTCTTCTTCTCGGCACCCTATTTGATGACGCTTTTCACCGACAACGGCGACGTTATCGAGCTTGGAAAAACGGTGCTTCGTATGGTGGCGCTTTCGGAGCCTATCTTCGGCTTTTCCATTATCGTTGAGGGAATGATGATGGGGGTGGGAAAAACGAAAGCACCTTTCGTTTACAATCTTCTCGGAATGTGGGGAGTCCGTATCGTGTGTACCTACATCTGCACGCAGATCCTCGGCATGGGACTTATCTCTGCCTGGGCGTGTATGATAGGGCATAACGTGCTCCTTTTCGTGCTTTATCTCATCTCATACGTGAGAGGCACATGGAATCCGCTAAAGGAGGAATAATCCCCGTCCTCCCGTCGTTGACGGTTTTGAGATTTTGTGATAATATAGTACTTACATAATGTATAAAATTCAGAGGGTACTATTATATGAACGGTATTTCTTCTCTCTTTTCCCTTGAGGGCAAGGTGGCACTTGTAACGGGCGGTGCCTACGGTATCGGGTTCGCTATCGCCGAGGCATTGGCAAAGGCGGGCGCGAGGATAGCGTTTAACTGCAGACGCGAGGAACACCTGAAAACGGCGCTTGACGACTACAAAGCAAAGGGCATCAATGCCCTCGGCTATATCTGCGACGTTACCGACGAGGGTGCTGTGGCGGATATGATCGCGGACATCGACGGGCGGCTCGGCGCCGTCGATATTCTCGTTAACAACGCCGGTATCATCAAGCGTATACCGATGACGGAGATGTCGTCGGGAGATTTTCGCGAGGTGATAGATATCGACCTGATCGCACCGTTTATAATGGCGAAGGCGGTGCTGCCCGGAATGATAAGCCGCGGAGGCGGTAAGATCATCAACGTATGCTCGATGATGAGCGAGCTTGGAAGGGAGACCGTAGCCGCTTATGCGGCAGCCAAGGGCGGACTCAAGATGCTGACGAAAAACATCGCATCCGAATACGGCAAATATAATATACAGTGCAACGGAATCGGTCCCGGATATATCGCAACTCCCCAGACGGCGCCCCTCCGTGAGCCGCAGGCTGACGGAAGCCGTCACCCGTTCGACTCTTTTATCATAGCGAAAACGCCTGCGGAAAGATGGGGCACACCCGAAGACCTTATGGGACCTGCCGTATTTCTTGCATCCTCCGCGTCGGACTTTGTAAACGGACACATACTTTACGTTGACGGCGGCATTCTCGCCTATATCGGCAAGCAACCGTAACGAAAAAGGCGAAAAATGATAGAACAATAAATACCGAAAGGGAACTTTTATGAAAATAGCACTTATCAATGAAAACAGTCAGGCGGCGAAAAACGCCGTTATCGAAAAGTCTCTTAAAAAGGTCGTGGAGCCTATGGGACACGAGGTGATAAACTACGGAATGTACTCTGCCGAGGATGAGGCGCAGCTCACCTATGTGCAGGTGGGGATCCTTTCCGCGGTGCTTCTCAATTCAGGAGCTGTGGATTACGTTATCACAGGCTGCGGCACGGGTGCGGGCGCGATGCTGGCGTGCAATTCCTTTCCCGGTGTTATCTGCGGTCACGTTGAGGACGCTCTTGATGCATACACCTTCGCGCAGATAAACGACGGTAACGCCATATCCATTCCTTTTGCCAAAGGCTTCGGCTGGGGCGGAGATCTTAATCTTGAATATATCTTCGAAAAGCTCTACTGTGAGGAGGCGGGACAAGGCTATCCGAGGGAGAGAGCCGTGCCCGAAAAGCGCAACAAGCGTATTCTCGATGAGGTCAAAACGGTAACGTACCGCGGCCTCGCCGATATCCTTCGCGAGCTTGACCGCGAGCTTGTCGTCGGTGCGCTTTCCGGTGAAAGATTCCGCGAATATTTCTTCCGCGACTGCAAGGACAAGAACCTCGCCGCCGTTATCAGAGAGATCATTGATTAATGAAAATCCCCGACAAGGATGTTTTCCTTGTCGGGGATCGTTTTTTGTGATCAGCTTTTGCTCATTTTTTTGCGTGTCTTTTCAAGGACCTTGTTATATGGCATAAGCATGCCCTCGGTCATTTTGCCGCCCGCCTTCGCCTTCAGCTTCGGAGAAGCCATAAGTGCGCCCACGGCGTACATCATTATCATTTTGCCCCACTGCTTCTGAGGGAAATCGTACTGACCGTGCTTTTTATAGAACTTGTGGTCGGCGCGCATCATACCCTGCATCAGCCAGATAAGGTCGCGGAATATCTTCATTCCGCCAACACCGAGAAAGTTTTGCGGCGGGTTGTATTTGTTTTTGAGTGCGTATTCAAGCTCAAGGGCAAGCTCATCGATCTCGCGGTCGGGATCTGCCTCGTCGGTGGCAACGCCTGCAAGGTGGTTGCTTCCCACCTGCGCGCGGCCTTCAATTATCATAGCAAGGTTCGGTTCCTCTGAATAATTGCCCGATACGAGATATCCCATAGGCATTCCCATGGTGACGGTGCGGTGACCGTTACAGAACTGACGGTCATCGTAGAGCTTGAAGGATGCGCCCATTGAGTGATCCTTGATGGTGAACGCGAAAACGATCGCCTCCGCTGTCTGGATGCTGTTTCTGAGAAAATCGTCAAATCCGTCACGCCAGATGCATTTGCCGCTGACGGCACAGTTGAAGCAGCCGAGGCATCCGCCGCTGAATGGATATTCGCGTATATTGATAACTCTCGTTTTGCGGAGCATCACAGCGCGGAAGCGCTCTATCATCTCGCCGAGATTTTCGTCGTTTTCCTCTATATTCGTCAGTATCACAACGTCGCCGGAGGTTTTTTCTTCAACGTCTTCCGGCATCGTTACGGGGACGTGCTTCGGTGGCGTGTTTACGGCAGCGTGTCGCTCGTAAATACCGTTTTCCATGGAGTACATAACATGATCGAAGAAGCTCTCCGCCGCATGCCGACCCTTTTCGGTGGTGAGGTCGTCCATGTCGGCGGAAAGACCGCGTACATAGCGAAGACCGAGATCGCAGCAGTTATCCTCCACGTAGCGGTGAGCCGTTACGTCGTAAAAATGCTTGGAGGTGGAAAGCTGAGTTGCATATTTTCCGGCAACGGAGATCCCCGACTCCTTCAGAAGCTCAATGAATCTTTGAAGCTGCCAAGGGGCGATGAAGGTGTATACGGGATAGGAGAAAAGCAAGAGATCCGCATTTTCAAGCGTCTTTTTAAGGGCGTATACGTCCTTTTCGATCGCGTGGATACGCTGTCCTACGTTTTCGATGATAAACTCGTGCTCGGGATGGATGATGGAAAGGTAATGCACCGTTTGCAGGGTGACGCTTGCGTTTCCCTTGGGGCTTCCGTTGAGAACCAATATCTTCATAAAGTCGCACCTCCGAAAGTTCTGCTTTTGTTCGTGTCTCTATTTTAGCACAACGGTGCTGCCGATAACAAGCGAACGATGAGATTTAACGGGCAAAATATTGAAAAGCGTGCCGCCTTGTGCTAAAATGTGGTAGACAAAATGCATTTTTGTGAGGTCGTAATGGTCGTTATATCTTATATACTAATATCTATGTCGTTACTTGCTATGCTTGCAATGGCGATAGCGTACGTGTGCTTCCGCATGGCTTTTTACGTGAAGGAGAAGGTGATCGTGGATGCCGATCATTTCAGTCTTCCTCCCGGTGACGTGTATGAACCCTACCGCGAGGTAATGAAAAACTGGATGATCGAAACCGAAAAGCTGCCGCACAAACGGATATCCGTCACCTCCCACGACGGACTAACCCTTTGGGGCAAATATTACGAATATTCTCCCGGCGCGCCTATAGAATTGATGTTCCACGGCTACCGCGGATCTGCCGAGCGTGATCTTTGCGGCGGCGTTCAGCGCTGCTTTGCCATTGGCAGAAGCGCGCTTATCGTGGATCAGCGCGCAAGCGGCAGAAGCGACGGGAAGGTGATCTCCTTCGGTATCAACGAAAGCCGCGACTGCGTGGCGTGGGTGCACAAGATGGTCGAATATTTCGGCGACGACGTGAAAATAATCCTTACGGGAATCTCTATGGGTGCCGCCACGGTTATGATGGCGGCGGCAGAGGAGCTGCCTCCGAACGTGGTTGGAGTCCTTGCCGACTGCGGCTACAATTCAGCGCAGGATATTATAAAAAAGACCATACGCGAAATGAAGCTGCCGCCAACCGTGGCATATCCCTTCGTTCGCCTTGGCGCTATTCTCTACGGAGGCTTTGATCCCGACAGCAATTCCCCCGAGTCGGCAATGAAAAAGTGCCGCCTGCCCGTCATATTTATCCACGGTGAGGCAGACGATTACGTTCCCTGCGAGATGAGCCGCATCAATTACGATGCCTGCACAGCGCCGAAGACGCTGATGACGGTGCCCGGTGCAGGACACGGTCTTGCCTATCTGGTGGACGGAGACAGATACGTGGAAGCTTTGGCGGATTTCTTTGATTCAAACGGTGTTCCCACGAAGGTGGTGAAATAAGAAAAGCGCGTGCAGAAAAAGCACGCGTTTTTTTGCGGTGGCTCCCGCAGTGTGTTTGTGCGAACACACAACTGCCATTCTCGCTCACCTGCGCT
>CAYXHC010000051.1:0-14876 GCA_964464905.1 uncultured Lachnospiraceae bacterium
AGTCTGAAAATTAAAATCAGATGCAATAGAGAAAAAACGGCATAACAAAACAGACTGCCCCCAATGTGGTCAAAAAGAGATTAGTGTATCTGTTTCCTCAAGCAGTATTTTAACACAAAAACTTAATGCTGTGTAACGGGCGTAAGGCTTTTCGTGCCTTTTGTGCCTTCTGCACGGCGGAAAGGAATGGTCATAACGATGAAAAGAAGCCGAATCTCTATTATCGGCGCCGGCGGACATGGACGGGTGATCGCCGATATTGCCAGGCTGAACGGATACGAGACGGTAATGTTCTTTGACGACGGCGACGTGCCCGGTATAGCGGGGAAGGTGACCGACTCTTTGGCACACGTCGAAGATGCGGACTTTTTCGTGGCGATAGGAAACTGTGAAGTTCGAAAGCGCATAAGCGCGGAGCTGACTCTGAAGGGTGCAAATATCGTCAGCCTTGTTCATCCCCGCGCCACGGTTGCCTCTGACGTTTCTATCGGCGACGGTGTTGCCGTAATGGCAGGAGCTGTGATCAACCCGGGTGCTGTCATCGGTGACGGCGCTATAATCAATACCTCGAGCAGCGTTGACCACGATTGCCGCGTGGGGCAGTATACTCACGTTTCCGTGGGTGCACACGTGGCAGGGACCGTCAATATCGGCGAGAGGGTGTTCGTGTGCGCAGGAGCCACCGTAATAAACAATGTTAATATTTGCGACGGTGCTGTGATCGCTGCAGGAGCCGTCGTTATAAAGGACATCACCGAGCCGGGAACATATAAGGGCGTACCCGCACGAAGGTGAATGGATAAGGAGAAAGATAATGAGTAACGAATATTTTGAAGCATACGAAATAGATCGGGAGACTTTTAAGAAATTACAGGCGAAGATGCTTGATATGCTTCTTTATTTCAAGGAATTCTGTGCTGAGCACGATCTGATGTTTTATTTGTGTGGAGGCGGTGCTATCGGCGCCATCCGCGAGCACGGATTCGTGCCGTGGGACGACGATATTGACTGCTTTATGCCCCGTGCGGATTACGAAAGATTCCGCGAGCTTTGGGATAAATACGGTGACAAGGAAAGATTCGTATACTGCCGCACGGACGATAAGGTGAATTTCCACCATTCCTGCACGTCTCTCAGAGACCCCAGCACAACGTTTATTTGTAGCTATAATCAGAATCTTGATATATGCCACGGCGTTGCATTTGAGATAGCTCCCATCGATGGCTGCCCGAAGGGCAGGATCAAGCGCTATATACAGCTTTATCACGCCTTCGTGTACGCGCTTTTCAATACACAGCGTCTGCCCAATAATAAGGGCAAGTTCTTCCGCACCTTTGCAAAGATACTTTACGCTTTGGTGCCCTCTCAGAAGATGAGATATAAGCTTTGGAAGAATGCCGAAAAGAAAATGTCAAGGTATCCTTGGGACGAGTGCGAAAAGGTTACTGAGCTTATCGGCAGCATCAAGGGAATGCTTCTTGAGCATCCGAAGGAGTGGTTTTCTTCTCAGGTCTGGGTGGACTTTGAAGGACATAAGGTTCCCGTTATGGCAGGCTACCACGAATATCTGACGCTCATTTTCGGAAATTACATGGAAAGACCTCCCGTTGAGCATCAGAAGCCCAAGCACGAGCTTGAATTCGTTGATATGGATCACCCCTATACCTATTATAAGAACGTAAAATATTTTCCCGAAGGAAAAAAGTGACGGAACGGAGATATTGAAGTGAAGGCTGTTGCATTAGTTTTTGCCGGCGGTGTCGGAGCGCGAATGAAAAATGAAATGCCTAAGCAGTTTCTGGAATGGAACGGCAAGGCGATCATTATTCACACGCTTTCGGTGTTTGAAACACATCCCGAGGTGGATTCTATCGTTTTGGCGTGCAAGGAAGACTGGATCGATTACACACGCGAGCTTATCGACAAGGCAGGACTGAAAAAGGTCGTTTCTATAGTTGCCGGCGGCTCCAGCGCGCTTGAATCTCAGTATAACGGACTCTGTGAGATCAAACGCCTGATGCCCGGCGAAAAGGTTGCGGTGCTTATTCACGACGGCGTTCGCCCCCTCGTGGATCACGCAACCATAAGCAGAAATATCGATTCCGTCAAGTCTGACGGCAACGCTATCACCGTTGCAAAGGCTATTGAAACGGTTATCGAGGTCGGAGACGACGGCATTGAAAATATTCTCGACAGAGAATTTTGCCGCGTTGCCAAGGCACCGCAGAGCTTCCTGCTTGACGACATATTGGCGGTGCATAACTCCGCAAGACAGGACGGAAAATACGATTATATCGACTCGGCATCCATGATGAGAGCTTATGGCTATAAGCTTCATCCCGTTGATGGTGAGCCGGAAAATATCAAGATCACAACGCCCTCTGATTATTATATGTTTCTTGGGATCTCTAAAAACAGAGACGGTCAGTAAAGCGTTATATATGAGGTGAACTTATGGCAGATGTTAGCCGTATAGTAAGAGAGGATATAGACAGAGTCTTAGAAAGCAGGGCGCTTTTTGAGCCGCTACGTGAAAGACGGGTGCTGATCACGGGCATCACGGGTCTCGTTGGCTCTATGCTCGCAAGAGCGCTCACGGCGGCTAACGATCGCTACGGTCTTTCGATTCGTGTGGTGGGGCAGGTAAGAAGCCTTGAACGCGCTGCCGACGTCTTAGGCGAGCTTGTAAAGCGGGAAGACGTTAGCCTCTTTTGCGGCGAGCTTGACAGTGCGCCTTTATGCGATTACGTTATTCACACGGCTTGTCCCACGAAGTCGAAGTTTTTCGTGGAGCATCCGGTTGAAACGATAGAAGCGTCTGTAGGAAGCACCGTCCGCGTCCTTGAATATGCCAAGAAAAACGGCATACGCAAGGTGGTGTACCTTTCTTCCATGGAGCAGTACGGCGTGCCCTATGAGCCCGGTCAGATAATGACCGAGGATAAGTACGGCGTGGTGGATCACCTTCAGGTGAGAAGCTGTTATCCCGAAAGCAAAAGAATGTGCGAGTGCTATTGCAAGGCATATTCACACGAATACGGCGTTGACGTGTCGATCGCACGCCTGGCGCAGACCTTCGGCGCAGGTGCGCCTCTCACGGATACTCGCGTGTTCATGCAGTTTGCGCGAAGCGCTATAAACAAAACGGACATCGTCCTTCACACGGAAGGAAAGTCCACGTCCAATTTCTGCTATATTTCCGACGTTGTAACGGCGATCCTCACGATACTGGCCAAGGGAGCGTCGGGCGAAGCCTATAACGTTTGCCACGACGCGGAAACGAGAACCATCGCCGAGATCGCGCGTCTCGTTGCGGAAAAGGTGGCGGGCGGCGAAATAAAGCAAGTATTCGACATACCGGCGGAGCGTTCTGCATACGGTTACGCACCCGACGTAACGATGCAGCTTTGTTCGGAAAAGCTCAGAACGTTAGGATGGCGGCCTGAGGTTGGAATGGAAGACGCTTACCGAAAATTGATCGACTATATAATCGAGGTTGAAAATTAATATGAAGAAGGAAATTATTATCGTTACCATTGCCCTCGGAAACGATGGCGCGGAAAGAGTTTTGACGGTACTGACAAATCAGTGGATAGAGCAGGGACATAAGGTCACCGTGGTCCAGACGGGCGCCGACAATTACGGCTGCAGCTACGCACTGTCCGACAAAGCGGAAATAATCAATATCAAAGCGAAAAACAGATTCAAACCCCTGCGCTATTTCGAAGAGATCCACAATTTGACGAAGATACTCAAATCCCGTCCGAATGCAGTGGTCCTTTCCTTTATCGTGTCTTCAATCTTTATCCTTGCGGTATCTTCAAAGTTCGTGAAGAACAAGATCGTCGTATCCGAGCGCAACAATCCCAAGGAATGCCCTGCGGGAAAGCTTCAGCAGAAGCTGAGAGACTGGTCCTTCTGCCAGGCTGACGTGTGTGTTTATCAGACGGACGAGGCTATGGCAATGTTCCCCAAGAAGGCGCAGAAGAACGGTACCGTTATACCCAATCCCATAAATACGAGCCTGCCCGGCAAAGTTACGCAGGGTCAGCGTAATAAGACTATTATCACCGCCTGCAGACTCCATCCCCAGAAGAATCTGCCGATGCTTATCGAAGCCTTCGATAAGCTTCAGGGAGAGCATCCCGAGTACACTCTCGTGATCTACGGACAGGGAAATGAGCGCGAAATGCTTGAAGCGATGATAAAAGAGCGCGGACTTGAGGAAAAGATCCTTATGCCCGGCTTCGCTTCCGATATCCACGAAAAAATGCGTGATGCCGCTATGTTCGTTTCTTCCTCCGATTACGAAGGCATTTCCAATTCCATGCTTGAAGCCCTTGCGATGGGCGTACCCACCGTCGTTACCGACTGCCCCGTAGGCGGCGCAAGATTGATGATAAAGAACGGAGTGAACGGCATTCTCGTGCCTGTCGGCGACGCTGAGGCAATGTACCGCGGAATGAAGAAGGTTATTGAAGAGCCTGAATTTGCTGAAAGGATCTCCGAGGAAGCTTTCAAGGTAAGAGAGCAGTACCCCGTGGAAAAAGTCAGCAGAATGTGGACCGATCTTTTCTAAAATCGTTTATTTTACTCTCTTTGGAGGATACATATGCTATTATTTATGCTGCTGTTCGTGCTGTGCGCCGTGGCGGGATACTTCGTTTCGCCGCAACGTGATCTTGCACTCCCCCTCAGCCATAATAAGTCGTGGAACGTCAGCACCGATAAGCTTTATCTGGCAGGCTGCCTTTTTGCGATGTTTGTCGTTTGCGCATTCAGATCCCTTTCTGTCGGCTACGACACGGACAATTACGTGATAATGTTCTGGCACCCTGAAATACTGAACGAACAGATCGACGGCGCCGACAAATATGAGATCGGATATGTGCTGCTCGTTAAGTTCCTTCGTCTTTTCGGTGACCACGCGCTGATATATCTCGTCGGCACTTCTCTTATCGTGTTTATCGGTATATATCTGTTCATCCGCAATAACTGTAAGGGCAACTATGCTGTGGCGCTTATGGTGTTCACCGCGTTCCTTTATTATATTACGTTCAGCGCCATCCGTCAGGCTATTGCGCTGGCGATAGTGACGAACAGCATATATTTTCTTAAAAAACGTAAATGGATCCCTGCGATCTTGCTTATCATAGCAGGTGCGTTTTTCCACATGACAGCGCTTCTCCTTCTTGTGGTTGTGGCTTTCAGCTTGATCCCCAGCGATAAGATCAAGATAATCGCATCTGCGATAGCGTCGGTTTTGGGAATCGTTCTCTTCAAGCCCCTTGTTAAGCTGGTCGTTAAGATTTTCCCCATCTACGCAAGATATCTCGATTCCGAGCTTATGAGTGGAGAGGGCGGCATAGGCGTATTTTCTATAATAGTTATGGCGCTCGTTGCCTTTGCCGCGTATATGCTGTTTTCCGGTAAAGCAAAATTTGAAAGCGACGAACAGCGCAGTCAAATGGTAGTGGCGCTTCTCGGCTCCATCTTTGCCATCGCAGTGAACCTGCTTGGCAGACAGTACGGCATATTCAGCCGTATGACGAGATATTTCATTCCCTTTATCATCGTTTTGGCGTCTGACGTTTACGCCACATCTGTGCCCGCCGTGTACTTTGACATAAAGTTTATTTGCGGCTTATTAAAAACGTGCAAGCTCAATAAGCTTATCAAGCTTGAAAAATTCACGGACGAGAAAAAATACCCCAGACTTGCTAAATGCCGCATCCCCATGAAGACCCTCTGCTATCTTGGCATTGCGTGCCTTATGGGAGCATATTTATTTATCATTATCAAGCAAAACGTTCTCGGAATTCTGCCCTATAGCTTCTATTCCGAATAAGAGGTGCTGAAATGGATTTTAAGGTAATCGAGTTTATTACCAACCTGAGCGACGGCGGCGCTGAAACGCTGGTGAAGGATTACGCCATTATGCTCAAGGATAGGATGGACGTTACCGTTCTCACTATCCGAAATTTCACCCACACGGCTGTATATAAGATGCTGCGTGAAAAGAATATCAAGATCGTTTCCGTATATCCTAAGTGGAATATCGGCGTTAAGATATTCAATAAGATATTCGGAAAGTGGTATATCCCACATAAGCTTTCGAAGATCATAGAGGAGGAGGCACCGGACGCTATCCACGTGCATCTGTACCTTTTGAAATATGTTAAGAAGCTTGCCGAAAAAATACGCGGGATCAAGCTTTTGTATTCATGTCACAGCGTGCCCACACGATATTTCGGCGAGAAATATCCCGAGCAGACGGAAGCCGCAAAATATCTCATCAAAAATAACGGTCTGCAGTTCATCGCTTTGCACGATGATATGAAAAAAGAGCTGGATGATATGTTCGGCGTAGACAATACGGCTGTGATCCGTAACGGCATCGATTTTCAGCGGTTTCAGGGGATCACGGAAACGAAAACGGACATCAGACGGGACATTGGTATCCCCGAAAATGCTTACGTTGTGGGACACGTTGGAAGATTCACTTATGAGAAGAACCACGAGTTTTTAATCGATGTTTTCCGCGAGGTTTACAAAAAGAATAAAGATGCATTCCTTCTGATGGTCGGAAACGGTGACGTTCAGGGAGCCGTTGAGGAAAAGGTGCGTCTGTATGGCCTTGGTGAACGTGTGAAGATACTTTCCCACAGATCCGACGTGCCGAGACTTATGAAGGCCATGGACGTGTTCGTGTTCCCGTCCAAGTGGGAAGGCTTCGGAATAGTGCTTGTTGAAGCACAGATAAGCGGCTTGCGCTCTTTGATATCCGACGCAGTTCCGGCAGAAACGCATCTTTCAACCTTGGCAATTCCCATGGAGCTTTCGGCAGGCCCGGAAAAATGGGCTGACGTAGTTCTTGACCGTAGCATCGTCAGCGACTTCCCCGATCGTCTGCACGAATACGATATGAGACGCGAGATCGATAGATTGGAAGCACTTTACCGATCTTAATTATTATGAAATGAGGGCTAACCTATAATGAGCGTAAAGAAAGCAATCAAAAAGCTGATCGGAGATCAGGTGACACAGCGTATAGTACGCACAAAGTACGCTTTTTTCAATCTGCTTTGCAGTGCTTTCCCGATGAATGACGAGATCATTTTTGAGAGCCATCCTGATATGACGTGTAATTCCTACGCCCTTTATCAGTATATGCTGGGGCAAGGGGTGAATAAAAAGTATAAGCTCACGTGGCTTGTGAGCGATCCGGAAAAATATAAGGATCATTCTGTTGAGAACGTAAGCTTCTTGCCCGTTACACCAAAAAAGCTTGGTGAGAAGATCAAAAATTATGTTCGTTGTAACCGTGCCAAGGCTACGATTGCCTGCAATAATCATATTCCCACGTTCTGTGTTTCCAAAAAGCAGATCAATCTCTTCTTGGATCACGGCTCTCATTTGAAAAACGTTCTTGTTGATAACAAGCGTTTTCCGCTTCACTGCGGTTATCTGAACTGTCAGTCTGAGTTTTTCGTGGAACACAACGTGTCTCAGTATACGGTTGAGGAAGATCAGGTCATTCATCTTGGCTTGCCCAGAAACGACGAGCTTTTTGTGAATACAGGCTCGATCTCCCGCGTTGTTGAAAACGCCGACGACTACAAAAAGATCATCATTTGGGCGCCCACCTTCCGCAGACACCGCCGCAAGGAAAGAGTGGACTGCAATATAGATTATCCTTTGGGCTTGCCCGTCCTTTATTCCGAGGACGACGCGAAAAAGCTTAACGACGTTTTGGCGGAGCATAACGTGCTTCTCATTATGAAGCCTCATCCTGCCTCCGATATGAGCGTTATCAAGGAGCAGAAGCTCAGTAACGTAGTGTTCCTTTATAATCCCGACCTTGAAAAAGCTAACGTGCAGTTAAACGAGCTTTTGGCGCAAACAGACGCAATGATCACGGATTATTCCTCTATATATTACGATTATCTGCTGCTTGACCGTCCCCTTGCGCTGACCTTTGACGATTTTGAGGAATATGCATCCCAGAAGGGCTTCGTTTTCGATGATCCTCTCAACGTGCTCAAGGGAGATTATCTATATAACGTTGATGATATGTGCAAGTTCGTTGCTGACGTTGCAAACGGGATCGACAGATCCGCTGAGGAGAGAAACAAGGCGAAGGATCTCGTTCATTCCTACAAGGACGATAAGTCCTCCGAGCGCGTGTGCAACTTCATTATGGAACAGCTTCTGAAAAGACGGTAACGGCGTTCTCTGCGATGCCGCAAAAATCGAGGTGAACTTTTTTGATCAACAATAAAGAACAGTACAAAAAATGCTTAGAGCAGGACGCTCTTGCAAACAGAAGAACGACCACCTCCGCCAAGCTTTTTGGCGACGATATCTGGAAGTTCATTCTTATATTACGTAAAAACGAATATCTCCGCAGCATCAAGGGCATTAAAAGAAAGCTGTTGCTGCCTTATATCAAGCTTCAAACGCTGCGTCTTTACCGCGCTTCGATACGCTGCGGATTCACCATCCCGTTAGGCGTTTTCGACGCAGGACTCTCTATCGCTCACAGAGGAACCATCGCCGTCAATCCCACGGCGAAGATAGGCAAAAACTGCCGTATCCACGAGGGCGTGACCATTGGTTCCACCGGCGGCTCAAAGAATTCTGCCGTGATCGGCGATAACGTGTTTATCGCAACCGGCGCCAAGATAATCGGCGACATTCACATCGCAGACAACGTTGCCATCGGCGCAAACGCCGTTGTGGTCAAGGATATCAACGAGCCGGGAACTACCTGGGCAGGCGTTCCTGCGCGCAAGGTGAGCGACAAAGACTCGCGTAGCTTTTTGTCGCCGCTTTTGAATTTGGGATCCGCTGAGAACGAGGAATAACAGCTCCTTGTCTAAAGCGATCACGTGTCAACGGAGATAATAAAAAATGAACTTAATAAAAAAATATAAAAGCTTAAGCGTGCAGGCAAGAGCCGCGTTGTGGTTTGTGTTCTGCAGCTTTATGCAAAAGGGAATATCGTTTGTCACGGTGCCGATTTTCACCAGAATGATGACGACGGAGGAATACGGCGCATTCACGCTTTATCTTTCCTGGCTTCAGATATTCACCGTTATAACGTCGCTTTATCTTTATAACGGCGTGTTTGATAACGGTATGCATAAATTTGCCGACGACAGAAGCCGCTATACCTCAGCCATGCAGGGACTCACGGTTTGCATCACAAGCGTAGTCTTTGCCGTTGTACTGATCTTTATGGATCAGTTTGAGAAGATGCTCGGTATGTCTTCGCTTCTCATCATACTTATGTTTGCGGAAATGTACGTAACGCCGGCGCTGGCTTTCTGGACAGGCAGAAAGCGCTTTGAATATAAGTACACGTCCGTGGTCGGCGTGACGCTGGCGAAATCCCTCTTGAATCCGCTGCTTGGCATCGTAGCGATCAAGATCGCAGACGATGCGGTGGTGGCAAGAGTTGTTTCCGTTGTCGTTGTGGAGATCATCTTCTGCGGAACCGTAATGGTGATGCAGTTTTTGCGCGGCAAGACCTTCTTCCATAAGGACTATTGGAAATACGGCGTCGTTCTTGCAACGCCCATGCTTCCGCACTATCTTTCAACGGTGGTGCTGAATCAAGGCGACAGAGTTATGATCGACCGTATGGTGGGCAAGACGGAGCTTGCGCTTTACGGTGTTGCATACAATATCGGTATGCTCGTGAAGCTGTTCGTCAGCGCTATCAACAATGCCATCACACCGTGGGTATATGGCAAGCTGAAGGCGGGTGATATCGGAGCCATCAGAAAGCGCTTCAGCGCGTTGATGATCCTTGTAGCGGTGATATCCGTGTGCCTTATGCTCGTCAGCCCCGAGGTTGTGCTTATCTTCGGATCTTCCAAGTACGCTGACGCCGTTTATATAATTCCCCCCGTTGCTGCCAGCGTGTTCTTCGTATTCCTTTACGGCATAATTTCTTATCCGGAATTCTATTACGAGAAGACCTGGTTTTTGATGGTGGCATCTCTCGCGTCTGCCGTTTTGAATATCGGTTTGAATTATGTATTCATAAAGCTGTTCGGCTACGTTGCCGCTGCATACACGACACTGGTTTGCTATATAGCGTATAGCGTGGGCCATCAGATCATGAGCAGCAGGATCCTGAAAAAAGAGACCGGCGAAAAGTCTCTTATCGAGATCCCGCTTACCGTGGGTATCTCGCTTTGCCTGATACTCGCCTGCTGGCTGGTGCAGTATACCTTTGATTACTTCCTTATCCGTTGCGCGATCCTCCTTATAGGACTTGCCGTTGCGTTTGTGAAGAGAAAGTATATCATCGGACTTATGAAAAACTTCGATTAATATGGCTTTTGGCATCCGACGCCCGTTTTTGCGGGCGTCGGATGTTGTTTTGTTCAATAATACTAATAATTATATGATCGACGGGGGGATTTTGTTGCTGAAATAGGGTTGCATTATTTCGTATAAGGATATATAATTAGAACGGTTATAGTTATAATTTTATGTGGAGGATTACGCCGATGATCACGAACGTGAGAAAATTGGATATCGTGAACACGCTGATGCGTGAAACGTTTGTCAATCAGCGTATGGTGGCAGAAAGCACGGGCTACTCCCTCGGAGCTGTAAACAAGTGTATGAAGGAGCTGGCTCTTGAAGGCTATATAGATGAATCGGGGGCACTTACCCCTAAGGCAGAGCGCGATTTCGGAAGCTGCAAGCCGTCAAGTGCGGTTATTTTAGCGGCAGGCTATGGAATGCGCATGGTACCGATCAACACGGAAGTCTCAAAGGGACTGTTGAAGGTGCGCGGTGAAGTGCTCATTGAGCGCCATATCCGTCATCTCCAAGAAGCGGGGATACGGGAGATCTACGTTATCGTAGGATTTATGAAGGAGCGCTATGAATACCTGATCGATAAATTCGGTGTCGATCTTATAATCAATTCAGAATATGCGTCAAAAAACAATCTCCATTCATTGAGATTGGCAGCAGAGCACATCAATAATACGTATATTGTACCTTGCGATATTTGGTGCGCTGAAAATCCCTTCGGAAAGCGCGAGCTTTATCCTTGGTATATGGTAAATGATCGCGTGACGGAGGACAGCGACGTTCGGGTGAACCGAAAAATGCAACTGACGCGCGTGCGGAAAAACGAGCAGGGAAACGAAATGATCGGTATCAGTTACGTATTCGGAGATGTGGCAGCAGAGTTGAAGCGTAGGCTCTGTGCGATGGATGCAGACCCCGATTATGATAACGTGTTTTGGGAAGAAGCTCTTTACGATCCGGATAGGATCTTGACTTACGCAAGAGTTGTTTCTTCTGAAAAAGCCGTTGAGATCAACACCTATGAGCAATTAAGAATGTTGGACGAAAATTCCGACAACCTGAAAACGGACGCTATCGAGGTCATATGCAGTGCGCTTAACGCAAGCGCGGAGGAGATCGTCGATATCACCGTGCTTAAAAAGGGCATGACAAACAGATCGTTTTTGTTCAGATGCCGCGACAAGAAGTATATTATGCGCATTCCCGGAGAGGGAACGGGCGAGCTTATAAACCGCGCCGAGGAGGCAGAGGTATATAAAACTATTGCAGACGTTAATATTTGCGATGATATCGCTTATATCAACCCCGATAGTGGGTACAAGATCACGGAATATCTCGACGATGCACGTGTGTGCGATCCAGACAACGTTGACGATCTGAAAAAATGTATGGTACGTCTCAGAGGCTTTCACGAGATGAAGCTAAAGGTAGCGCATACCTTTGATATTTTTGAAAGGATCGAGTTTTATCAGTCTTTGTGGGGGAATACACCTTCCGCTTATGTAGATTACGGTAAGACAAAGAAAGAGGTATTCTCGCTGAGGCAGTATATTGACACTCACAAAGCGGAATACGTGCTGACTCATATAGATGCGGTTCCCGACAACTTCCTTTTTGCCGATAATGACCGCGAGCTTCGGCTTATAGACTGGGAATACGCAGGAATGCAGGATCCTCACGTAGACGTTGCTATGTTCTGTATCTACGCCCTTTACGACCGCCGTCGGGTGGACAGACTTATCGATCTTTATTTCTCCGAGGGATGCACAAAGGAAAACAGACTCAAAATATACTGTTATATCTCCGCCTGCGGACTTCTTTGGAGCAACTGGTGCGAATATAAACGCAATCTTGGCGTGGAATTCGGCGAATATTCACTGCGTCAGTACCGATATGCAAAAGATTATTACCGAATCGTAATGAGCGAACTGAATGACGGAGGTGATGCTTGATGCACTATGTGAAAAGAGCGATTATTATGGCGGCAGGGCTCGGAAACCGTATGCAGCCCGTCACGCTGACGACGCCTAAGCCTTTGGTAAAGGTGAACGGCACGCGTATGATTGATACGGTCATAAAGGGACTTCACGAAAACGGAATACACGATATATATATTGTGGTTGGTCATTTGAAGGAGCAGTTTCAAAGCCTTGAATCAGAATATCCCGGCGTGAAGCTGATCGAAAATCCTTACTACAACACCTGCAACAATATTTCATCGCTGTATGTGGCAAGAGAGCATATCGAGAATGCCATCATTCTCGACGGCGATCAGATCGTGCGTGACCCCGCGATCCTCAAGCCTGAGTTTGAACGCTCGGGATATAACTGTGTGTGGACGGATGAAAAAACCGACGAATGGCTGCTGACGGTGGAAAACGGCATCGTCAAGAGCTGCAGCCGTGTCGGCGGAAGCAATGGCTGGCAGCTCTACAGCGTGTCCAGATGGACGGCTGAAGACGGGCGCAAGCTTAAAAAGCATCTGGAAACGGAATTTGAAAAAAAACAGAACAGACAGATATACTGGGATGACGTGGCTTTGTTTTGTTATCCCGATGAGTATCAGCTTGGCATCATGGAAATGAAACAGGGTGCTCTCGTTGAGATCGACAGCTTAAACGAGCTTATTGAAATTGATAGCAGCTATAAAGCTGTGATAGGAGAATAACTATGAATAGTATCAGATCCGAAAAAAAGAAAATTGACTGGATGATCACGCTTGTTCCGCTTCTGATGATCATTGGCCTTTGCGTTGTGTTTATGTTCTTCCCTGAACAGTCAAACGCGATCCTCAGCCAGATAAGATTCTTCTTTGGCGACACGTTTGGCGTGTATTATCTCATTATCGGTATTGGCATCCTTGCTTTGTCTATCTATATTTCATTTTCGAAATACGGTGACATCGTTCTTGGCGATCCCGATGAAAAGCCTAAGTATTCATTTTTTGCATGGGGTGCAATGATGTTCACTGCAGGTTTGGCTGCAGACATTCTTTTTTACTCTTTTTCTGAGTGGGTACTCTATGCAACAGACCCTCATCTTGAGGAACTGGGATCCGTTCAGGAGTGGGCAGGTGTGTTCCCCATCTTCCATTGGAGCTTCATCCCGTGGGCATTTTACCTGGTTCTCGCTGCTGCTTTCGGCTTTATGCTTCACGTTCGCAAGAGTCCCCGTCAGAAGTATTCCGAGGCGTGCCGTCCTATTCTCGGTAAGCACACCGACGGTCTTGCGGGCAGAGTGATAGACCTTTTGGCTGTGTTTGCACTTCTTGCGGGCACTGCAACCACCTTTGCCGTGGCTACTCCTCTCATGGCGAGCATTATAAACGCACTCTTTGGCGTTGAATTGAGCCGTACGGGCATAACCATCGTTATTCTTGTCGTTACCTGCGTCGTTTACACGACCTCGCTTCTGCGCGGTTTCAAGGGAATCAGCTTCCTTGCAAACGCTTGTATTTATATGTTCTTCGGCTTGCTTATTTACGTTTTCCTCTTTACATCTGAAACAAGATACATTATTGAGACCGGTGTTGAATCGTTAGGCAGAATGCTTCAGAACTTTTTGCAACTGTCTACTTTCACCGATCCGCAAAGAACATCAAGTTTCCCTCAGAACTGGACTATCTACTATTGGGCATACTGGATGGTATGGTGCGTTGCAGCTCCGTTCTTTATCGGAAGCATCTCTAAAGGCAGAACGGTTCGTCAGACCATTATGGGTGGTTACATTTTCGGTGTAGGCTCCACTATCGTAAGCTTTATCGTTCTCGGAAACTATTCTATGGGGCTTCAGGTATCCGGCAAAGCTGACTTTATAGCCCAGTATCTTGAAACGGGCGACCTTTATGAAATGATCATTTCGATGATGGAAACGATGCCTCTCGCTCCCGTTGTGATGGTGGTGGTGCTGTTCACAATGATGGCTTTCTATGCAACGTCCTTTGACTCTATTGCGTTGACAGCTTCATGCTACAGCTATCATAAGCTTGGTGAGAACGAGATGCCTCACAAGCTCATTCAGCTTATGTGGTGTATCCTCTTGATCCTCCTTCCTATCGCTCTTATTTTTGCGGAAAGCTCTATGAGCAATCTTCAGTCTGTGAGTATCGTTGCGGCATTCCCCATCGGCATCGTTATCGTACTGATAGCTGCAAGCTTTATTAAGGATGCTAATAAGTATTTGACGGAGCTTGGCAGTAAAAAGAAAACGGAGAAGAAAACAGCGCAGAAAGAAAGCGCGGAAGAATAAACATTATCAGCGGCAACAAAAGCAGGCAGTCACTTCATTTGGTGACTGCCTGCTTTTTATGGTATGTTAAGCGACCCAAACGCCGCTCTTATTGAAGGTATAGACCCTGCCGCCGATGGTGTGCGTGCCGGTGGCCATCGCGCCGCCCGCCTGGAGATAATACCAGTAGCCGCCGATCTTCTGCCAGCCGGTCTGCATTGCGCCGTCTGCGGCGAAATAGTACCAGTTAGTGCCTATCTTCTGCCAGCCGGTCTGCATAGCACCGCCGGATGCGAAGTAGTACCAGTTAG
>CAYXHC010000052.1:0-13997 GCA_964464905.1 uncultured Lachnospiraceae bacterium
CGCCGCCGAGAACACCACCCTGAATAGCCGCTCCGAGAGCAACGCATTCATCGGGGTTGATGCCCTTGAAGGGTTCCTTGCCGGTGAAGCTCTTGATAGCTTCCTGAACTGCGGGGATTCTCGTAGAACCGCCTACGAGGAGAACCTTATCGATAGATGAGGGCTGAAGTCCCGCATCTGAGAGAGCCTGACGTGTGGGCCCCATGGTCTTGTCAACAAGGTCCGCGGTGAGCTCGTTGAACTTGGCGCGGGTAAGCGTGCCGTCGAAGTGCTTGGGGCCTGTTGCGTCTGCGGTGATAAAGGGAAGGTTGATGCTCGTGGAAAGCGTGCCGGAAAGCTCGATCTTCGCCTTTTCGGCAGCTTCCTTAAGGCGCTGAAGCGCCATCTTGTCGCGGCGAAGGTCAAGACCTGCGTTTTCCTTCATAAATTCGGTTGCAATCCAGTTGATTATTCTTTCGTCGAAGTCGTCACCGCCGAGACGGTTGTTACCTGCGGTTGCAAGGACCTCGAAAACGCCGTCGGAGATCTCAAGAACGCTGACATCGAAGGTGCCGCCGCCAAGGTCGTAGATCATTATCTTCTGATCGTTTTCTTTATCGATACCGTATGCGAGAGCCGCTGCGGTAGGCTCGTTGATGATTCTCATGACTTCAAGACCCGCGATCTTACCTGCATCCTTCGTTGCCTGACGCTGTGCGTCGGAGAAGTATGCGGGAACAGTTATAACAGCCTGAGTTACGGGAGAGCCGAGATATGCTTCCGCGTCGTTCTTGAGCTTAGTGAGGATCATTGCGGAGATCTGCTGAGGAGTGTAGTCGGTGCCGTCCACGCTGACTTTTCTGGGAGTACCCATATCACGCTTGATGGACATAATGGTGCGGTCGGGGTTCGTGATAGCCTGACGCTTTGCGACCTGACCCACGAGACGTTCGCCGGTCTTGGAAAACGCTACTACGGAAGGAGTAGTTCTTGCTCCTTCGGGATTAGGAATAACGGTAGGCTCGCCGCCTTCAAATACTGCAACGCAGGAGTTTGTCGTTCCGAGATCTATGCCTATGATTTTTGCCATTTTTATTTCCTCCGAAATAATATATTTATTTTGTTTGTTTTTTCGTTTTGTCGATACCTTATTCCGCAACGGTGACCGTCGCATAGCGAAGGACCTTGTCTCCGCGCTTATATCCGCGCTGGAGCACGTTTACGATAACGCCCGACTCGTGGTCGGGACTCTCCACCATCATAACGGCGTTGTGGAAATTGGGGTCAAATGCTTCGCCTGACTCGCCAAATACTTCAACACCAAGTGATGCGAGAGTATCCGGTACGCCGCTGAGGATCATTTTCACGCCGTCGGCGAGCTTTTCGGAATCCGTATACTGTGACGCGCGTTCAAGATTATCGAGCGTAGGAAGAAGCTTCGCGATCGCATCGGCGTATGCATCGCCGTAGATACCTTCGCGCTCACGCTGGCTTCTCTTGCGGAAGTTTTCGTATTCCGCCGCGATGCGGAGATACTTATCGTTCGCCTCGGCAAGTGACGCTGTGAGCTCTTCGTTTTTCTTCGCAAGCTCTGCTGCCTCCGCCTTTAGCTCTTTTATCTTTTTAGTTTCTTTTTCCTTCGGCTTTTCCGCCGTTTCCGTCACGTTTTCTTCTTCGGTGACGTTTTCGTTCACGATCTTTTCTTCGTTCATCATTGCCTCACTTATATGAAGTAATCAGTCATCCTCTTCGCAATCATCCGAAAAAGGACAGCTCTTTATACATTTACCGCAATCGGTGCATTTATCTTCATCAATGAAGGGAACGGGAAAACCAAGCTCGCCGTCCTTCATCGTTATTGCACCGTTTTCGCAAAGGGACTCGCACTGCCCGCAGCCAACGCAGGTGCGTGTGAGCACCATCCTGCCAACGCTGTTCATACGGTCTCCTCTTCGTCGCCTGGCGGCAACAGTGGTGTGCGGTCCACTGCGTCGGAAACGTTACCCGCTATCTTTTCGATCAGGGCGATAACGCGGGAATAGTCCATTCTGCGAGGTCCAATGATGCCGATGGCACCGACCACTTCGCCTCCGCGCTTTATGGTGCGGAACACGAGGGAGGAATTTCCCTTCACGTCGACTGCGTTTTCGCTTCCGATATAAACGTTTACGTCGTCGCCGTCCGCATCGGATACAAGCTTAACGATATCGTCCCTTCGGTCGAGCATCGAAAGCATATCCTTGACGGAATCTATGCTTGAATATTCGGGATACGACAGCAGATTGTTCACGCCTTCAACGCGGACATCGCCTCCGCCGCTGTCGTTCATCGCTTCGTACACCGTTTTTATTATAGGATTCACGAGGGACGCATATCGCTCCATCTGCATCTCCATTTCGACGATAACGGGAAGCGTGATAGATTCGGCGGGTACTCCCGCAACGTGTCTGTTCAAAACGTCCGCAAGACGCGAAACCGCTTCTCTCGTCAGCCTTTCCCTGCTGTCAACGTGAACGGTCTTGATGTTTTCGTCGGAAAACATTAAGACGAGCAGGAGCTTGCGTTCGTTCAGAAAGACCGTCTCAAATCGCTGCACAGCAGTGGTGGAGCGTTTCGGGCGAATGGCAAGGGCCGTGTAATTAGTCATGGAGCTGGCAAGCTTCGTTGCCGTTTCAAGAATAGAATCGAGCTCCGATATCTTCGCTGCCGTCATAAGCCTGAGAGATTCCACTTCCCTCGACGTCATTTCGTAGCGCTCGCGAAGCATATCAACGTAGAAACGGTATCCAAGCTCCGTAGGAACCCTGCCTGCGGAGGTGTGAGGGGACTCAAGATATCCTATTTCCTCAAGGTGTGCCATTTCGTTTCTTATGGTCGCGGAGGAATAGTGCTTGTCGCCAAGGGAGGTCAGAGCTTTCGAGCCAACGGGTTCGCCGTTTTTGATATGAGAATCGACTATCTCGCGGAGTATGAGCTTTTGTCTCTCCGACAGCTCCGCCAAATGGCGCTCCCTGTCTATGTGTGCCACCCTTTTTGCCTCCTCTCGCCGTTTTAGTGATCGTCCGTTTTCAGAAACCGCACGTTTTAGCACTCAAAAGCGCCGAGTGCTAATGTTGTATATAATTTACCACTATAAAATCAGTTTGTCAAGCGTCGGTGAAAAATATTTGTAAACAATATAAGAACACCTCCGCATTCTATCGCAGAGGCGCTCTTTACTATATCATCCGCTTACCGTTCCGTAAGCTTCGGTCTCAGATACAGACCCGTATACGATGCTTCACATTCGGCAATGGCCTCGGGAGTGCCCTCGGCAACGAGTGTGCCGCCGCCATCGCCGCCCTCGGGTCCAAGATCAATGATCCAGTCGGCAGTCTTTATCATATCAAGATTGTGCTCGATAACGATAACGGAATTCTTCGCATCCACGAGGCGATGGAGGATCCCGACGAGCTTCCGCACGTCATCGGTATGAAGTCCCGTGGTAGGTTCGTCCAGCACATACACGGTGCGTCCCGTGTCGCGTTTCGAAAGCTCCGTTGCAAGTTTGACGCGCTGTGCTTCGCCGCCCGAAAGGGTGGTGGAGGGCTGACCGAGCTTGATATAGCCAAGTCCCACGTCGTAGAGGGTGGCAAGCTTGCGCCTTATCTTAGGGTGCTCAGAGAAGAAAGTTAGTGCTTCCTCGACGGTCATATTCAGAACGTCGTTGATGTTCTTGCCCTTATATTTGACCTCCAGTGTCTCGCGGTTGTATCTGTTGCCGTGGCAAACATCGCAGGTAACGTACACGTCGGGGAGGAAGTGCATCTCGATCTTTTTCACGCCGTCACCCTCGCAGGCCTCACAGCGTCCGCCGCGAACGTTAAAGGAGAAGCGTCCCGGGCCGTAGCCGCGGAGCTTTGAATCGGGAGTCATTGCGTAAAGCGAGCGCAGGTCGGTGAAAAGTCCCGTATACGTGGCGGGATTCGATCTGGGCGTGCGTCCGATGGGGCTTTGGTCGATGCAGATGACCTTGTCGAGATTTTCAAGCCCCTCAACACGGTCACATTTTCCGGGGAAGGTATGGGCGCGGTTCAGATCCCGTGCAAGGGTATTATAGAGAATGGAATTCACGAGACTGGATTTGCCCGAGCCGGAGACGCCCGTCACGCAAACGAGCTTGCCGAGGGGAAACTCCACCGTTATATTCTTTAGGTTATTCTCCCTTGCGCCGACGACGCGGAGGACGTTGCCATTTCCTTCCCGTCTTTCCTTTGAAAAGGGGATGCGCTTGCGGCCGGAAAGGTAATCGCCCGTTATGGAGTTTTCGTCTGCCGCAACCTCCTCGGGGGTGCCGATAGACACGATATTACCGCCATGCACGCCGGCGCCGGGGCCGATATCAACGATATAATCGGATGCGAGCATAGTGTCCTCGTCGTGCTCCACGACGATAACGGTATTACCAAGGTCTCGGAGCCGTTTTAGAGTTTCGATAAGACGGCTGTTATCGCGCTGATGAAGTCCTATGGAGGGCTCGTCAAGGATATAGAGCACTCCGACGAGGGAGCTTCCGATCTGTGTTGCAAGCCTTATTCTCTGCGCCTCACCGCCCGAAAGCGTTCCAGCCTTACGGGAAAGGGTAAGATAGTCAAGTCCCACGGAAATCAGGAAGCCAAGACGCGCCTTTATTTCTTTGATTATATCTCGGGCGACGGTCGCCTCCGCTTCCGTGAAGGTAAGCTCAGAAATGAATCGGAGCGCTTCGGAAACGGATTTTTCAGTGAAATTTTCGATGTCGATACCGCCGACTGTGACCGCAAGTGCAGCATCGGAAAGGCGGCGGCCGCGGCACTTGGGGCAAAGCTGCTCGTCTACGAACTCATCGTAGTATTCATTCGTTCCCGACATACGGCGGCGCCATTCTATCATAGGGATAACGCCGTCAAAGCGTCGCACCTGATGACGCACCGTGCCTTCGAAATAACGGTCTATTTCGTAAGTCTTATCACCCGTACCCCACAAAAGCGCCTGCATAGCTGCTTCGGAAAAGTCCTTGATGGGAGTATCGAGAGTGAATCCGTAGTCTTCGCCGACGGCGGCGAAAAGGGGACCGAACCAGGTCTCCGCATCCAGAGACTTGAAGCCGTTTACACATATAGCTCCCTCGCGGAGAGAAAGGCTCTTATCGTATATCACTCTTTCGGGGGAAATGCTCTCAAGCACTCCCATACCCGCACATTCAGGGCAGGCGCCGAAGGGGTTATTAAACGAGAAAAGACGCGGCTCAAGCTCGGGAATACTGATATTATGTTCCTCGCAGGCGAAGTTTTGGGAAAAACACATCTCCGCTCCGTCCCCCTCCCTCGGCACGGTCACTATCAGCACATATCCCTCCGCCGCACGGAGTGCAGCCTCAACGGAATCGGAAAGCCGCGTTCTTATATCAGGACGGCAAACGAGTCTGTCCACGACGATATCTATGTTGTGTTTTTTATTTTTGTCCAGCTTTATCTCCTCCGAAAGCTCGTAAAGAGAGCCGTCCACGCGGACGCGGACATATCCCGACCGCTTTGCGTCGGCAAGCACCTTTTCGTGCATACCCTTCTTTCCTCTCACCACGGGAGCGAGAACCATAAATCTTTCGCCCTCGGGCAGGGACATTATCTTATCGAGGATGGTGTCCGTTGACTGAGCCGCTATCTCCTTGCCGCACACGGGGCAATGAGGCACGCCCACTCTCGCCCACAAAAGACGAAGGTAGTCGTATATCTCCGTTACCGTGCCAACGGTGGAGCGTGGGTTTTTGGACGTTGTTTTCTGGTCGATGGAGATAGAGGGGGAAAGTCCGTGAATGGAATCGACGTCGGGCTTATCCATCTGACCTAAAAACATTCTCGCGTATGATGACAGAGATTCAACGAATCTGCGGTGTCCCTCCGCGTAAAGGGTATCGAAGGCGAGGGAAGACTTTCCCGAACCCGAGAGCCCCGTGAATATTATCAGCTTATTTCGGGGAAGCTCCACGTCCACGTTTTTAAGGTTATGGACTCTCGCTCCCTTTATGATTATTTTATCGGTTGACATTTGTGATTAATACCTCCGGCGTTTTACACGCCACGGATCTCCTTGATCCTGTCACGCAGATATGCAGCGCGCTCGAAATCCAGCTTCGACGCTGCCTCCTTCATTTCCTTCGTCATTTCTGCGATCTTTGCTTCCCTTTCCGCGGGCGTCATAGCGGCGCTGCGGCGACGGCGCTTGCCATCCTCCTGCTTTTCCCGTGTTTCGCCGATGGAAATGAGATCGCGGATATCCTTCTTTACGGTCGAGGGAGTGATACCGTTTTCCTCGTTGTATTTGATCTGGATGGCGCGTCGGCGGTTCGTTTCCGCCACGGCTGCCTTGATGCTTCTCGTCTCGTTTGCTGCGTAGAGGATGACCTTGCCGTTTGAGTTTCGGGCGGCGCGGCCAATCGTCTGTATCAGCGACGTTTCGTTGCGCAAAAAGCCTTCTTTGTCTGCGTCAAGTATCGCCACGAGCGATACCTCGGGCAGGTCAATGCCCTCGCGAAGAAGGTTAATGCCCACAAGCACATCGTACACTCCCACACGCAGATCACGCAGAAGCTCCGTGCGCTCCATAGTCTCTATCTCGTGGTGTATATAGCGTACTCTGACACCGCAGCTTTCGAAATAGTCCGTGATATCCTCCGCCATTTTCGTCGTCAGCGTGCAGACCAGGGATCTTTCTCCCCGTGCGGCACGGACGCGGATCTCGCCGAGAACGTCGTCTATCTGCGTTTCCACCGGACGTACGTCAACCTCGGGGTCCACAAGTCCCGTGGGGCGTATGATCTGCTCTGCCGTTGAAGTTGAATGTGTGCGCTCGTATTCCGAGGGCGTTGCGGAGACGAAGATCACCTGGTTCAGTTTGGATTCAAACTCCTCGAAGCGGAGAGGTCTGTTGTCATAGGCAGAGGGCAGACGGAAGCCGAAATCAATGAGGTTGCGCTTTCGTGCAACGTCGCCGCCGCTCATTCCTCTCACCTGGGGAATGGCAACGTGGCTCTCGTCGATGAACATTATATAATCCTTTGGAAAATAATCGAGAAGAGTGAAGGGTGTGGATCCGGGCTCGCGTCCCGAAAGGACGCGGGAATAGTTTTCAACGCCCGAGCAATATCCGATCTCGCGCATCATTTCTATGTCGTAGCGTGTGCGTTCCTCGATACGCTGTGCTTCAAGAAGCTTTCCCTCGGCACGGAAGAAATCGACTCTTTCGTACATTTCGTTTTCTATTTCGGCAAGCGCTGAATCCCTTTTCGAAGGATCGGCAACGTAGTGGGTGGCAGGAAAAACAGCCGCATACCGCAGCTCGGACTTTACCTCTCCCGTCACCGTCGATATTTCGGTGACGCGGTCTATCTCGTCTCCGAAAAATTCAACGCGAAGGGCGGTGTCACCCGAATTCGAGGGGATAACGTCAACGGTGTCGCCTCTGACGCGGAATTTGGTTCTCTCAAAGCCGATATCGTTTCTCTCGTAGCCGATTGAGATGAGCCGTTTTATAAATTCGTTTCTTTCCATATACTGACCGGGACGCACCGACACAAGCTGACGCTGATACTCATTCGGATCGCCCAGTGAATAAATACAGGAAACGGAGGCAACAATGATAACGTCACGACGCTCGAAAAGTGCAGACGTAGCGCTGTGACGAAGCTTATCTATCTCGTCGTTGATCAGAGCGTCTTTTTCGATATACATATCCTTTCCCGGAATATACGCCTCAGGCTGATAATAGTCGTAATAGGAAACGAAATATTCAACAGCGGCGTCGGGAAAGAATTCCCTCATTTCACAGCAGAGCTGTGCCGCAAGAGTTTTATTCGGCTCAAGGATTATTGCCGGACGGTTGAGATTCGCAATGACGTTTGCCATAGTAAACGTCTTGCCGGAACCCGTAACTCCAAGGAGCGTCTGCATACGCTCACCGCGCAGTATCCCCTCCGTCAGCTTCCTTATCGCCAAAGGCTGATCACCCGTGGGCAAATATTTACTTTTCAATACGAAGCCCTCTCTCATAGGCTACCTCCCCAGGCAAAAAAGAAACAAGTGTTCGTTTTCGTGGAGTATTATATCACAGGTATTTTCAAATGTAAAGGCGAATTAAATAAAAGTTTTACCCGCAAAAAGAAAGAGTCGCCAAAAGCGACTCCTTTATGGGGTTTATCAGTTTTCTCTCTCACGGGATCTTTCTGAATCAAAGCCTTCCGGAAAGCGGCGGCGCAGCTTTTCGATATTACGCGAAAGCACCTCCTCGAGAGTGACCCCGAGAACCGTTGCCGTTTCGGCAAGATACCACGCCACGTCGCCAAGCTCATCGATAAGCGCCTCGCGGTCAAGCTCGTGCCCCTGTGCCAGATGCTTTTTGACAATGTCGATGACCTCGCCGGATTCACCGCAAAGCCCCATCACTCCGTTGATAAGCACGTCCTTTTTATCAAGCTCGGGATTCAGAGTACGCATTGCGAGCTTCTGATATTCATTAACGTTCATAATATACCTCCGCCGTTATGTGACACGATACCTCAGTCATTATACTACCAATTCGGTTCTCAGTCAACATTTACGGAACTTCACAAACAGCAACTACCCGCATACAACAAATTAGGATAAAATCTATTGACATATATGTCTTGCCGTGCTATAATTCATCATCGTAAGGGAGTAGTCGGCGCACCGCGTTGCAAGACCGTCACACCCGGGATAATTCCCCGGGCTTGCATTAAATGACGAGACTTATTCAGTGTCACGCTCGATAAGTCTTACTCCGAATATTCAGAAGTAAGCTTATGTGAGTGGCACATAAGCTTTTTTTATTGTATCGAGAAAATCTCGGAAAAAGAAGGGAGAAGCAATGAAGGAATACCTCATTGATGCTTCCGCTGTCCTCGCGGAGCAAAAAACCACCGAAGTCGGTCTTTCTGCGGAAGAGTCCAAGGCAAGGCTTGAAAAATTCGGGCACAACAAACTTAAAGAGGGCAAAAAAGAAACTCTCCTTCAAAAGTTTATGAAGGAGCTGGCAGACCCGATGATAATCATCCTCATCGTTGCTGCCGTGATCTCCGGCGTCACCGCCGTTTATGCCGACGAATCCTTCGCAGACGTTATCATCATTCTCGCAGTCGTCATCATAAACGCCGTTCTTGGCGTCGTTCAGGAAAGCAAGGCTGAAAAAGCCATTGCTGCTCTTCAGGAGATCGCAGCCGCCACGTCAAAGGTCATCCGCGACGGCAAGCTTTCCGTTATCAGAAGCGAAGACCTCGTTCCCGGCGACATCATCGTTCTCGAAGCAGGCGACGCAGTTCCCGCCGACGCACGTCTCATTGAGGTTGCATCCATGAAGGTTGAGGAAGCCGCTCTCACGGGCGAAAGCGTTCCCGTTACCAAGACCTCCGACGCACTCCAGCCCAAGGAAAACGGCGACGTTTCCCTCGGCGACAGAAAGAATATGGTTTACATGGGTTCCACCGTCGTATACGGACGCGGCAAAGCCGTTGTCGTTGCAACCGGTATGGAAACCGAAATGGGTAAGATCGCCGACGCTCTCACGCAGGCGAAGGACGAGGAAACTCCTCTTCAGATCAAGCTCAATCAGCTCAGCAAGATACTCAGCATCGTCGTTATCGGCATTTGCGCGTTCATTTTCGTTTTCAATCTCACAAGAAACGGAGACTTCTCCGGTGAAACGATGCTCGACACCTTTATGGTAGCCGTCAGCCTTGCAGTTGCCGCTATTCCCGAAGGACTCGCAGCCGTCGTTACCATTGTTCTCTCAATCGGCGTTACCAATATGTCAAAGAGAAACGCCGTTATCCGCAAGCTCACGGCAGTTGAGACTCTCGGATGCACTCAGGTTATCTGCTCAGACAAGACCGGTACTCTCACCCAGAACAAGATGACGGTCGTTGACTCCTACGGCGACAACGAAGCGCTCACCGCCACCTCCTTCTCTCTCTGTACAGACGCAACGCTGGCCGTCGGCGCCGATCATTCCGAGGGTGACCCCACTCAGACCGCCGTCGTTGACTTCGCTCTGAGAGTCGGTCTTCCGAAATACGACCTTGAAGCAAAGTATCCGAGAGTCGGGGAGATCCCCTTCGATTCTCAGCGTAAGCTCATGACCACCGTTCACCGTGACGGGGACAAGTTCATCCAGCACACCACGGGTGCTCCCGACGTCGTCATCGGACGCTGCACTCACATCCTCCGCGACGGTAAGGTAACTGAGCTCACTGACGGCATCCGCGACGAACTCAGACGTGCAAACAAGTCCTTTGCAGATCAGGCGCTCCGCGTTCTCGCGGCTGCATACCGCGACTACGATTCCGCCCCCGACTCCTACGAGCCGGAGGTTATGGAAACGGACCTCATTTTCCTCGGTCTAGCCGGTATGATAGACCCCATCCGCCCCGAGGTCAAGGACGCTATCGAACAGTGCCGCACGGCAGGTATCCGTCCCGTTATGATCACGGGCGACCACAAAGACACAGCCGTTGCTATCGCACGTCAGCTCGGCATCATCAATTCCGCAGACGAAGCACTCACCGGCGCCGATCTCAACGGCATCTCCGACGAGGAGCTTCTCGCCAGCATAGAAAAGTATTCCGTTTACGCCCGCGTTCAGCCCGAGCATAAGGTACGCATAGTCAAGGCTTGGCGCGAAAAGGGTTACATCACCGCTATGACCGGCGACGGCGTTAACGACGCCCCCTCCATCAAGAGTGCCGACATCGGCGTTGGTATGGGCATCACCGGTACTGACGTAACGAAGAATGTTGCGGACATGGTTCTTGCAGACGACAACTTTGCAACCATCGTTTCCGCCGTTGAGGAAGGACGCCGCATTTATGCAAACATCCGCAAAGCGATCCAGTTCCTTCTCTCCTCCAATCTGGCAGAGGTGCTTTCCATCTTTATGGCAACGCTTCTCGGCTTCACTATCCTCGAACCCGTTCATCTGCTCTGGATCAATCTGGTAACAGACTGCTTCCCGGCTCTCGCACTCGGTATGGAAAAGGGTGAGCGCGACATCATGCAGCGTAAACCACGCAGATCCAACGAAGGCATATTCGCAGGCGGTCTTGGCTTTGACGTTGCAGTTCAGGGCATTCTCGTCACCATCCTTACTCTCGTTTCCTATTTCGTGGGTCATTTTATCGAATCCGGCAAGTGGGAGATCGCAAACAGTCACGACGGAATGACAATGGCATTCCTCACCCTCTCTCTCGTCGAGATATTCCACTCCTACAATATGCGCTCCCGCAGAGGCTCCATCTTCAAGATGAAGGCTGACAATGTATGGCTCATCGGTGCTATGGCCCTCTCCCTCGTCCTCACAACGGTTGTTATCTACGTTCCCGTTCTTCAGAAAGCGTTCAGCTTTGAGGCAATATCCCTCGTCGAATACCTCGTTGCCATCGGTCTCGCCATCGCTATCATCCCCATTACGGAGATCATCAAGCTCGTTCAGCGCGCCGTCGGCAGAAAAGACGAAAGGTAACACGCCCATAACAAAAGAACCCGAATTCGGGTTCTTTTTTTATTTCACGTCAACGTCACCTTTGGCGCACCTTCCTCAATGCCACTCACCGAAACAGTGTGTGTTTTTCCGCTTTTGAGCGTGACCTTCACAGTGTTTTCATCCGTCGCCGTAACGTTTGCTATGGCAGGTTCGCTGCTATGAGGCTCAAGCACCGTTATGAATCTTGCACCCACGCCCGACGCACACACGCCATAGGTGGTGCGGCGCTGGGATTTATCCCCCGGAAACGCACAAGCTCCTACCGTTGCGGTGAAGCGAAGGGGACGTTTATCTTCACATTTCGCATTGATCCTTAATATTCCGGGCCTGCTGTGGTCAAGAGGACTCACCGATATAGCATCGGGATAGATCTTGCCGGTGATAAGCACCTCACCGCCAAGCTGATCCTTGCCGATACCGTGCCCCTCATCTATATTTTCGCGGACAATCTCCATCTTTGTTACGGAAACTCGTTCGCCATCGTCGTATATAACGTATGCATCCGCAAGGAAAAGTCCTTGAGACGAGGGAAACGGATAAAGCTGCTCGTTATATACGGGAAGATTATTAATTTCAAGAGTTACATCGTCGCCGTAAAGCTTCACATCAAGTTTTCGGGTGCCGAGTATCCAGGCGTTTGCACGGAGGGAGCAGAGCTTTTCGCTGCCGGAATAAATATTCATATCGTAGGGAATGCGAACACCCATATCAGCCGCTGCAAATCCCGACATTACCGTACTTCTCAGCGGCCAAGCCGTGTACACATCAGTAATAAGCTCTCCGTTTTGGGGATTATGGAAAACGCTCCCCCGTCTGTCGAACCCCGCGCCCGACTTCATGAAAAAGGTTGCCTTAACGGTTCCCTCGTTTTCATACACGTCGCAGTTCGTTATAAACTGCGCGTCCGAGCGCACATCCTCCGTTTTTTGTCCTCTGTGCTCAGTATAGGACAGCACTCCCGACGACGTGATGCTCTTAACTGTGCCAAGCTGCCAGAGGCAATCGTAACTGTGAGAAACATTCCCCTTGACGCTGTCGAAAACGACTATATAATCATCCGTCACAGCCATTACGCGTGCCTGGTGTATCGGCTCAGTAACGTCTGTTATCTCGCCGTGAGGCGCCGCGTCGAGCGACGTCAGATCACACACATTATATTCCACCTGCTCGGGAAGGCTTCTGCCCGTGTCGTATATCATTCCGCCAAAGGGAGGATATCCCCACACGGCGGTGGTTTCAACGCCGCCTGCGGAATACCCATCTCCTACTTGGAAGAGTGTGCGCCTGGAATCGGCAGGAAGCTGCATCTTTCCATCCACCGTCACCATATTCTTCGTTGCCGACGACTGAACGTAAAATTTATACATCAAGTGCCCGTATCCCCACCATACATGCTCGGGATTATACGCGCTGATTCCGTACCGCATCAGCGAAAGAAGCTCCGTGCGGTCGAAATGACCGTGGGCAAAGCCGTGGGAACCGTAGCGGAGCACCGCCTGTATCTCGTCCTTCGCTTCGCGGTCTCTGCGGTATGATCTTAACATCAAAAGTCCTATATTGTCGGAATACGCGCTTTTACGGTATGGCTCGCTGCCTTTTTCGGTTTCGGGCAGTTCTCCGATGCCGAATATGGGATCTGCCGAAGGTTCGTTTGTAATTATAGCAAGATATGCAGGATCGCCGTAATAGCGATAAGCAAGGTCGTACGTGGAGAAAAGATGAGCACCCGCGATCCTTTTCTCCGCAGAATCGTTCACGCCGAACATTATGCCCCTGTAGTCAACGAAACGGATAGGTGCGTCGAAAAGATCCTTGATACGAATATAACCGTGACGGATCCCGCCCCACTTTTGGTTCAACATACCGTGGCGCACGGCAACATGACGTGACGGATGGGAAGCACACACTTCCTTATTATACGGAATCGGGAAGGAAGCGTTTACAAGATCAATGCCGTAACGGCGCATAAGATGTGCCGTGTGAAGCATCAAGGACGCGACCCACGTGTTATATGAAATGGAGCATTCATACCACCAGCCATCGTCGAGTGCTCCGCAGCGAAGCTGCTCAATGATACCGGTCTTGCCGAAAACGAAGCGGTCTATACGCTCGTAATCCCCAAGCATAACGGAGCAATATAGCGCTCCCGTCAGCTCAGACAGCACCCAATTGGAGATGTGTCCCGATGCAAGGTTATAGTCAAGTATCTCGTTATAGATGCGGCAAGAAAGAAGCATTCTGTCGCGCACCTCGTCGATGAGCGACGGCGAATTATAAATGATATCGAACGCGAGCATTATATGGGCAGTAAAGTGCCCCTCCTGCACGTAGCTTTGGCTGCATCCCTTCTTTTTCACAGGATAGCCGTCTTTGGTGTTTGAATAATGATCGAGGAATCTCGCCACCTTTTCGGCGTAGCGTTCCTCTTTAAGAAGCGCGTACATGTACGC
>CAYXHC010000053.1:0-13813 GCA_964464905.1 uncultured Lachnospiraceae bacterium
GTTGACACAGTGTACTTGTGTTTCAAAAAAGGATTTCCAGGTGCTCGATTCAATAAGCATATTCTGAAATTCATCCCAGCTTCCTGCGTAGGTTATCTTGCTGATTGATGAGCCATAAAAAGAGTATGGCGTTATGGTTAAATTTTTGGGAAATGATATTTCCTCAATATTTAGACAGTTTTCAAATGCGTAGCTGCCAATTTCCTTAATGCCCGTGGGAAGATAGATATTTTTAAGCGCTGTTGCATTGGCGAAAAGACTATCGGGGAGCTTTGTTATTTTGGCGGGCAGTGAAAGCGTCTCTATTTTATTGCATCCTGAGAACACACCCTCTCCCAGCGATTCCAAAGAGCGGGGAAGTGACACTTCTTTTAACATAGAGCAATTTCCGAACGCATAATCACCGATGAATAAATTTCCGTTTCGGATGGTCGCTGAGTATAGATTAACGCAGTTGTAAAAAGCGTATGCTCCGATTTTGGTGACACCTGTTTCGGTTATCAGATCTACGACCTTCTCAGCGTATTCGATTTTATCAAAGCCGGCATTATCTGCGGTATAGTCCCACATTTCGCCGTCACCTTTGATGGTGAGTGTGCCGTTTGCTGTCAATTCCCACCTCAGTTCGTCGCCGCATTGTCCTTCAGCAATAACAGTGTCCGGGAGGATGATCTTCGTCTCCGTCTCCGTTTCGGTTTCGGTTTCCGTCTCAGTTTCCGTCTCAGTTTCCGTCTCAGTTTCGGAGAAGGCTTCGGTATTCGTACCGGTGCCCGTGCCCGAGTCCTCGGTTGTGTCCGCAGGGGTGTTGATGCTGTTTCTCATCAATATAAACGCAATGATAACGGCAACCGCGATAACGCAACAAGCGGCGGCGGATAGTATGTTCTTCAGCGTGTCCATAGACGTGCCGATTATGTAAGGCGACACGACTTCGTTTTTGTTGTACTTTGAGTCCTCAGCTTCGAGAATGTATTCTTCGCTGATCGAGAGTATCTCCTTCTTAACGTAATCAGAAAGCTTCATCACATAACCCCCTCTCTCGTCAAACGCTCATATAGCCGCGCTTTGGATCTTGAAAGGCGCGACAAAACTGCGCTTTCCGTCATAGCCATATCCCGCGATATCTCGGCAACGGATTTGCCGTAATAATATCGCTTAACGAAAATTATGCGGTTCGTACGGTTCTCGCTTTTGAGAAAATCTCCGAGTATTTTACTGCTATCGCCGATAACGGCGTCCTCTGCGCTCTTTTCGGAGCCTGCATAGTTGAGTACGTCGTCAAGCTCGGCGTAAAGCGCCTCGCCCTCCCGCGAGCGCTTTTCGCGGGCAAGATATCGTAGCTTGTTTATGACCTTGCGCTTTATCACAGTCATAACGTATGCGCCCAGGCGGTTGGGGTGGTCGGGCGGAATTGAATTCCATATATCAACGAGGGTGTCGCTGCAGATCTCCTCGGCATCACGCACGTCGCGCAGATAGCGCTTGGCATAGCCGCGCATTTCGCGTCCGTACTTGCCCGACAGCTCCGTCACGGCTCTCTCGTCGCGGTCGAAAAACAGTTTTATTATCGCTGTATCTGTCACGGTTGTTTGCTCCTTTCGTTGGTTTTTATGATTGGTCAAGAGGGAAGCTTTAATCGATAAACGTACTGATCGTTTGAATTAATTTCAATTGATGAACTTATTCCGTAAAATCCCTTCAGCGGATCGTAATGTAATCGCAAAGCTTCAGATCCGTTTATGATGATATATCCGTCATCCGTATAGTGGAATGTTATGGGGACGGAGAAAGGGTTATAAATAAAATACTCACACGTTACATTCGTTTCCGTATTGCAGACAACTATTTGCTTGAGACATTCGGTTGATTCCCAATTTTCCATAGCTGTAATATAACGTCCGTCAGCGGAAATAACGACGGGAAGAGATTCTTCTTCAGAGTCGTATGTCCAAAGAACAGAGTTGATTTCTTCGGGGTATATGATCGTATAGTTACTTCCTTCGTATAGGTCAATATATCCTATCGGCGGTGAATTGACAAATACACGGTTACCGCGTACCGTATATATGCTCTGGCTGCCTTTATTGATCAAGCATCTGGAGTCAACCTCATAAATATAAAGTCCGGAAACACATTCCCAACCGTATTTATTAAACAGCACGTATTTATCATCGATCACGTAGATGTTTCCGCTGCCGGAGTACATACCGATAGGCCATTCCTCGGGCTCTCCGTTTTCGGCTATATAATCTTCTACGTCCTCGTGTGTAACGGCATCGTGCAGCAGAATGATATCACCGCTGTCTTTATATTTAATAAAGAGGTCGCTTTTGTCATTATAATATACGATTATTTTTTCAGATTCGTATACAGTTGGGCTGTCGGAAGAATTTTTGTCTGAAATACCCGTTACGATCTCGTCAAAAAGATCATTGTAATCAGCGTACTTTTTTACATTTGATACCTCTCCCGTTTTGGTGTCAAGTGAAAATGTATATGCTTCGAAGCGGCTTTTTGATTCGTTATATATTATCAAAATCCAAGTTGTTTCATCAAAATCCGAAATGGGAGGAAGTGCAACGATTGAATGCTTGACTTCTCCAAGCTTTCCGTAACGTTCGATGATCTCTCGTACGCCCTTATAACGGCTGAAATTGTACGCTTCAATATCCGAAGAATGGATCTCCCCGGAATCGGTTTCTATAAGCATGACGTTTTCATACCCTGAATGTGACCTTATAAAATCAAGAGCGTATTCAGTGTCATAAGTTGATCCGTCAACGTATGGCTCGATACCGATTATTTGGGCAGGAGCGTTGAAGCTTTCAGTACTGCGAATGGAGCAAACGAAAAATAACTGTTTGCCCGAACCATAGAATGAAATATGAACTATGTGACATTCGGCTAGATAAATATCATCGTCATTATATGTGCCGGAGCTTTCAAGCAGAATAGGGAATGATTCCGTTTGCGAAATGTAACCGTTGAAAACGTCGTTTTCGGGGAATACTTGCTCGGAATATTTCATCACCTCGTTAACCACAGTTGTGGTAAATCCTGACGTATAATCATTGTCAGTAACTGCTGAATTGCTGAAATAGTCCGGAATGTTGAATAATTTTTTTGCTTTTGCAAACGCAGATGCCGAATTTGTTTGGCTCATCAGTTTGTTCCAGCTGACTGCATCACCCGAATAATATACGGATTCAAGAGAAATGCTGTCAGAGAATAAATTATCTCCCATCGAACTAAGACTCTCGGGCAGCGTGAGTGAAGAAAGTGAGCTGCAGTCACGGAACGCTCTATCTCCGATGAACAGAACCCCTTCATTGATATTGATCGATTCAATTTGCGGGGAATCAGCAAAAGAAAAATCGTAGATTCCTTCAACGGTACGGGGAACCGTAATATGCTTTGCCATTGTTCCGGCGAAAATTCCCGTTGCAGGGCTGCTATTATCCGTCGGCTTATGCTTTCCGAGGTGTATCACGGGATATGAGTCAATGTATGGGGGAATTTCAACGATTTCTTCATTACCGGTGTAGCGTGTGATGGTAACCTTACCGTTGGCTACGGTGTATTCAAATAGCCCTGTTGTTCCAACGGTAACGTCGTTCGAAGCAGACGCACTAAAAAAGATATTGACAGAAGAAAAATCATAATCAATATCCGATGAGTCAATAAGCTCGTTCCAATCATTCTCTGTCCCAGAATAATATACGATTTCTAAAGCACCTGCATCAGAAAATGCATTCTCTCCGATATATTTCATGCTCTTCGGGAGCGATATTTCGTATAGTGACGTGCACGCATTAAATGCTCCATCCTCGATCCTTTCGGTGCCTTCCCTTAATACTATTGTTTCAATTTGAGAAGAGTCAAAGAACGAGAATGCGTTAATACTGTCGACCGTGCCGGGAATTGTAATGCGTTTTGCTTGCGTGCTTGCAAAAATTCCTGTTGCGATTTCTGTATGATCATTATCAGGATCATCAACAACATATTGACCAAGATGATAAACAGGATGTCCATCGATAATTACGGGAATGGTCACTTCTTCGGAGTTGCCAATATATCGATTTATTGTGGCTATGCCGTTTTCTACGGAGTACTCGAATTCTTCGTTTGAGGCTTCAAAGTATTCGGGCTCTTCCGTCTCAGTTTCCGTCTCAGTTTCCGTTTCAGAGAAGGCTTCGGTATTTGTATCGGTGTCGGTGTCGTCGGTGGTGTCGGCAGGGGTGTTGATGCTGTTTCTCATCAATATAAACGCAATGATAACGGCAACCGCGATAACGCAACAAGCGGCGGCGGATAGTATGTTCTTCAGCGTGTCCATAGACGTGCCGATTATGTAAGGCGACACGACTTCGTTTTTGTTGTACTTTGAGTCCTCAGCTTCGAGAATGTATTCTTCGCTGATCGAGAGTATCTCCTTCTTAACGTAATCAGAAAGCTTCATCACATAACCCCCTCTCTCGTCAAACGCTCATATAGCCGCGCTTTGGATCTTGAAAGGCGCGACAAAACTGCGCTTTCCGTCATAGCCATATCCCGCGATATCTCGGCAACGGATTTGCCGTAATAATATCGCTTAACGAAAATTATGCGGTTCGTACGGTTCTCGCTTTTGAGAAAATCTCCGAGTATTTTACTGCTATCGCCGATAACGGCGTCCTCTGCGCTCTTTTCGGAGCCTGCATAGTTGAGTACGTCGTCAAGCTCGGCGTAAAGCGCCTCGCCCTCCCGCGAGCGCTTTTCGCGGGCAAGATATCGTAGCTTGTTTATGACCTTGCGCTTTATCACAGTCATAACGTATGCGCCCAGGCGGTTGGGGTGGTCGGGCGGAATTGAATTCCATATATCAACGAGGGTGTCGCTGCAGATCTCCTCGGCATCACGCACGTCGCGCAGATAGCGCTTGGCATAGCCGCGCATTTCGCGTCCGTACTTGCCCGACAGCTCCGTCACGGCTCTCTCGTCGCGGTCGAAAAACAGTTTTATTATCGCTGTATCTGTCATTTTTCTTCGCTCCTTTCGTTTTGGAGTTTTTGTGGGGCTTTTTTGCCCCTACACCTTATATGTCAACTTTTTGTTAAAAACCTTGCACGTTTTTGACAAAAAATCAAAAAAACTTTTATGGCGAATGTGAACAAATAATAGTCATCCTCTATATTAATTATATCGTCAAAAGAAACAAAAGTCAAACTAAACGAATAGAGGAAGAGAAGAAACGAGCAGGGGATAAATTACCATTATAAAACTGAAATTAGTGGCTTGCTTTTGTTGAAAAAAGTCGGAAAATGGTGTATAATAAATCAACACTCCCTGCGCCGTCAAAAGCGGAGGGGGCAATAACCGGACAGGCGCCGCATATAATAACGTGGACGAAACGGCTGATGCACGAAAAGGAAGGAGAGTAAAATGAAACGGAGATATATCAGCTTCACTTTTGCTATCCTTCTCGTTCTCCTCTTTACCACAGGGTGTTCCACGCCTGACGTAGAGGCACATATTCCTCTTTCTCCGATGGATACTGCCGCTGACGCAGCAGGGATCACCGGATATAATAATACCACCGCAGAGATGCGCGGTGTTTATATTGCCACGGCGTATAACATTGACTTTCCGTCAAAGGCGGGGCTGGACGCCGATGAGCTTGAAGACGAGCTTGAAGCTATCGTTGATACCGTTGCTGCAGCAAATGCAAACGCGATCTTCTTCCAGGTCCGCCCCGAATCTGACGCGATGTATGATTCAGAACTCTTTCCCGTGTCACGATATCTGACGGGGAAGACGGACGGTGAGCTGCCTGACGGATTCGATCCGCTCCAATATCTGATCGAGATCGCGCACGAAAAGGGGATCGCAGTTCACGCGTGGATCAATCCCCTGCGAGTCACAAGGGGGAGCTTGACATCACCGAAAACAGATGTTACCGAACTTGCGGCGATGCACCCCGCGAGGCTATCGCCGGAATTGACCGTTGAATATGGCGGTGAGCTTTACTATAATCCGGGACTGCCCGAAACGAGAGCGCTCGTGGCGGCGGGAGTAACGGAGCTTGTCAGCGGTTACGATATTGACGGCGTTATTTTCGACGATTATTTTTATCCTTATCCCGAAACCGACAGCGAAGGGAATACGTTATATTTCAATGATACTGCGGCGTTTATTCAGTATGGCGGGACTATGTCACTTGAGGATTGGCGTCGCGATAATATAAACAAGCTCGTCAAAATGTGTTATGAAGCTGTAAAAAAAGCGGACGCCGACTGCCGATTCGGTGTTGCTCCGTTTGGCATCTGGCAAAACGACGATGGTAAAAACGGCGGATCCGCAACGACGGGACTTGAAGCATATTCAACCATATTTTGCGATGCTATAGCTTGGGCGCAGGATGGCTACGTTGACTATCTTGCACCGCAGATATATTGGAATTTCAGTAAGGATAGCGCCCCTTTTTCAACCCTTGCCGATTGGTGGAGCACACAGCTTGACGGCACCGGAGTTGAGTTTTACATCAGCCACGCCGCATATAAATACGGTACGGACGAATGGCTGGCGGCAGATGTTGTTGACGAAATGACCGCACAGATCGAGTATGGGCGTAAACTCATTTCTTACCGAGGAAGCCTGCTTTACGGCTATTCCGAGCTTAAAGACGATATTGACGGTGTGTTCGGCGAGGTTGCCGCTTGTTATTCAAACGAGATACTATATGCGGACTTTATTTCAGGGGGAGACGCTGTTCGTGTCGTCAGTCACGCCTATGGAGAGGTTACTGAATACGATACCGTTACCATTGAAGCCGTTTCAGATCCATCCGTCATTGTCACTTATAAAAACGAAAAGGTGTGCCGTCTGCGTAACGGTACGTTCAAGCTGACCGTGGAGCTCCACGACGGCGAGAATTATTTTGAGTTTCACACAAAGCTGGGCAAATACGTCTTTATGATCGAAAAGACGAGCGATACTGAGTGAGAATACTACCGCCATATGGGTGGTACTCAAAAGGACGGTAAAAAAAGATGCACGAAATTTCGTGCATCTTTTATTTTTGTCTTATACCGTAACAAGCAGGGAAAATGTACGACACATTTTCCACTTGTGGGGAGAACCAAAGCCCATTTAAGCAATTATAATCTGGTTGATAAATTGGAATTTATCAACCAACACAATATTTTGAAAAAGCTCTGCACTCTATATCTGTATCCATAATAAACCCAAGTGACTTATAGAAAGCAATGGTTTTCTCGGTATTGTCTGTCAGTAGATGTAACTGATACACGCCACGATATTCTTCCATTATCATTTTCAGCAATGCCGTACCGATACCTTGTCTTTGGCATTCGGGATATACAAGCAAATCTTGTACAAAGACTACCGAAGAACCATCACCGACAACACGAATAATACCTACAAGTTTGTTTTCTGCATATGCGGCATAGATTTTCAATGAGTGCAAATATGCTTCTCGCAACATTTGGGGTCTCTTGGTGTAGTTTACCCATCCGACACTTTCGTAAAGAGGCAGGATTTCTTGCTCGTTGTAATCCATATATTCTGCAATATTGTACTCCATAGCTTCACCTCGTCAAATTCAAGTTTATCGGTTGGTTGTATTGTAGCACGATTTAGCCGATAAATAAAGAGAGCTTATAAAAATACCCACAGTTTATTGAAGCTGCGGGTATGATTGTTTCTGATTCACTGTTATTAAAGGCACAACCTCTAAGTCAGCGGTTTTTCTTTTTGTAAATTCTATTGCCCGTAAGGTTGCGTGGGGATGTTATCGGAAAGCGCCGTCACTTATCTTCTTCGGGAAAGGGCTTCCTTCCCGGGCGGCGTCTGCCCTTGGGATTTTCCTGCCAGCCGTCGATCCCTGCGCGTTCGATAGCACCGAATATGCGGTTACGCACGTCGGGATAGTCACGGTTGAGAGATGAAAGAAGATGCTTCATTTCCTCGCGCTCGGTGCCTCCATCAGCAGGGCAGGTGCTTTTCACCAGAGGAATCTCGTATTCCTCAACGAAATGACGTATCTCATATTCGTGCGCGTATATTAGAGGACGTATCATAGTGATGTCCTTGCGCGAAAGATACGTGACAGGCTGGAAGGTGGCAAGACGGCTGCCGTGAAGCAGATTTAACATAAAAGTGTCAACTACGTCGTCGTTGTGGTGACCGAGAGCAAGCTTATTGCAGCCAAGAGCACGCACGGCGTCGTGGAGTGCGCCGCGCCGCATCTTTGCGCAAAGGGCGCAAGGATTCTTTTCCTTGCGTATGTCAAAGATTATCTGTGCGATCTCCGTTTTTATTATAGTGTATGGAACTTTTATACTGCGACAGAATTCCTCAATGGGCGAAAAATCCATATTGGGAAACCCCATATCGAGGGTGACGGCATAAAGCTCAAATCTCTCGGGCAGAAAATCGCGTATAGCCGCCATAGCACGCAAAAGAGCCATTGAGTCCTTGCCGCCCGAAACGCCAACGACCACCTTGTCGCCGTCTTCTATCATACGATAGTCCTCTATTGCACGGCGGCAATAGCTTAAAAGTTTCTGAAAATCATCCATTTGTGTCTCCGTGACCCGACTCCGCATATTATGAATTGATGTGTAAGTCTACATAAATAAGGAGTAGGGTATGATAAAAATATTTATTGATCAGGGGCATAATCCGCAAAATCCGAACGCAGGCGCCGAGGGAAACGGCTACCGAGAGCAGGATCTTGTGTATGCTATCGGTGTTGAGCTCGCCGAGCTTTTACGAGCTGACGGTAATTTCGAGGTGCTGTTGTCACGTCCGACTGCAACGACACAGTTAGGTACAAGTAATGCGTCAAGCCTAAAAGCACGGGTCGATGCGGCTAATACGTGGGGCGCTGACTATTTCATCAGCCTGCACGCAAACGCATCTGAGATCCCCTCCGCAACGGGAACGGAAGCGTATGTTTATAATTTGGCTTCTGCGGCGTATCCTTTAGCAGAACGGATCGTCAGCGCAGTTTCTGCGGCGACGGGAGAGCCAAACCGCGGCGTGTTTGCGCGGCCGTCACTGTACGTTTTGCGCCGCACGAAAATGCCGGCAACACTAATCGAGCTTGGATTTATAACGAATTATAATGAAGCGCGAATGATGGCGGAAAGTCCGGGACTTTATGCACGCGCGGTTTATAGGGGAATACTTGATTATTTCGGAATGTGACGCTTACTCGCCGATCATACGGCGAAGCTCCTCCTCGTCGATAACGGGGATCCCGAGGGCGATCGCGCGGTCCAGCTTGCTTCCGGCCGCCTCGCCCGCTACAACGTAACTGGTTTTCTTCGATACGGAGGAGGTGGTCTTGCCGCCCGCTTTCTTTATCATCTCGGATGCCTCGTCCCTTGATAGAGTGGGGAGAGTGCCCGTCAGCACGAAGGTGAGACCAGCAAGGCTGTCGCCGACGGCGGTGACTTCTTCCGTCATTTTCACGCCTGCGGCACGGAGCTTCTCAATATAGTCAAGATTCCGCGGCTCGGCAAAATAGTCGCGGATGAAGCCTGCCGTTATCTCACCAATGTCGTCAACAAGGCAAAGCTCGTCCGCATCCGCGGCAATGAGCGCGTCGATGGAGCCGAAGCGTGAGGCAAGAGAAGCTGCCGCAACAGAACCTACCTGACGGATTCCAAGGGCGTATATGAGACGCGCAAGCCCTGCTGATTTTGAAGCTTCGATGGCGGAGAGCAGATTTTTTGCGGAAAGCTCACCCATTCTGTCGAGAGCGGCAATGTCCTCGGCGCGAAGCGTGTATAAGTCCGCGGCATCCTTGATAAGACCTGCCGAAAGAAGCAAAGACACGACCGCAGGGCCGAGAGAATCAATGTTCATAGCGGCTTTTTCGGCGAAATGCTCGATGTTTCGTGCTATCTGCGCCGGGCAAAGGGGATTCACACAGCGTACAACGCCTGTATCGGTCGAATCGTTTGCGTCGGAATAGAGCTTTTCACCGCAGGAGGGGCAGGCTTCGGGCATGCTCCATACCTGCTCGTTACCGCATCTGTCGTCGGCAACGGCTGAAACCACCGCAGGGATTATGTCGCCTGCCTTTTCGATTATAACGTTGTCGCCAATTCGTATATCACGTTCGCGTATGATGTCGATATTGTGAAGCGTAGCGCGTGAAACGGTGGAGCCTGCGAGCTTCACAGGCTCAAGCACCGCAGTGGGAGTCAGCACGCCCGTGCGGCCAACGGCAACGGTGATGTCAAGCAGGCGCGTTTTTTTCTGCTCGGGAGGGTATTTATACGCAACCGCCCATTTGGGCGCGATAACGCCCTCGCCGATGGCGGTGCGCATGCTGAGGGAATTAACCTTAATAACGGCGCCGTCGATATCGAAGGGAAGTGTGTCTCGGAGTGAACCGATATATTCAATGTGAGCGATGATGTCGTCGTCTTTTTTGTTAAGCGCCGTTAAAGGAAGCACCTTGAAGCCAAGCTCCCGCATACGGGCAAGAGTTTCGCTGTGAGTGACGGCTTCGTGACCGTCGGCGTAGAGACTGCCGCCTTGAAAATTGAAAATGAAAATGTCAAGACCTCGTGAAGCAGCGATCTTTGAGTCAAGCTGGCGGAGCGAGCCTGCAGCCGCGTTTCTCGGATTCGCCATCAGCGGCTTGCCCTCTTCCTCGCGCTTTTTGTTCTGACACTCAAAGGATTCTCTTGACATATATACCTCACCGCGCACGGTGAGAGAGAGAGTTTCGTCATTGGCAAGTGTCAGCGGCACTGTGGGAATAGTCTTGATGTTTTCGGTAACGTTTTCGCCAATGGTACCGTTTCCGCGTGTCGCACCGACGGTGAGAGCGCCGTTTTCGTACGTAATAGCAACGGAAAGACCGTCGATCTTCGGTTCAACGGAAAATTCCGCATCGGGAAAGAGGTCGCGTACACGTGCGGTGAAAGCGCGAAGCTCGTCGAAGGAGAAAACGTCCTGAAGGCTGCGGAGAGGGAAGGTGTGCTCGTATTTCTCAAATTTATCGAGCACGGCACCGCCTACGCGCTTCGTGGGGGAGGTGGGAGAATCGTATTCCGGATGGGAGGCTTCAAGCTCCTGAAGCTCACGGAAAAGACGGTCGTATTCAAAGTCGCTTATCTCGGGAGCGTCGTCAACGTAATAACGCTTCGCGTGGTATGACACCGTGCGGCGAAGCTCATCGAGTCTTTCTTTTATGTTAATGGTAGTGTTCATTTTTTGATTCTCTCATATCTTACATCTATGTTCTAAAACAGAATTCTTGAAATTATCATATCTTTGGCGGTATGAAAGCAATTCGGTTGTGTTTATCATTCTGCTGCCAAAAATATTGGATATCATTCGATTATCTTCATTTTTTTTATTATCGAAATACTTACTGTTATTCTTTTTCGCGCACATTTTTCCTATGAGTTTCAAAAAGTCTTTATGAGCAACCGATGAATCTGAGTAGTGCTTTAATAGAAGATATTTGTAAATGAAATCGTCTCTTTTCAATGAATCATAATCAAAAATTCCGATCTCTGTATCTTTCAAGATAATAACAACACTGTTATTATCTTTAGTTATTATTGCATAACTGAAATCAAATGAATTTTCATCGCGCATCGATATTTTGACAGTTGATGTATTCATAAAATCCACCTCGCGAATATGAATAACTTAACGATATATATTTTATCATTTTCACGCCGATTAGTCAACGAAAAGAGAAGCGGCAAAAAAGGAGATACGAGTGGTATCTCCTTTTTATTTTGCTTAAAATTCAAGTTTTAACACTATTTCGCCGTTATTGACCTCACCCGTGGGGAGAAAACCGAGCTTTTTGTAAACGTGCGCGTCAACGGCATTGTCGGGCTTATAGCCGATTATCATATAGTCGTATTTCCCGGATTTCCGCGCAAGCTCGATTATCCTGCCGATAGCCTCGGTGCCGTAACCCTTGAATCGATTTTCTTCGGGAAACATTATCCGCCAGATAACAAGATATCGCTCGTCAAGGTCCTCGTCGAGCATCATAAAGCCAACGGGTGTATGGTCGTTATATATGGCGAAGGGGTAAACGTCGCCGGCATCGTGGTAGAGCCACGCCTGCGCCAGAGAATATGCGTTTGTAGCAACGAAATCTTCCCCTTCGGGGCGTTTCATATTGACAATGGCGGCGAAATTCTCATCGTCTATTTTTCTGAAATTGATCATATAGGGTATCTTTTTCGGAAACGTAATCTTGATAAATCAATGGGGAAGCTGAGCGCCTCCCCATCGGTTTATATTATTTGATGATAGCACGAAGCTTTTCAACCTGCACCGCCACAGACTCGGGAGACGCTCCGCCGTATGAGGTACGGCGCATCATGCACGCCCGCATATCGATGTAGGAATAAAGGTCGTCGCCGAAAAGCTCGCTCTTTTCAAGATATCGCTCCATAGGAAGCGTTTCAAGCACGCAACCCTCACGAATGGAAAGCGCTACAAGCTCGCCCACTATCTTATACGCGGTGCGGAAAGGCATTCCGCGAAGGGTGAGATAGTCTGCAAGGTCAGTAGCATTGATGAATCCGCGGGCGGCGGCATTCTTCATAGATTCCGTGTTCACCTTCATGGTAGCTATCATGGGAGCAGAAAGGGAGAGGCAAGCAGCAACGGTGTCGAAGCTGTCGAAGATAGCTTCCTTATCCTCCTGCATATCCTTGTTGTATGCAAGGGGCAGACCCTTCATCACGGTGAGTATCGCCATAAGATTGCCGTAAACGCGTCCCGTTTTGCCGCGGATAAGCTCCGACATATCGGGATTCTTCTTCTGCGGCATGATTGAGCTGCCCGTGGTGTATGCATCGGAAAATTCAATGTAGCGGAATTCCCAGCTTGACCAGAGGATGAATTCCTCAGACATTCTCGAAAGATGCATCATCAGAATGGAAAGGGCAGAGGAAAGTTCAATGATGAAATCTCTGTCGGAAACGGCGTCGATGCTGTTTCCGGCAGGACAGTCGAATCCAAGAGAGGATGCGGTCATTTCCCGATCGATAGGGTATCCCGTGCCTGCAAGAGCGCCCGCTCCGAGGGGAGACACGTTCACGCGGGTGAGAGCATCGTCGAGTCTTGAAACGTCACGCATAAGCATCCAGGCGTAAGCGAGAAGCTGATGACCGAAACTGATAGGCTGTGCACGCTGAAGATGGGTGTATCCGGGCATAACGTCATCCTTATGCTCCGCGGCCTTTTCGGTCAGCGCGGAAACAACGTCGATGATTAAAGCCTTCACCTCTTCAACGCGGTGTCTTAAATAAAGGCGCGTATCAGTAGCAACCTGATCGTTACGGCTTCTCGCCGTGTGCAGACGCTTGCCTGCGTCGCCGATACGGGATGTCAGCTCCCCCTCGATAAAGGTGTGGATGTCCTCAGCGGTCATATCAATTGCCAGCGTGCCGGAATCAATATCGGAAAGAATCTTTTCAAGCTCCGAGATAATGAGATCTGCATCCGCCTCGGGGATGATACCTTTGGCACCAAGCATAGCCGCGTGTGCCATGCTTCCCGTGATATCCTCGCGGTACATACGGCTGTCAACGCGAATGGAAGAGTTAAAATCGTCGGCAGCGGCGTCCGTGGCGCCCTGACGACCTGCCCAGAGCTTATTTTCGTTATTTTTCATTATTATTCCTGCTCGCGGAGTGCGTCGAGCTTAGCCTTGACCTTGATGGGAAGACCAAAGAGGTTGATGAAGCCTTCTGCGTCAGCCTGATTGTAGTCTTCATCCTCGCCGAAGGAAGCGGTAACTTCGTCGTAGAGGGTG
>CAYXHC010000054.1:0-12780 GCA_964464905.1 uncultured Lachnospiraceae bacterium
TTGCATCTTCGGTAACACCCTGGAAGGTCTTGAACATCAGGTTGAACTGACGGATATCGGTGAAGTTGTGCTTGCCGCAGGTGGGGCAGGGAATGTTGTGTTCTTCAACGAATTCCTTCATCTCAGCGTGGGTGAACGCATCGATGGGACGGTCAAGAGAGGTACCTGTTTCCTGACAGTAGTCCTCGATGAGCTTGTCTGCGCGGAAGCGCTCCTTGCACTCGCGGCAGTCCATGAGAGGATCGGAGAAGCCGCCGAGGTGACCGGAAGCGACCCAGGTCTGGGGATTCATAAGGATCGCGGAGTCAAGACCTACGTTATAGGGATTCTCCTGAACGAACTTACGCCACCAGGCGCGCTTTACGTTGTTTTTAAGCTCAGCGCCGAGCGGACCGTAGTCCCAAGTGTTTGCAAGACCGCCGTAGATCTCGGATCCGGCGAATATGAAGCCGCGGTTTTTGGAGAGCGCGACGATCTTATCCATTGTTTTGTCTGTGTTTTTCATATATACCTCTGGGATTTATTAGAGCCGCGGAGCGGCGCATATATTGTCTTGTTTTTAGCTTTTCGGAACCGTGGTGTAGCTCTTGTACATCTGATACGCGGTGACGGTATCGGGGATAAAGCAGGACTCGTCTTCAAGGGTGGAGTAGGTTCCGGGATAGGTGAGAGCGTAGGTGGTAAACTCGTCGTACGCAAGGAAGATACCGAGATTATCGGTAAGATCGTTCACCGTCATGTTTGATTCGGTGTAGGCGATCGCTCTGGAAAAAAGCTCGGGCGCTTTTGCAATGTAGTCTGCACTGACCGCTTTCTTGAGAGACGCTTCGGCAAGCTGCACGAGAAGCGACTCGTGCTCACCGGCAACGATGTTATCCTCGTTGATCCTGTAGTGAAGTAAAGCAAAAACGTTCGAGGCGTCGATGTGTGCCTCGCCCTTTTTGATCATTATCTTCGTTTCAAGATCGTAGTCTCCCGGCATATCCGGTTCTTTGCCCAGCTTATAATAGGGATTGTAGATATCAGTTGGGATATTAAGAGTAACGCCGTCGATGAGATTTAAGATCTTGCCTGCATTCGTGACGTTGGCGCAGATGTAGTAGTCGATCTCAACGGCGGTGAGGTAGTTCACGTAGTCAACGATGGTCTCAGCACCGTACTTGTCGTAGCAGGTGCTGAGCAGACGGTATTCGCCGTTGACGGAAACGCGCGTTTCGCCCGGGATCGAGGTGAAGGTGATGGTTCTCGTCTCCTCGGTTATGGAGATGAGCATTATAAGGTCTGCGTTTTTGGTGCGGAGCTTGGCGTTGAGCATTCCCGTGGTGACTTCACTGTAATATGAGCCTTTGAGATCCTCAACGTAGTCGTTGAAATAGTCGGGGCGGTAGTCGGTGCCGATAAGGAGCACGTTGAAGGATCCGCCCTGAAGGTCAGGGTAACTGATTATGGGATTTGTGTCGGGAACGTAGATATTATCTCCCGTTTCCGCAGGCTCGGTCTCGTCGCCCGTATCGGTGACACCGTCCGTTTCCTCGGGGGAGTCTGCTATACCGATTATGTTTTCAGCGATGAAGCCGGTTATGAAAAATGCGATCGTGCCGAAAATGAGCACGGCAACGACGAAAACGACGACAAAGTTCCTTACAGCGGCAAGCATTTTTTGTTTCCTTTCTGAAGTTTACGGCAAAAGCCGCATATAACCATACTATTATACATTAAGTTTTCTTGCATTTCAAGAGCAAAATGAATTTTCAGCCGTTCTGTGAATTTTCAGCTGTTCGGAGGTGACTTTTGCGGGCGTTACTCCGAAAGAAGATCCGAAAGCGCCGCAAAGCGGGAAACGTCCAGCGCCTCGCCGCGAACGCGTGCGTCGAGACCGAGAGAGGCGAGCGCTTCCTCCACGGCAGATTTGCTGATATGAGGAATACCTGCATTTATTGCGTTTGGCAGGGTCTTTCTTCTTTGACCGAAAGCGGCGCCGATGATGCGGAACATAAGCTTTTCGTCCTTCGGAGCGACTGGGCGCTCCGAAGGGCGGTAAAGTTCAATTTTGACGACGGAGGAGGAGACCTTCGGTGCCGGCATAAAGCTGCCGGGAGACACGGAGAAGAGCTTTCTTGCCGCGCCGTAATAGGCAACGGCGGCTGTGATCGCGCCATACTCCGCTGAGCCTGCCTTAGCAACGAGGCGGTCTGCCACCTCGGTCTGTATCATCACCGTCAGCGAACGGAGGCGTGGTGAGCCGCACTCCAGAAGCTTCATAATGATGGGAGTCGTTATGTAGTAGGGGAGATTTGCGCAAACGGCAAATTCTCTCTCGCCAAACTGCTCCGTTGCAACGGTCTCAACGTCGCATTCCATAATGTCGCGGTTGATAACGGTGACGTTGTCCTTGTCGGAGAGGGTGTGAGCGAGAACGGGGATGAGCTCGCGGTCGATCTCAACGGCGGTGACGGCGTCGAAGAGGCATGAAAGCTCTCTCGTCATGGTGCCGATGCCGGGGCCGATCTCGAGAACGCAGGGGACACCCGTTTCGGCGGATGCCTCCGCTATCCTTTTGGGGATAGCGTCGTTTATGAGGAAGTTCTGACCGTAGCGCTTCTGGGGCGCTATGGAGAACTCGTCCATAAGCTCGCGGACGTATCTGGGCGAGCAAAGATTAATTTCAAGTTCGTTCATTTTTCATCCTTTGGAATTTATCAGAGATAATCTTTATAGTTGCGGTCGGGATCAATGGCTGCGGCGAGCTTTCCGAGCTCGGGATCTGCTGATTCCCTGATAAGGTCTGCCACGGCTCCTGCGAAAACGAGAGCACCGCGGCGCTGAAGATGGGTTGAGTCGGCGGAGCCGTTCTTGTACGCGCCCTCGTAAGTGTCAGGTTCGGTCCAGAGGAAGAGGGACTTGGTTCCCTCTCCGCCCGCCTCAGTACAGATCTCGTGTGAACGGAGTCCAAGATCGAGAAGAGTCACTCCTTCCTCTTCGGAAAGGGAAAGCATAGCGCTTCTGTATTCGGGGAACGAGAGGGTGAAGGTGTCGGTATCCTCGTGATAGTTGCGGCGCATAACGGGGGTGACGAGCACGGGGGTGACGCCGCGTGCCCGTGCGGCTCTCACGTATGCACGGAGCATCTCTTTATATTCGGGAACGTCCACGTATCGGTTGGGACGCGCCTTCGTTGCATCGTTATGACCGAACTGAATGAAGAGCACGTCGCTGTGTGCGGCGCGGGAAAGAAGCTCGTCGAATTTGCCTTCAAGGTAGAAGGAGAGAACGCTTCTGCCTCCGATGGAGCGATTCTCCACGGTGACGAGAGGAAGCTCGTATGCACGGCAGTGTGAATAGGTGCTTCCCTCGGGGCGGTACTCGCGCACGAAATCGGAATCGCGGAAATACTTATAAAGAACCTCGCCCCAGCCCGTTTGCGGATAATAATAGGGATCGTAGGTTTGTACTGTTGAGTCGGATGCAAGGAAAAGGGTGGTTTTTTTCTTTGGCTGTCTTGCTTCAAGCTCCTCTTTTTCAAGAGAAAGGAGCGTAAGCTCGTGCGCTGGCGTTTCCCGGGCGGTGGCGGTCTCGTCGTTCATGACGAAAAAGACGATTCGCGTTTCGTCGAAGATGGAGGCGACGGTGAAGGAGACCGCGGTCTCGCTTCTCGGCGCTATCGGCACGCGGTTGAGCTTCAGTATATCGTTGCAGAATGCGGAAACGAGGATCTCACAGTCGGCAGGATTTTTGAAAACGGCAGTGATCTTCCAATCGGAAAGCCCTGACTTAAAGGTGAATACGGGTGCCTCGGCATAGTCGTAAACTCCCCATCCCGTTTCTTCCTTTTCGCGGAAATGGTGCGTGGTGAAAACGATGCCGCCTCCCTCCGAGGGCAATACGTCGGCGCGCTCAGAAACGGCACGGCGCTTGTGATAGATCCCGTCTACCCAGCCGTCGGCAGGATCGGGATAATGAACACGGTCGATCGAAAATCCGCAGAATTCCATAGTGATCCCTCTTCAATCCTTAGTTTGTCTTAAGTTTAGCACAAAACGTCGGGATTATCAACGGGATTTTGAGACTTATGCTACGAGCCGAGCTCAGCCATCGCCTCGTACAGCGCTGCCGCGCCGTTTTCCGACATAGGCAAAAGCGGCAAGCGAAGCTCGTTTTTGCAAAGTCCGAGATAGGAAGCAGCCGCTTTTACGGGAATGGGATTCGGAAGTGTGAACAGAGCCTCCGTCAAGGGGCGCAGCCGTTCTGAAACGGCTCGTGCGCCTGTTACGTCGCCTGCGAAAAAAAGGCGGCACAGCTCCGATACGTCGCGAGGACGGATATTTGACGTAACTGAGATCACTCCGTCGGCGCCAAGCGCGAGGGCGGGAAGCGTCAGCTCATCGCAGCCAACGTACACAGGGAGAGACCCCTTCAGCTCCGAGACGCAAAAAGAGATAAGCGATAGAGTGCCTGACGCCTCCTTCAATCCTGCCACGTTTTCGTGACGGGCAAGGACGCGGCACGCCTTTGGAGTAACGGTCACTCCCGTCCGCGAGGGAACGTTATAGATGATAACGGGAACGGGAGATGCATCGGCGACGGCGGTGAAATGGGCGATAATCCCCTCCTCGGTTGGCTTGTTGTAGTATGGGGTCACAGTCATCACCGCGTCTGCACCCGAAGCCGCCGCGTCACGGACAGCCTTCAAAACGGCTGCGGTATTGTTTGAGCCGACCCCTGCGATAACCGGTATGCGTCCTGCCGCCTCTTTTGCCGCCGTGTAGATGAGACTCGCCTTTTCCGCTGAAGTAAGCGTGGGTGCTTCCCCGGTGGTTCCGCAAACAACGATGGCGCCCACGCCGCCGTCAAGCTGCCGGCGCGTTATGCTCGCCATTGCACATAGGTCGATCTCTCCCGACGAGAAGGGGGTGATCACAGCGGTCGCCGCGCCGCGGAATATAAGTTTTTTTGTGCCGCTCATATAGCTTTGCCTCCAAAAACAAGATGTTGAAATTATTCGGCAGATGTATTATAATAGTATAATAGCCGATACTGTGCCGTGAAAAACGGATACCGTTTTCATTATATGCGGCAGGGCGGCTTCTCGTAATAAGAAAAACACCACCGAAAGGTCGATATTATAAATGGCAACGATAAAAAACACGCTCCCCGAAACGGAGCTTAAAAGAAGTGATTTTTACTACGAGCTTCCGCCCGAGCTCATCGCGCAGACACCCGTGTATCCCCGTGATTCCTCAAGGCTCCTTCGCCTTTCAAAGGAAACGGGAGACGTGTCTCATCACGTTTTCTCGGACATAATCGATTTTCTTAACCCCGGCGACACACTCGTTATAAACGATTCAAAGGTTATCGCGGCGCGTCTTTTCGGAAAGCGTACCGACGGCGCCGGCGGAGACGTGGAGCTTCTGCTTCTGCGCCGACGGGGTGAGAATTCCTGGGAATCTCTCGTTAAGCCGGGTAAAAGAGCAAGACCGGGTGCTCACCTCTCATTCGGCGGCGGTGAGCTTACCGCCACTGTGAGAGACATAATCGAGGACGGCTGCAGAATAATTGACTTCGACTTCGACCGTGAAAAATACACCGATATCTTCGCCCTTCTCGATGAGATCGGCGTTATGCCCCTGCCCCCTTACATAACCGAAAAGCTCGAGGACCGCGACCGATATCAGACGGTCTATGCCCGCGATGCCGGCTCGGCGGCGGCTCCCACGGCTGGACTTCACTTCACCCCGGAGCTTATGGCGAGACTGGAGGCGAAGGACGTAAAATTCGTCCGCGTTATGCTTCACGTAGGACTCGGCACTTTCCGTCCCGTGAAGGAGGATAAGATCGCGGACCACGAGATGCACACGGAATTTATCACCGTCACTGAGGAGGCGGCGAATATCATCAATTCCAGAAGAGCTCGTGGCGGCAGAACGGTTTGCGTTGGCACCACGTCCTGCCGTACTCTTGAATCCGCAGCGGATGAAAACGGACTCATAGTTCCAATGGAGGCGGACACGGGCATCTTCATATATCCCGGCTATAAATTCCGCGCAACCGATGCGCTGATAACGAACTTCCACCTTCCCGAATCGACTCTCATTATGCTCGTCTCCGCCCTTGCGGGTAAAGAAAACGTGATGAATGCATACGAAACGGCGGTGAGGGAAAAATACAGATTCTTCTCCTTCGGAGATGCGATGCTGATAGAATAAAGTGCAGAATGAAACATAAAGCAAAAATAGCCGTATGCGGCGCCACCGCAACGGGAAAGTCCCGTCTGGCGGTGCTTATCGCCCAAAAGCTTTCGGGCGAGGTTGTATCCTTTGATTCAATGCAGATATACCGCGGAATGGACGTTGGCACAGCCAAGGCAACGGCGGCTGAGATGTGCGGCGTGCCCCACAGGATGATAGATATCATAGAGCCGAACGCGCCCTATTCCGTTGCCGATTACGCAGCGGATGCAAAGCGAGTGATGGCGGACATTGAGGCGCGTGGACGTACTGCCGTTCTTTGCGGAGGTACGGGACTTTATCTCGACGCCGTCCTTTACGATAACAAATACAGTCCCGACATGGATAACGAGCAGCTCGTAGCAGCGAAGGCGGAGCTGGAGACTTATCTTTCCGAAAACGGCGCCCTTGCCCTTCACGAAAGGCTGAAGTCCGTTGACCCCAAAGCGGCGGAGGGGATACACCCCAATAACGTGCGCCGCGTTATGCGCGCCCTTTCCGTTTACGAAACGACGGGCAAGACAAAGACCGAATGGGATGCGAAATCCCGTGGCGATCTCCGGGGTGACGTGACCGTGATAGGTCTTCGCTTTGAGGATAGAGAACTTCACAGAAAACGTATCGGTGAGCGGTGCCGTAAAATGGCGGAGGCGGGGCTTGTAGAGGAAACGGAGCGTCTTTTCCGCGCCGGTGCCCTTGAACCCGGCACCACGGCGGCGCAGGCGATAGGATATAAAGAGATCCTTCCCTATATCAAGGGCGAGGAGACGCTTGATGAATCCATCGAACGTCTATATTACGCAACCTGCCGATATGCAAAGCGGCAGGGAACATGGTTTTATGCCAAAGATTATATCAGGTGGCTCGCGGTGGACGACCTCTATCTCGGAAAGGAGTCCGAGGACGAGCTTCTTGCCCGCGCGCTTGACCTGATTGGTGCGGACATGAAAAAAACGACGGAAACGGAGGAATAACGTGGACAGAGATTATCTGAAACAAGTATTTGTATACGTGGTTATCTCCCTTATTGCCGTTACCGTGATGATATACGTTGGATATCATCTTGTCTCGGATCTTTCCTCCGGCGTTGATACCCAGCCTGCGTACCTCGATTCCTTCGACGAGGTCGTGTCGGGAGAAGCGTATATACTCCGACAGGAGAAGGTACTGTACTCGTCTGCTGCGGGGGTGGCTAATTATCTCGTCTCCGACGGAGCGAAGGTGGCGGTGGGTGATGAGCTTGCCGACGTTTACAGAAGCAGCGCCGGAGATCAGCGCGAGCGCATCGACGAGATCGACAGACGTATAAAGGTGCTCGAAGAGGTGGAATCAAGAGCAAAATACCTCTCCGCATCCGACGTAAACAGAATAGATAAGGAGATAGCGGAGCTCGTTCTTGCGGCAAGGGGAGAGTCGGCGGAAAACGACATGTCGTCCGCTGCCGCCATCGCCGACGAGATATTGCTTTTGATGAATCTCCGAAAGATCATAACGGGTCAGGTTGAAAGCTACGCCTCCGAGCTTGCGGCTCTGAGATCCGAACGCGAAAGCGTGGTGGCGTCTCTTTCCGACGTTGCGGAAACGGTGAAGAGTGACGCCAGCGCGTATTATTTTCACACGGTTGACGGCTACGAGAGAGGCTTTGCCTTTGAAGATATCGAATCGCTCACCCTTGATGACCTGCGGGCTATGACGGAGAAGCTCCCGGAGCCTCTTACGGGTAAGGAGACGGGAAAGATCGTATACGACTATAAGTGGTACGTTGCCATGCCTACGGACGAGGCTTCAGCGGCGTATTTTACCGTTGGTGGGAGTTATGATATCGACTTTGGCGCCGACGGACAAACGGTGACGATGATGCTTTATTCGGTAGTTGCAGACGAATCTGCCGCAACAGAGGACGCCTTTCTCATCTTCACCTCTCAGAATATGCCTGAGAACTTTGAATATACGAGACTTCAACCCGTCACCATCAGGGTCAGAACCTACGAGGGATACAGAGTGCCGCTTTCGGCAGTCCGCGTCGTTTATTACGGCGAGGACGCCGTGGAGGGAGTGTACGTCCTCTACGGAAATACTGTCGTTTTCAGACGTATAGACCCTATCCTCACCCGTGACGGCTACGTTCTTTGCCGTCCCGAGGAAACGTCGGAAACTGATGACGGATATGTGGATTTTCCGCTTCTCACGGAGCCTGAAACAGAGCCTCTGAAGGAATACGAAAACGTTCCGTTTCTTACGCTTTACGATCTTGTGGTCGTTTCCGCAAAGGGGATGTACGACGGAAAGATCGTATCAAATTGATATTTTTCATAAATCGGGAGACGCATATATGAAAAAAGAATGCCTTTGCGGATATGACACCGCTGTAATAAAAGAAAATTTCGACCGCGTGAGGGCCGAGCTTGAAAGAGCGTCGTCGTCCTCTCCTGCCGGACGTGTGCCCACGCTTATTGCGGCAACAAAAACGGTGCCGGCGGAGGTTATTAATTATGCTGCCCGAGAGCTGGGACTTTCGGAGATAGGCGAAAACAGAGTACAGGAGCTTTTGTCGAAATACGATCTTTTGGATAAGTCGCTGAAGCTTCATTTTATCGGCACTCTGCAGAAAAACAAGGTCAAATATATAGTCGATAAGGTGTCAATGATACATTCCGTGGATTCCGTCTCGCTCGCAGAGGAGATAGGAAAAAGATCAATGGCCATCGGTAGAACGATGGATATCCTTCTTGAGGTCAATATCGGACGTGAGCACGCAAAGGGCGGCTTTCTTCCGGAGGAGGTGGAGCTTGCCGCCGCAAAGATCGCCGATATCCCCGGAGTTTCCCTGCGCGGATTGATGACGATGGCGCCGAAATGCGACAAGAAAGAAGATTATTTAAAATATTTTGAAGAAACTTACCTAATCTTTGTTGACTTTTTGTCGAAAAACAAGCATAATATAATAGAACCCGTATTATCAATGGGAATGAGCGACAGTTATCGCGAGGCTGCCTCCGTGGGAGCGACAGCCGTGCGGATCGGAAGTGCACTCTTCGGAGCACGAAGCGTACCTACACCCACCGCCTGAAGAAGCGAGGCTCGTTGCTGATCTAAGTAAAAAGATTTATATTCGGAGGAATACTAAAATGGGATTCATGGATAAAATAAAGAAGCTTGCCGGTGCAGATGAATACGACGATAACGGCTACGACGACGAATACTACACCGATGATTTCAGCGACGGATACATCTCTGAGCCTGAGACTCAGTCTGCACAGCAGCCCGTACAGCCTGCAGGTCAGTACGGATACAATTCCGGGAATCAGTACGGCAACAGCGGCTATCAGCAGCCTGCTGCTCCCGCGGCTCCCGCGTTCTCGGGCGGCATAAACATCGGCGGCTCCGCGCTTCAGATGAAGGTCATCCGTCCCGACAGCTTTGCAAATGTTTCTCAGATTGCAGATCACCTTCTCAGCCAGCGCACCGTCGTTCTCAATCTTGAAGCAACGAACAAAGAGACCGCTCGCCGTCTTATCGACTTCCTTTCCGGCGTAGCATACTCTATCGACGGTTCTCTCAAGAGAATAGCAAACAACGCATACATCATTACCCCCAGCAACGTTGACGTCAGCGGCGAATCTCTCCGCGAACAGCGCAAGGCGCAGACGTCTGCTCCCGTAGTTGAAGAAGAGGACGAAGCAGATACCTCTTACGGCTATTGAAATAAACTCGGTATCAACGGTAAAATGCCGTATCCCGAATAATACGGATACGGCATTTTTCTTGTGATTTTTTTCGGAGAAAAGCGCATTGCTTGTGTTGGTAGAATTTCTTGGGGCGATCGCACGGCTCTTGATCAGCGTTTATACATATCTTCTTATAGCCCGTGCCCTGCTGCCCTTCCTCCCCGTGGACGAGGACGGTCCTATCGTCAGTTTCGTTTTCACGGTGACAGAGCCTTTGGTCGCCTTTTCGCGATCAGTCATCAGCCGTATTCCGGTTTTTGCCTCTATGCCGGTCGATCTGTCCTTAGTCGTTTCGCTTCTGCTCCTCAGCGCAGTCGAAGCGATCCTTTTGGCTTTTTAGAATTATGAAAGAACAATATAACGACGGAGAACGTGAGCTTTTCCGTGCACGAGTGCTTGAGCTCATGGTCAGCGCAGACAGGGGTGAGATCTCGGTAAGCGAATTCTATAACCCCCGCGAAATGTATCGGGCCTCGTCTATTCTCACGAGCGCCGGCTATCGCGGGCGTTTTGCTTTTTACGGAGGCTACAGGGAAGCGGAACGAGCGCGACTTGTTTGTCTTCCCGACTACGCTTTATACGACGTTTCCCCCGCGGACGAGGATGCGATATGGCAGGTAGCGGCGGAGTTTGCCGCTGAGAACGTGGCGGTGCTCTTCGTGAAGGGAAGCGGCTATAAAACACTTTCCCATAGAGACTTTATGGGGTCCGTCCTTGCGCTTGGCATAAAGCGCGGCTGTATTGGCGATATCGCCGCCTGCGACAACGACGCCTACATCTTCTGCGATTCCCTTATTGCAGACTATATAGTTACGAACCTTACCCGCGTCGGTAAAGACGCGGTCAAAATAATGAAAACGTCGCTGCCGTCTGATTTTTATCCGCAAAAGCGCACGGAAACGGTCACAGACACCGTTGCGTCCATGAGGGCGGACTGCGTTATCGCAGCGTTGACGAACTGTTCCCGAGAGCATGCAAAGGAGCTTTTGCGCGCGGGTCTCTGCGAGCTCGATTACGAGACCTTATATAAACCCGATGCCACAGTGGCACCCGGAAGCATCCTTTCCGTACGCGGAAAGGGAAAATTCCGCATCGTTGGTCAGGATGGCGAAACGAAACGCGGCAGGCTGCGCCTTTCGGCAGAAAAATACATTTGATTTTGTTATTATGATTGGAGAAGGATATGCTTTTGCCTCACGAGATAAGGAAAAAAGAATTCTCACACGCGATAAACGGATATGCACGCGGCGAGGTCAAGTCGTATCTCGAGTCCGTTGCCGTTCATTTTGAACGGTTGCTTCGCGAGAACGACGAGCTTTCACGCAAGCTTGACAGAGCTTGCGCACGTCTCGATGAATACCAGAACAAGGAAGCTGAGGAGATAAAATCGGCTGCGCCTGCGCCCGAAGTCTGCGATGGCTTTGGTAGCGAAAAAGCGAAGGTCAGAGATGAGGTCGCAAAAATCAAGGATGAGCTTGTGGCTGTTCTTGCCCTCCTTTCCGGAGAGGAAGCTTCTGCAGAAGCAGAGTCCGCCGACTCACGTACGGAAGCAGAAACGGAAGAATTGATCGACCGGTTCGCGGATGGTGAAGTCATTGAGATCGTTGCTGAGGTACCGGAGGAAACGGGGACCGAAAACGAACCCGCTCCGGACACGGAAGGGGCCGACGAGATCGACGAGCTTGTCGAGCTTGATGAGCTTGAGCCTATAGAGGAGCTTGAGGAGACTGAAGAGATAGATGAGCTTCAGGAATTTGACGAGCTTCTTGATATTGACGAGATCGATGAGCTTGAAGAGATCGACGCAGAGAGCGCGGACGAAACGGTGGCTTCCGAAGAAATCGTGCCTTCCGATGCGGCGGAAACTCCCGAGGAAACGGCGACCGAAGGTTTTGACGAGAATCTTTGGGGTGAGATCGAAGCTATGATCGGTGCCGGGGAAGAACCTGAGCAGCTTGGTATTGATATTCCCGAGACCGCAGAGGCGGAAGCAGAACCCGAAGCGGTGGCTGCAGAGCCTGCAGAAGAGACTGATATTGATGCTTTGCTTGATTTCATCGACCCCGACGATGGCGCAGACGAAGACTTTATGTTTGTTGTTCCCGATGAGTTCAGGGAACCGGAAATAGAAGTTTACAGCGAACAGGAGATCTCATCCGAGCCTGCGGAGATCACGATGCCCGAAGTGCTCAGCGAAGCAGAAGTGCCCGATGCCTCTGAGAATATCGCATCCGAGGCGTCCGCTCCCTCATATAAAAAGCGATTTTTCCGAATCACAGCAGTTAAGCGTGCGGCGGCAGGCAAAGCCGAGAACGAGGCATCCGAAGCGGATGCGCTTCTTTCCGCGCTGAAGGAAAAGTTCGGCGGGGCGGAAAGCGCCGTGTCCGAGGACGACAGCTTCAAAATTCAGGATTACGACGAATTCAATTACTTTTTCGGAGACACGCAGAGCAAGATCGAAACTGTCCCCACGAAAAATGACATAAACGACCTTTAAGGAGAAACAGATATAAAGCTATGGCAAAGGATTACACGAATACCTTAAATCTTCCGAAAACAGAGTTTTCGATGAGAGCAAATCTTCCCGAAAGAGAACCCAAAATGCTCGAATACTGGCAGAGCATTGATCTTTATAATAAGATGCTTGCAGTAAACGAGGGCAAGCCTGATTTCGTGCTTCACGACGGCCCTCCCTTCTCAAACGGAAACATCCACATGGGTACCGCCCTCAATAAGATCCTCAAGGACTTTATCAATAAGTCCAAGTCTATGGAGGGATACCGCGTGCCCTTTACTCCCGGCTGGGATAACCACGGCATGCCCATCGA